>NZ_DASVWK010000410.1:0-7353 GCF_036389735.1 Archangium sp. | reverse complement strand
TCCGAGATGATCGACTGATCCGCCCGACCCGCGAGCTGGTACACGAGGAAGATCATCCGATCGGCGCTCAAGCGCGAATCGCGAAGGCCGTTCACCACGTCGTCGTAACGCGTGACGAGCCAACCGTGCGCCACGTCCGACCAGTGCACCGGATCCTGATCTCGGAGCATCTTGTCGAACTGGGTGGGGTTGCGGAGGTTCTCGGGGCTGAACGGGTTGAAGTCCGACTGCGAAGCGGCACTCGTCATGACTGCCTCCTCAAGGATGTCCGAGTGGTCCACTCCGACAGGGCAAGAAGCGTAGTGATGGAGCACCCACCTGTCGAGAACGGTTCAGCAGGATCCATGCCGAGCAGCCACATGCCACGCTCTTCTCGAGGCTCGAAAGATGGGGGGTTGGACGTTCAAGCGCACCTTCGGAGGATTCGCAAGGACGAAGCGGAGGCGAGTGCGAAGAGGGCCCCCTGTACCCGCGAGGCCCACATGCGCCCCTGCCCTCCTTCAACGGCCTTTGTAGACGGGCTTTCGCTTCTCGGCGAAGGCCTTGAGGCCCTCCAGCCGGTCCTCGGTGGCCAGCACCTTCTCGTACTGGCGCAGCTCCAGCGCGAGCGCCTCGTCCAGCTCCAGCGACAGGCCCTCGTCGATGGCGTGCTTGGCCGTGGCCACCGCCAGCGGCGCGTTCTCCACGATGCTCTCCGCCAGTGAGTAGGCCGTGTCCACCAGGTGCCCCTCGGGCGCCAGCCGGTTCACCAGCCCGATGCTGAAGGCCTCGGCCGCGTTCAGCCTCCGCCCGGTGAGGATCAGATCCTTCGCCCTGCCCGGCCCCACCAGCCTCGACAGCCGCTGCGTCCCTCCGCCTCCGGGGATGATGCCCAGCTTCACCTCCGTCAGCCCCAGCTCCGCCGCCGGCGCCGCCACCCGCAGATCGCACGAGAGCGCCAGCTCCGTCCCCCCGCCGAAGGCCGCCCCGTTGATGGCCGCGATGAACACGCAGTCGCTCTTCTCGATGGCCCGGAAGGTGCGCCGCAGCCCGTCCAGGAAGGCCCTCACCTCCGGCTCGCCCATCGTGGAGCGCTCCTTCAGGTCCGCCCCCGCGCAGAACGCCTTGTCCCCCGCCCCCGTCACCACCACCGCCCGCGTGTCGTGACCGCGCGACACCCGCGCCACCATCTCCTCCAGCTCCTTCAACATCGCCCGGCTGATCGCGTTGCGCCGCCCCTCGCCGTCGATGGTCCAGATCTCGATGGGTCCTCGTGCGTCGACCTTGAATTCCGCCATGTGCGCGCTCCCTTACCGGGCCCTACACCGGGCCACCAATCGAACCCCCAGCCTGCGGCGACTCCTCGGGCCTGACAAGGTGGAAACGATTACTGTTCCTGGCGATGCGCACCGCGTCCACACGATCCCTCGCCCGCTGGGCGCCCTGGCTGCTTCTTGGCCTCGGGCCCGTGCTGCTCGTCCCCCTCGTCGCCCTCGCCCGCGGTGGTGGCGGCGAGAACTACCAGGCCCCCTCCAGTGACCGGGACTCCGGCGGTGGAGGAGGCAGCGTCCCCATCGAGCTCATCTACTGGGTGGTGCGGCTCACCTTCCGTTATCCCCACATCATGCTGCCGCTGATCGGGATCTGGGTGGTCGGCTGGCACTTCTACAAGCGCAACCTCCACCCCACCGGGGCCACCCAGCGCGCCTTCCAGCAGCGCGAGGCCGAGCAGCGCACCAGCGTCTCCACCCGGGACGTCCAGGGCTGGGTCAACGCGCTGCGCTTGAAGGACGCCCAGTTCGAGCTCCAGCCGCTGCTCGACAAGACGCGGCAGCTCTTCGTGGAGCTCCAGGAGGCCTGGTTCAAGCGGGACATGTCCCCGGTGCGGCCCTTCCTGTCGGACGCCACGTTCCAGCGCTTCGAGGTCCAGCTCCAGCTCATGAAGGACCAGGGCGTGCGCGATGCCATCACCGACATCGACGTGATGGACGTGCAGCTCATTGGCCTGGAGCAGAGCGAGTGGTTCGACACCGTGCACCTGCGCGTGCGTGCCCGGATGCGCGACACCGACGTGCCCGCCACCGCCTCCGTGGCCGAGGCCATCGCCGCCGCGAAGCGTGTCCCGCCGGAGGCCTTCACCGAGGTCTGGTCCTTCGTGCGCAAGCCCGGAGTCCAGACACGCATCGGCGCGGATCTCTTCCAGGGCAAGTGCCCCAACTGCGGCGCCCCGTTCCAGGGCGGCGCGGCCAACCGGTGCGAGTTCTGCGGCGCCATCGTCAACTCGGGCAACTACGACTGGACACTCTCGGAGATCACCCAGGGCATCGAGCACGTGCGCCACTGGGCCCAGGTGGACAACCTGCGCGAGGCCCGCGAGGCCGACCCGGCCCTCAACCTGGAGATCCTCGAGGACCGCACCTCGCTGCTGTTCTGGAAGTGGGTGGACGCGCAGAGCCACGCCACCACGGCGCGCCTGCACAAGGTGGCCAGCCCCGAGGCCCTCGGCCGGTTGGATGAGGAGTTCTCCAGTCTGCGCAAGCAGGGCCAGCGCAAGGTGTTCCTCGAGTGCGCGGTGGGCGGCGTCATCACCCGCGGTTTCGAGCTGGGACAGGACGGCTTCGACCGGGCCCACGTGGAGGTGCGCTGGAGCGCTCGCATGGGCGTGGGCCCCGCCAAGGAGCGCCCCCCTGCCCTGCCCACCCTGCCGCAGCGCTGGGTCTTCACCCTCCTGCGCAAGCACGGCGCCCGCACCAACACGGACAACGGCATGTCCACCAACCGCTGCCCCCAGTGCAACGCGCCCCTGACGGACTCGGCCGCCGTCACCTGCGACTACTGCTCCACACCGCTCGGCACCGGCGAGCGGGACTGGGTGCTGGCCTCGGCGGATCCCTTCGAGGCCTGGGATGCCCGCGCGCAACGGCGCTTCGATACCACCCAGACCGCCCAGAGGCGCAACAGGGTCCGCGAGCCCGCGGCGGCCGTCGCGGCGGCTCCCTCCGTCCAGCCGCACGGGGATGACGTCATCGCCGATCCCCAGGAGCGCCAGCGCCTGCTCTACATGATGGCGGCGATCGCCGCCTCGGACGGCGCGGTGGAGCCCGCCGAGCGCAAGCTGCTGGAACTGTGCGCCCGCCGCTGGAGCGTGCCCTGGAAGAACGTGGAGATGGCCCTCAACTCGGGCCCCCAACTCTTCACCCGGCTCGTGCCCCGAGGCACCCCCGAGGCCGAGGTCTTCCTGCGCCACATCGTCGACATGGCGCTCGTGGATGGGCGGATCGATCGCAAGGAGCGGCGGATGCTGGAGTACGCCGCCACCCACCTGGATCTCACGGAGAAGCTGCCGGAGCTGCTCAACGGCCGGTAGCGGGGGCCGCCAGCCTCACTGCCAGACGCCCAACGGGCCCCCGTAGGCGCCCACGTCCTCGGGCGTCCCGTCCGCCTCGGGCTCGGACGCCCCGAGGCACCCGGCATCGAGCAACGGAGAGTCGAACGACGGGCGGAAGACGCCCTCCTCGGGGAGGAGGAAGAGCGGATCCCGCTCGACGTTGCCCTGCTGGCCGAGCTCGAACCAGGGCGGCACGAGGAACCGCTCCTGGAGGTGGGCGTCATTCTGGAAGAACAGGTTGCAGCGGGCGCGCCCCGCCTGGATGTACGCGTGGTGGACGCCCACCCCCGAGTGGGCCACCACGTTGTTGAGGACGTCCAGGTAGGCCCCATCGCTGACGATGGCCTGCCGGGAGTTCTCCCAGAAGACGTTGTTGGCCACGAGCGACTCGCCATTGAAGTGATTGGTCACGAGCCCGTTGTCGTTGCCCACGAAGACGTTGTTCCGCACCACCGCGCGCGCGTAGTAGTAGAGCAGCACCCCGATGGAGTTGCCGCGGAAGACGTTGTGCGTCACGAGCGCCGACGTCGGATCCTCCCCCCGCTCGAAATGGCCATCCGCGTAGAGGGCGGCCGAGTACCAGGGGCCCGCGCAGTACGTCGCGGTGGCGTCGTCGTCGCACACGTTGCCCCGGCCCACGTTCTGGAACGTGAACCCGGCCACCACCACGTTGGTGGCCCCCGAGAAGTCGAGGAGCTTCACGGGCGCCCCCCCTCCCTCCAGCACGGTCCACGCCGCGCCGCTGCCGAACAGCCGGAGGTCGCTCTTGAGGCGCACCGTCTCGGTATAGGTGCCCGGCGCCACGAGCACGGCGTCTCCGGCGCTCGCGGCGTCCACCGCGGCCTGGAGGGTCGCGTACTCCTCGGGCACCCGGAGGACGCGGGAGTGAGGCTTCCGCGACACCCGGTGGGAGTCCTCCGCCCTCACCATCACCGCATCCACCAGCTCGCCGGCCGGGCTCAGCAGGGTCACGGCGAGGATCTCACCCGAGGTGCCCTGGACCTCGAATTCCTGAGTCCCCGGCGGGACCCGCGTCACGGATTCCTGGGGCGGACGGGACATATGCAGGCGCGTGACCATGACAGTGGCGCCCGACTCCCGCAGCTCCACTGGAAGGGGAATCCGGAGCGGGGACGGCTCCGGGGCCGGGGTAGGCGGCGCCGGGCTCACGACGACCGGCGGCACCGGAGTCCCCGGAGGCGGCGCTGGGGGAGCGGAGACCACATCCTTCGAGGAGGGCTCGAAGCCAGGGCCCTCCTCCGAGGGCGATTCACCGCAGCCGACCAGCAGGACACCCAGGAGCAACGGAGCGGACAGCAGGGAGCACGTGTTCATGCCCCCCACTGTCAGCAAACACCGGACCAGCCCCGACCGATCTCCTAGGGCCCCTGCTCGTTCGTGCTCCCCGTTCGTATCGAGACGGTCAGTAGACGAGCGGCTCCACGACTCCGTTGGAAATGCGGACGGTGATGCCGTCGAACCGGGTGAACTGGAAGAAGGCGTCATCCTCGTTGAAGGTGAGGCTCATCTCCTGGAGCAGCCCGATGGCCACCGCCTCGCCCAGGGGCAGCGACTCGGTGTAGTCGCTGCGCCAGTGCACGCCCGCCGCGTTGCGGAACAGGGAGATGTTGCCAGCCAACTTGTTCAGCTCGCCTCCCACGGTCAGCTGCGCCGCATCCGCGCCCGTGTAGCCCACCAGCGCCGTGCCGTCCGCGTTGGCCACCATCGGGCTCTCAATGGGCGCGCTCTCGTCGAAGAACGCCTTGAGAATGGTGGCGCACGCGCCGGAGATGGAGGCGTGCCCCGCGCCATAGGCCGGGTGCGTGGGGCAGCCTTCCGGGTACGCCTGGGGCAGCAGGTACGAGCCGTAGCGCTCCGGGAAGTACGGAGCCAGCCCTCCCGTGGACAGCGAGGCGGTGATGGACGTGTGCAGCGGGTAGGTGCGCCGGGAGGGGACATTGAGGTGGTTGTCCACGCGCCCGCCGTACTCCTCGGGACGCAGCCGCCGGTGCACGCCCCACTTCTGCCACCACACCGACCGCCCGGCACGCCCCGCCACCTCGATGAGCACCTGAAGCAGGTGCACCGGGCCGAAGGTGGCGAAGCCCACCTGCTTGCGCGCGTCCTCCGCGGTGCCCGGCGGGTCGTACGGGTTGCCCCGATTGAAGGAGATCTCCATGTCCACCTGCGGACGGCCCGTTCCCGCCGCGTTGCCCATGTTCTGGTTCCCGCGCGGCTCGGACAGCAGGTAGAAGGCCGCGTTCCACCACGCGTTCACCACCTGGTCGAAGTGGACGTAGTTGGCCCCGTCCCGCAGGTTGCGGATGAACCGGCGTCGCGTCAGGTCGAACTGATCCTTGCCCCGATCGTCCCGGCCGTCCTGCACCTGCAGCCAGTCCGTGAAGTTCGTCAGGTAGTCTGCGTTCGCCCCCAGCTCCGGGAAGCCCTTCACCGTCCACTGCCGCTGGTCGATGACCTGCGAGCCGTAGGTGATGTAGCCCTCGGCGGCATCCCTCCCCTGCCCGTCCGGCTTGCGCGGATCGACGTTGCCTTTGAGCAGGAACTGCGACACGTACGGGCCCACCTGCTCTCCGGGGTAGATGCCCCGGAACAGGTTCTGCGCCGTGACAGGCACCGTGCCACCGAACCAGGGGAACTCGGTGTTCAGCGAGCCGATGGCCTGGGCCAGGAGGCTGCCGGCGGTGCCGGCCTCGGTGGCGTAGTTGATGAAGGGCACGTCGCGCGCCAGCGCCATCCAGTACAACTCCCCCATCTCCGCGGCCGTCTGCTCGGAGTCGAAGCGCGGCGCGGGCGGCTGCGTCACCGCCTGGGTGTCCGGCGCCTCCAGGTCGAAGGCCAAGCCCGCCTGCGGGTTGGTCAGCTTCTTGGCGTTCGGAGGCTGGAGGATCTCCTCGAAGTCCCCGGGGTCGCGGCTCTGCAGGGCGCGCAGCAGCGAGCCGTAGGAGACGGGCTCGGGGTCTCCCACCGCGTCATGCCGCAGGGCCTTGGAGTAGTTGCCAATGAAGGACTGGGACGGGTAGTTCACCTCGTCGTTGTTGTTGGCGTGCTCGGGGTGGGAGCGTGAGGCGGCCAGCTTCGCGGCCTTCTCGCGAGTGCCCAGCGCGCTCAGGCGCCGCTCCTCCACCCTCCGGGACGGGCTGGCCGTGGGCGTGTTGAACGAGTCGAAGATGGCCACTCCCGGGTTGGGGAGGGGCTGGTAGGTCCCCGCGCCGAACACGAGCTTGCACGAGGTGAGGCTCACGGGGTTGGCCTTGCTGAAGAGCGTGGTCCACCGCTCGCCATCGGGAGACACCTCCCACCAGGTCGTGCCCTGGGTCTCGCGCAGCCGCCACCAGCGGTGCGCCGCCGGATCGTACGCGCAGACCGCGAGCGGCGTTACGACCCCCCCGACCACCTGAACGCAGCGAATCGAGCCGGTGTTGACGATGATCAGCACCCTGTTGTCGTCATTGCTGCCCACGCTGAGCAAGGTGTCCGTCGCATTGGGCACCTGATTGAGAACCTGGACGACCTCGAGTTCGACGAATGAGCCGGTCAGATCGTGCAGGACCTTGGACGAATACCCGGAGTAGCTCCCACCCGAGCGGTTGGGCGGGGGCCGGACTTCAACACGCTGATTGACCTCCTGGGTCTGGCCAAAGTTGAACCACTTCGCCGTGTCCAAGCTGTTGTCGTTGAAGTTGTCGCTGAAAAGATGCGCCTTCGCCATGGTTTGCCCCCAGCCGTGCTGATCGTGCCCCTCCTGGTCTACAGGCCCTGTCTGACATTGCTGGATGTTCAAGCGGCCTTCGAGGCTGGGTTGATTGGCTTCAGCGGCGTCACCAGTCTGACCTGGGTACTGTTCGAGGGGATGGCGTGGACACTTCCGTCCTGTTGTCATCAATCCATTCCCTTCCTGTATGGAATTGGCCAGAACATGACGAAAAGACTGTCGGCACCCACCTGGATGGTTTGGCTGGTAGTCG
>NZ_DASVWK010000409.1:0-3322 GCF_036389735.1 Archangium sp. | reverse complement strand
CCCGGTCCCGAAGCCGGGCACGGCGTTCTGGTTCCCCCCGATGGCGCGAGGCCTGTTCAGCGGGCCCCCGGAGCGACTCCAGGAGGTGAGCCGGACGCTGAAGGCCGGTGGCTATCCGGCCGCGCGCCATCCCGACACGCTCCGCGCCGCGGCGATTCCCACCGCCGTGCTGACCGTCTTCATCGCTGGGCTGGAAGCGGCGGGCTGGAGCTTCGAGCGGTTCCTCGAGCGGGACTCGCTGGAGCGGGTCCACCAGGCCGCGCGGGAAGCGGTGCGGATCGCCGCCTGGCGCACCAAGGGCAGTGCCTCGGCCGTGTTGCCGCTCCTGCGCCCCGCCCTGTTCAAGGCGGTCCTGCCCCTGGCGGCCCGGCTCGTGCCCATGGACCTGGAGACCTACCTCCGGGTCCACTTCACCAAGGTAGGCGAGCAGACACGCTTGATGATGCGCGAGTACGTCGACCTGGGACGGAGCGCGGGGCTGCCCGTCCAGCACCTCCAGGTTGATGCTAGATTCGCACCATGAGCACCGCGAACGAGCCCACCCCCAACGGGGTAGCAACCGCGAACGAGCCGGGCCTGGAGCCGGCACCGGGGCCCGCCGAGGCGAACACGGTCCAGAAGCTGGCCCAGGGGCTCTCCACGCTGCCCATGGCCACCAACCCCTTCGGCTCGGGACAGGCGTCTCCCGAGCTCGACAGCGCCCTGGGCACGGAGCTGGCCACCCGGGTCGAGCAGGTGCTGGCCGGAGAGGTCGCCCAGGAGCTTCAGCAGGAGCTCGCGGAGTTGGTGATGTTGATTCCCAACACAATGGGGCAGCTCGGCCCCACGCAGCTCCAGATGCTGCGCTCGGCCGTGCGGGCGCTGCTGGGAGCCAAGCCGAACTTCACCTACGCGCGGGAGCTCAAGGAGGTGCTGAAGAAGGCCATCCGGGAAGAGAACTCCCCCCTGCGACTGTCCCATTGGCAGCGGGCCTCGCCGGCCATCCTCGTGGTGATGGGGCTCGGCCTCTTCGCGTACTTCGTCGCGCCGATGGCCCTCTGGGCGATTCCGAAGCTGATGCACTGGGGCGGGCGCACCATGGCGATGGGCCTGCTGGTCGAGGACCTCGTGCTCATCACCATCGTCGGGGCGCTCGGGAGCGTCACCAGCATCATGGTGCGGCTCCAGGACTTCAACAGCCGCTATAGCGAGAAGCCCGGCGCCCTGGTGCTCTTCGGCTTCTTCAAGCCCCTCATCGGGATGTTCTTCGCCCTGTTCTGCTACGGCCTCCTCAACGCGGGACTGGTGCCCGCGGTGGTGGTGCCCGAGGGCAAGGCCATCTACTTCTACATCACCATCGCCTTCATCGCCGGGTTCAGCGAGCGGTTCGCCGGGGACCTCATCTCCCAGGTGGAGAAGCGGGCCCTCCCCGATACCAGCGCCCTCCAGGGCGACAAACCGTAGCCCTCGCATAGGCTCGCCCCGTGCGAGCCCCCTGCCCTCTCCGCCTCCTCTGCCTCTCCCTGCTGCTGTGCGCCGCCTGCGGCTCGAATGACCTCGAGCCCGGCACGCTGTCCGCGCCCGGCCTGCACAGCCCCCTCTCGCTCCAGGCCGACGCCTTCGCGCTCCGGTGGACGGGAGGCGAGGCGCCCGTACTTCGCATCGAGCACGGCGGTCGCACCGTCTGGGAGAGTCTCCCCGGGCGCGCCTTCGTGACGGCCGGCCGCGGCACGGAGACGGTGCACGAGTCCCGGGGCCTGTTCTCCGTGAAGGACGCACTGGAGGAGCGCTGCGTGGACCAGCGCGTGACGGGCCTCGGCGAGCAGGGCCCGGGGACGGTGGAGGTGACGGGCACCCTGTCCTGCCGGGACGGCGAGGTGGGCTACAGCCTGCGCTTCACCAGCGCGGCCCCCCGGCAGCTCGGTTTCACGCTGGAGGTGAAGGACCCGCGCTACAACCGCGTGGCCCTCACGCAGGCGTCCGAGGAGGACGAGGGCGTCTACGGCTTCGGCGAGCAGTTCAGCTGGTTCGACCACAAGGGCCTGCGCGTCCCCATCCTCGTCTCCGAGCAGGGCATCGGCCGGGGCGCCTTCCCCATTACCCTCGGGGCGGACCTCACCGCGGGCGCCGGGGGCAACGGGCACACCACCTACGCGGCCGTGCCCCACTACCTCACCAGCCGCCTGCGCTCGCTCTTCCTGGAGAACACCGAGGTCTCCACCTTCGACCTGCGCGACGACGAGCGCATCACCGTGGAGCTCTTCTCCTCCACCATGCGGGGGCGCATCCTCTCGGGCACCACGCCGCTGGAACTCATCGAGGAGTACACGGCCTACGCCGGCCGGATGCGCCGGCTGCCGGACTGGATTCTCGGGGGCGCGGTGCTGGGCATGCAGGGGGGCACGGCCAAGGTGCGCGAGGTGCTCGCGAAGCTGGAGGAGCAGGACGTGCCGGTGGCGGCCTTCTGGCTCCAGGACTGGGTGGGCCAGCGTGTCACCAGCTTCGGCAAGCAGCTGTGGTGGAACTGGGAGCTGGACCCGGAGCGCTACCCCGAGTGGCCCGAGTTGGTGCGCTCGCTGGAGGCGCGGGACATCCGGGTGATGACGTACGTGAATCCCTTCCTCGCGGACGTGGAGGGGCAGAAGCCCTCGTACCGGCGCAACCTCTTCGCCGAGGCCAAGGAGCGCGGCTACCTCGTGCGCACCGCTGGGGACGCGCCGTACCTCATCCAGAACACCTCGTTCTCCGCGGGCCTGGTGGACCTGACGAACCCCGAGGCCCGGCGGTGGATGAAGGACGTGCTTCGCGACGAGGTGCTGGCGGTAGGGGCCTCGGGGTGGATGGCGGACTTCGGCGAGGCCCTGCCCTACGACGCGCGGCTGGCCGACGGCGACGCGCGACAGGCCCACAACGCGTACCCCGAGGAGTGGGCGAAGCTCAACCGCGAGCTCATCGAGGAGGTGGGGCGTGGGGAGGACGTGGTCTTCTTCATGCGCTCGGGCTTCACGCGCAGCCCGAGGCACACCACGCTCTTCTGGCTGGGGGACCAGCTCGTGAGCTGGGACGAGTCCGATGGCCTCGAGAGCGCGCTGACGGGGCTGCTCACGGGCGGGCTGTCGGGCTTCAGCCTGAACCACGCGGACATCGGCGGGTACACCACCATCGACAACCCGCTCCAGAACTACCACCGGAGCCCGGAGCTGCTGAAGCGCTGGACGGAGGTGGCGGCCTTCACTCCGGTGTTCCGCACGCACGAGGGCAACATCCCCGAGCGCAACGCGCAGGTGTACTCGGACACGGAGTCCCTCGCGCACTTCGCGCGGATGGCGAAGGTGTACCGGGC
>NZ_DASVWK010000408.1:0-15204 GCF_036389735.1 Archangium sp. | reverse complement strand
CACCATGTACTCGACGAAGCCCACCTCCACGCCCAGCCGCCGCGAGGCCACACCCGCGAAGACGGAGTTCGTGGGGCTTCCGATCTTCGTGCCGATGCCGCCCACGTTGGAGCCGTAGGCCACCCCCAGCATGAGCGCGGCGCCGAAGTGCCCCAGCCGGCGGCCCTCGGAGGTCTCCAATTGGGCGATGAGCGCCATGCCGATGGGCACCATCATCACCGCGGTGGCGGTGTTGGAGATCCACAGCGAGACGGAGGCGGTGGCCACCAGCATGCCGAGCAGCAGCCGCTGGGGGGCGGTGCCGATGGCGCGCATGATGATCAGGGCGATTCTGCGGTGCAGGTTCCACTGCTCCAGGGCGGCGCCCAGGGCCATGCCCCCGAGGAAGAGGAAGATATAGGGGTCCACGTAGGGCTGGGCGGCGTGGCCCAGGGCGGCGGGCAGGCTGCCAGTGTCGAAGACGCCCAGGGTGGGGAAGAGGACGAGGGGGAGCAGGGCCGTCCAGGCCATGGGGACGGCCTCGGTGAACCACCAGAGGGCCATCCAGGCGGCCACGGCGGCGGCGGCGGCCGGGCGGTGCCCCAGGCCGGGCACCGTGTGGAGCCCCGAGGGGACGAGCAGGAGGGCCGCGGCGGCGAGCGGCCCGGCGAGCAGCCCGACCCGGCGGGTTCGGGAGGGGGAGGGGGAGGTCGCACTCGGGGAGTTGGACGTGGCCACGTGCCCACCGTGGCACATGGGGCGCGAGCAGGGCCATAATCGCCTCGCCCATGATTCAGATGTTTCACGTCTACAAGGCGTACCCGGGGGACCCCGCCGTCCTCTCGGACATCAATCTCCACGTGGAGAAGGGCGAGTTCGTCTTCCTCACCGGGCCCTCGGGCGCGGGGAAGACGACCCTCATGAAGCTCATCTTCGCCGGGGAGAAGGCCACCAAGGGGCAGGTGCTCGTGGGCGGGCGGAACATCGCGCGCATCCGCGAGTCGGCCGTGCCCTACCTGCGCCGCAACATCGGCGTGGTGTTCCAGGACTTCAAGCTCCTGCCGCACCGCACGGTGGCGGACAACGTGGCCTTCGCCCTGGACGTGCTGGGCGTGCCCCGCGCCGAGGCACGCGACCGCGTGCAGCGCATGCTCAAGCTGGTGGGCCTGCAGCACAAGGCGGACTCGTTGCCGCTGAAGCTCTCGGGTGGAGAGCAGCAGCGCGTCGTCATCGCCCGGGCGCTGGTGAACGACCCCACCATCCTCCTGGCCGACGAGCCCACGGGCAACCTGGACCCGGCGCTCACGTTGGAGATCATGGACCTGCTGATGGACGTGAACGTGCGCGGCACCACGGTGATGGTGGCCACTCACGACCACAGCCTCATCTCCCGCTACCAGAAGCGCACGCTGCGGCTGGAGCGGGGCTTCATCGTGTCGGACGAGGACGGAGTGAAGGCCGCCCGGCGGATGGCGGCGGGATGAGCATGCTGGCGAAGGCGGCCTACTTCTGGCGCTCAGCGGCCTCGGGCCTGCGGCACGCGCCCTTCGTGCACTTCGTCGCGGTGACCACCATCGCCATCGCCCTCTTCTCCGCGGGGCTGGCACAGGCCGTGGGGCGGATGGTGGATGGGCTCCTCGGCTCGCTGGGCGGCGAGGTGCAGGTGACGGTGTACCTGTCGCCCGAGCTCGATGAGGAAGGCGCCGCGGTGCTGCGCGAGCGGATGGTGGCCACCAGCGGAGGTCGGGCCACGCTGGTTCCCCCTCAGGCCGCGCTCGAGCGGCTGGCGCGGGAGCTGGGCGACCTGGGCGAGGCCCTGTCCCACCTGCCGGAGAACCCGCTGCCGCCCTCGCTGGAGCTGGAGGTGCCCCAGGAGCGGCGCACCCCTGGCGCGCTCAAGGCCCTCGCGCAGGAGCTGCGCGCGATGCCCGGCGTCACCGGCGTGGACTACGGCGAGGAGGCGGTGGAGCGGCTCTCGGCCATCTCGAAGGCGCTGCGCTATGGCGGGTGGGTGGCCTTCGTGGTGGTGCTGCTGGCCACGGTGGTCATCGTGTCCGCGACGCTCCAGCTCGCCATCTACGCGCGGCGCGAGGAGATTGAGATCCAGAAGCTGGTGGGGGCGACGGACCGCTTCGTGAAGGCGCCCTTCCTCATCGAGGGCTTCCTCCAGGGGCTGCTCGGAGCCGGGGTGGCGCTGGCGGGGCTGGTGACCTTCGAGCACCTGGTGGGGCCGGGCCTGTCCTCGCTCTTCTCCTTCCTGGTGGGGCCCGGGGGCGGCGTGTCGGTGCTGGAGCGGGGCCTGGCGCTGGAGCTGCTCATCGCGGGCTGCGGGCTGGGGCTGGGCGGGAGCTTCATCGCCGTGGGGCGCTTCCTGCGGGTATGAGCCGGCTCGTCCTCCTCTGGGTGCTGCTGGGCGGTACCGCGGTCCTCGCGCAGGACGAGGCGGTGGCGCAGCCGTCCGCGCAACAGGAGGAGGCCCCACGGGAGCCGGCGCTCGACGAGGCGGCGCAGCAGGCGGCCGTCCGCGAGAAGCTGGACACGCAGCGGGCGGCGCTCGCGCTCATCGAGTCGCGCAAGGTGTCCGCGCTGGAGGTGCTGGAGATGGTGGAACAGCGGGCGGCCACCAGCTCGCAGCGGGTGAAGACGTTGGAGCGGGACCTGTCCGTCTTCCGCAAGCGGCTCGCCGTGGCCGAGCACGAGGACGACGTGACGCGCGAGATGTTGCGCTCGCAGATGCGCCGGCTGTCGCCCCGGCTGTGGGGCATGTACCGGTTGATGAGGCGCCGGCCGCTGGAGGTGCTGCTGAGCGCGAAGGACTTCTCCGCCATGGTGTGGCGCTCGCGCGCGCTGCGGGCGACGCTGGAGGAGGACCTGAGGCTGCTGCGCACGGTGCAGCGGGTGGCGCGGCTGCGGCGTCAGGCGTCGGCCGAGCTGCGCCGGTTGCAGGGCTCGCTGGATGTGCGGCTCGTCTTCCTGAAGGAGCAGGCGTCGCTGGCCAGGGCGCAGCAGGAGGCGCTGGAGGAAGTGGTGGGCGCCATCAAGGGCGAGGCCGAGCTGGCGCGGCGCATGGTGCGCGAGCTGGAGCAGGCGGACGCGGACCTCACCCGCGTCATCCAGGACATGAACGAGGGCCCGGCCACGTCTGGCTTCGGGGCGCTCAAGGGCAAGCTGCCGTTCCCCGCGCCGGGCCTCATCGAGGTGGGCTTCGGCAAGGTGGTGAATCCGCGCTTCAACACCGTCACCGTGCAGAAGGGCCTGGATATTCGCGCGCCCGCGGGCTCGCCGGTGACGGCGGTGGCGGAGGGCACGGTGGCCTACGCGGGTTGGATGCGCGGCTATGGCAACCTGCTCATCCTGGACCACGGGGGCGGCTACCACTCGCTGGTGGCGCACCTGGCTTCCGTCACCCCCACGGTGGGCGATCGGGTGGAGGCGGGCGCGGTGGTGGGCGAGGTGGGAGACACCGGCTCGCTCAAGGGCGCCTACCTGTACTTCGAGATTCGCAGGGCCGGGCAGGCCGTGGACCCGGCTCCCTGGCTGGCCCCCACGCGTTGAGGGAGCGGACATCGCCATGCCCATCCGCACGGGGTTGATTGGCTACGGCCTGTCCGGGGCGCGCTTCCATGCACCGCTGCTCGCCGCGGAGCCCGCCTTCACCCTGGCGGCGGTCGCCACCCGGAGGGCCGAGGCCGTGGGGCGCGAGTGGCCGGGCGTGTGTGTGCTCTCCGTCGAGACGCTGCTGGCCGATCCGACGCTGGAGCTGGTCATCATCGCCACGCCCAACGACGCGCACGCGGCGCTGGCGGAGCGGGCGCTCCTGGCGGGAAAGCACGTGGTGGTGGAGAAGCCCTTCACCCTGGACTCGGCCGAGGCCATGCGCCTGGGCGCGCTGGCCCGCGAGCGCGGCCGGTGTCTGACCGTCTTCCACAACCGACGCTGGGATGGCGATTTCCTCACCGTGCGCCAGTTGCTGGAGCAGGGACGGCTCGGCCGGTTGTACAGTTTCGAGAGCCATTTCGATCGCTTCCGGCCCCAGGTGAAGGCGCGCTGGAAGGAGGAGGACGTCCCCGGCGGTGGAACGCTGTGGGACCTGGGCGCCCACCTGATCGATCAAGCCGTGGAGCTGTTCGGCCTGCCCGAGTCCATCAGCGCCGACCTCGGTCGGCAGCGCACGGGGGCGCGGGGCGTGGACTGGTTCCACCTGCTGCTGCGCTATGGCGAGCTGCGCGTCATCCTTCACTCCGGCTCGGTCGTGCACGAGCCCTGGCCCCGCTTCGTGCTGCAAGGGGAGGCGGAGGCCTGGAGCAAGCACGGGCTGGACCCGCAGGAGGCGCAACTCGAGGCGGGACTTCGGCCGGGCCTGGCCGGCTGGGGCATCGAGCCCGCGGAGCGGTACGGCCGGCTGAGTCGCGGCGGGAGCATCCCCACCCTCCCGGGGCGCTATGAGCGGTTCTACCGCCAGCTGGCCGAGGCCATCGCCGGCGAGGGACCCGTGCCGGTGACGGCCGAGAGCGCCGCCCAGGTCATCCGGGTCATCGAGGCGGCGCTGCGCAGCGCCGAGGAGGGCCGGCGCATCTCGCTCGACCGCTCCTCGGGGTGAGGCACCGGAAGAGTGTTGATTGGCCCGTCCCCCTGGCTGGCGCCCGGGCGGAAGATGATGCGGTGCGGCATGGAGGTCGTTAAGCTCCAGGCCGTGGATCTCATCTCGGGTTTTCCAGAGGTCACCCGGCGCATGCTGGTGGCGCGCGGGGTTCGGTCGGAGATGGTGGACGTGGCCGGCCAGCGGCTCCACCACTACGAGTTGAAGGGGAGCGGCAAGGGGCCGCCGGTGCTGCTGGTGCATGGATTGGGCGGGGCGGCCAACGGCTTCGCGCGCCTCTTTTTCGGCCTGGCGAAGCGCTTCGAGCGCGTGCTGGCGGTGGACCTGCCGGGACATGGCTTTTCGCCGGAGTACTGCCTGGGGCCGGCGTGCGTGCGCGGGCAGTACGACATGCTGGTGGAGTACTGCCGGAAGGTGGTGGGGGGCCCGTCCTTCGTGGTGGGCAACTCGCTGGGCGGGGCCATGTCGGTGCAACTCGCGGCCGAGCACCCCGAGCTGGTGCGTGCGCTGGGACTGGTGGCGCCGGCGGGAGCCGACGTGGGGCACGAGCGCATCCGCGAGGTGTTGTCGTCCTTCGACGTGCGGACGGCGGAGCAGTCGCGCGCGCTCACCCGGCGCCTCTTCCACCGGCCGCCGTGGGTGATGATGCTCTTCGCCAACGCGCTGCGCGGCATCTACAACACCCCGGCGGTGCGGGCGCTGAGCGCGGACGCGCTGGCCACGGGGGAGTACCTCAAGCCCGAGGTGCTCAAGTCGCTCGCCATGCCGGTGCTGTTCGTGTGGGGAGGGAGTGAGAAGTTGCTGCCCCACCAGAGCCTGGACTTCTTCCGCTCGCACCTGCCGGGCCACGCACGCTTGAGGGTGGTGGAGGGCTTCGGCCACATCCCGCATGTGGAGCGGCCAGACGAGCTGCTGTCCGAGTTGGTGCAGTTCGCGGACGCCAGCGGGCTGTAGGTCGGTTCAAGGTCGCGGGGAACACGCTAAGGGGGCTCTCCCTCAGGCCGGATGCCTTCCAGCGCCGAGCACCACTCCGACGATCTCCTCCTCACCGAGAACCTCGTCACGCAGCGAAAAGCGGAGCATCCCGAGCATCTGTTGGTAGACCGCTTCTCCAGTGAGGTGTTCCTTGCGCCAGCGGATGGCGGCCGGGCGCAGGTAGTTCTTGTACTGCCCGGCGAGCAGCCACTGAATCATCCGGTCCACAGTGGACCGGCGAACCTCGATGCACTCCTGTCGGTAGCGCTCCAGCAGCTTGAGCAACCACTCCTCGCTTGGGTCGAGTTTCGGGTTTTCTCGTTGAGCCCGGAGGCGCCGCGCCTCAGCGGCGAAGAACTCGCGCACCTCCTCGACCAGGGCTCCCGCGCGCTCCTGGAGCGCCAGTAGCGCTTCGGGCTCGGTGAAGTCGCGTTGCTGGGCGTGGCGGTACATCAGATCGAGCCCCTCCATATCCGTCAACCGCGTGGGCTGGCTCGTCTCTCCCCCCTGGCGCCAGAAGCCCCAATACCAGCCGAGCCTCGCGGCGACCACCGCGCTGGTGCTGCTCTCCGTGACAGCGCGACGGCCCACGCGCATCCTCTGGATGTGCTCGAAGCGCTTCGGCTCCATCCGCTGCAGCGTGAGGATGCGCTCGACGTGCCTACCGAGCCCGTCCATCGCATCATCCGTAGCGCCCGTCTCCTCTTGCTCGAGCGCCTTGCCGGTATAGGCATCCAGCGCGCCGGCCGGGTCCACCATCTCCTCGGCGGGGAGCACATGGCTGTCTTCGCCGAAGACCTCGAGGAACTCCTGGATACGTCGGCGCAGCACCTGCTCCAGCCCCAGTCCGGACTCGAGCCCGCGTTCGGGCAGGAAGCTGGCGACGTGGATCTCGTCATGCTCGCTACCGATACGGTCGATACGGCCGGCGCGTTGGATGAGCCGGACCGGGTTCCAATGCAGGTCGTAATTGATGAGTGTGTCGGCGTCCTGGAGGTTGACGCCTTCGCTCAGCGCGTCCGTGGTGATGAGCAGGTCGAGTTCGTCCTCGGGACGCACTTCGTCGCGGGCCCGGTTGGCTACGGGCGCGAAGCGGCGCGCCATCTGGGCCGCCTTGCCACTGCTCCCCGTTACCCGTGCGACCCGGCCGACCTTGGCGTCCCGGAGGTGCGCGTAGAGGAACTCCGCGGTGTCGGCGAACTGGGTGAACACCAGGGTGCGGTGTTGTGAGGGATGCCGCTGCCGCAGGTGCGCGAGGAGTCTCGCCAGCTTGGCATCCTCCACCACCGCCTGGGCCGGCATCCGTACGAGGATGTCCTGTACCCGCACGAGGTCGTGCTCCAAGGCATTGCGAAGCTGATCCCCATGAAACATGCCGGCGGGCATCAGCTCGCCGGGCTCATCGGGATCCGTGTCCTCGCTGCTGGGCAGACGCACCATGCCATCGCGCAGATCATTCATCGCGGACGCGAGCCGCTGTGCCAGCCGCTCGGCGCTGATGCGGAAGGCCTCCACGCTCGACTCGAGGCGCTTGAGCAGGAGCACCTTGAAAAGGCCGCGCAGGCTCGCCCCGGCACGTCGGATGCCGGTCAGCCGCGGGTCGTCCTTGTGGCGCTCCTGGATGAAGCCGGCGATCCCATGCAGCGGGTATTCCAGCTCGGCGAGCACTTGGATGATGCGCTCGTAGAGACCCGGGCCGAAGGTTCGTTCGATCTGGTAGCGCAGGCACTGCTCTGGTCCCGAGACGCGCTGGGGGAAGCGCAAAGGAATCCACATGCGCTCTCCCGAGGACTTACGCACGGGCAGCTTCGCGTCCGGGTACTGCGCCTTGATGTAGCGTCGCGTGCGGCGGACGAGCACGTGCTGAAGGACTGCGGCGAGCGAGGCCCGGTCCGCCTCCACGGCCCGGAAGAAGTCCTCGAGCGACTCTCCCGGGTAGGGAATGCGGACGTAGTCGTCCGGGAAGAGCTGAAGCTGGTGGTACACATCCCGGGGGCTGTTGTTCTGCGGCGTCGCCGACAGCAGCAGCACCTTGCGCAGGGAGGGCGCACCTCCCGGGCGCAACCACTCGCGCAGCAACTCGTAGCGCTGGGTGCCCGGGTTGCGGAAGTTGTGGGACTCGTCCAGCACCAACACTTGACGCGAGGAGTAGCGCCGCAACTCGTCCAGCTTCCCGTAGGAGAGGGTCTGCAGGTTGACGCCGGCCTCCTCGGCGAGCGTCACCCAGGCGGGACACACCGCAGGGGGCGCCACCACGAGCGCTGTCTGGCCCAGCGTGTCCTGCAGGTGGCGCAGCAGCGCCATGGCCACGTAGGTCTTGCCCAGACCGACCACGTCGGAGAGGAACACGCCACCAAAGCGTCGCAGCATCCCCTTGGCCGACTCGTAAGCGGCGACTTGGAACGTGGTCATCACGTCAAGCATGGGGTTGCGATCCGAGAGGTCCACTCCCTCCAGGGTGTCGTGGAAGTACTCGACCAGGACCTTGTAGTAGACGTCCTCGGCGCTCGCGAAACCTCCGGCCCAGCTCTCCTGGATCAGTGCGAGCACGTCGGCCGAGATGTCATCCGCCCGCTCGCGGTGACGGTGGAACCATTCGCGCGCTTGCAGGTGCGGCTCGCCGGAGAGCATCACGTCCAGCTCGCTCCCTGGCGGACGCTGGGTGAGCTCATGGGTGAGTGGGGCGGCGGGAAGGATGCTGCCGTGACTCCGGCTGATGAGCCGGGTGAAGAGGGCCTCGGACGGGTAGTGGAAGACGCGAGCCTCGCGCGAGACCAGCCGCCGCATCCACCCTCGCAGGCACTGCTCCCACGCCAGGGTATGCGGGAGTTGGTCCAGCTCCGAGCCAAGCTGTGCCAGCAGGGCGAGGCGGTGCGCGTGCGCCGTTTCGATTGAGAGGGGCTGGTGGGGTTGGCGGGCCAGCCGGGCATGTCCCCGTGGAGGCTGTGGCAGCAAGCCCGGTGCCGACAGGAGGAGGTCCACGTGAGGCTCCGACTCGAAGAGCCTGAAGGCATCCGCGCGCAGCTCGCCCGGAGACACCAGCGTGCGTGATTCGAACTCCGTGCTCATGGCGTCATCCTCTCTTCATCCAGGTCCACAACGAGGTGGACAGCAAAGGGGCTCCCGACTGCGTGGAGGCCTGGGGCGGACTTCGCAGCCAGTCGAGAATCGAGGTGGTGAGGAGCACCGGTCCCACCGGGTCCGTGTCCTCGGAGCCCCGCATCTCCTCGGGGCGGACCGGAGCTGGCGCCTCCTGGGGCGGGAGCAGTGCGGGAACTTTCTCGGGGGCGGGTGCCGCGGGCGGTGTGGCGGGCTCCTCGGCCTGGATGGTGGGCACGTGGAGCGGGGCCAGCTCGAAGCCGACGGCGGCCTGGACGATGGGGGGCCAACTCTCCACGGGCTGTCCCGCGTGCTCTAGGAAGAAGGAGACGGGGGATAGCGCCGCCCGCATCGCGGGCCAGCCATTCCAGGCGCTGGAGGCGAACGGGGGGAGCATGCGTCGCGCGTCGGGCGCCCCGTGCTGATGGGGCGGATGCCACTCCCAACCCGAGGGAGACGGCTCGGTCGCCGGTCCCTTCCACCACCCGCAGAGAGCGCGCACCAGCAACGCGCGTCCGACCTTCCGAAGCACGCCGCCACCTGGGAAGGCCGCGTCCACCAGGCCTGTGACGCTGGCGAGCGCACTTCCCACGTCGCTGGCGAGGTTGCGGGGCAGGGGGGACTCCAGGATGCGGCAGAGCGGGGCGGGATGGGCCTCGGGATGAGACAGGGCCTCCAGGAGCTCGGCCAGCGTGAACAATCCGATGAAGAGCGTCTCTTCCGGGACGTCGAGCCCCTCCTGCCGCAGGGCCTGGAGCGAGGGCCCCGGCCGGAGCGTCGAGCCTGTAACGCCATGGCCCTCGTCCGTTTCACCAGGGCGGGCCACGAAGCTGCCCATGAGCATGACGAGGTGGGGCAGGTGTTCTCCCACCAGCCTCGCCGTGGCGGCACGATCCGCCCAGTAGTTGGCGGACGTAAGCCGTGGCTCCACCCGGGGCCGATGAGGCAGGAAGAGGCAACCGTCGGCATCCAGCAGCCCGGTGCTCTCCAGACCCGGGCGTGGAGGTACCTGAAGCGCAAGCTCCCGCCGGCCGAAGCCCGGGGGCGTGATGTCCTTTGTGCCGTCCACGGCCTTGGCTTCCTCTTCTTCGGCTTCCTGATCCGCCTCTTCGACATCCTCCGCGTCCTCGCTCACGTCGTCCACGGCCCGGGGGATGGCCTCGCGGATCTGCCAAGGGATGACCGTGAGCCCAACGATGGGGCCTGGTTCCTCGGCAAGCCCAGCGGGCAGCACGGCGAGGGAGAACGTGCCGGGGACGACGGAGCGCAGCTTCGGGGCGCGGGTAAGGGGCCACAGGCGTGCGAGCAGCCCCGCGAGGTTCCTCGGCTCACCGGACTCCGGGATGCTGTTGGATGGGCCGAAGAGAGCGTGGACGGCTTCGTACAGCGACCGGCGGGCCAGGCGGGTGAGCAGTCGCGACGGCCCCCCGAGGAAGCGCTCCAGACGCGAGTGGGCATTCTGGAGCTGTACGTACGCACGGCGCAGGGGCGTCTGGACGATACCGGGCACGCCGGGAGGCAGCCCAGTGGGGTGGAGGGTCGCGGGGAGCACGTTCAGTCGCTGGAGGATCCACCGGGACGGCAGGTCTTCACGGCCGCGCACCAGCTCCTGCTTCAGCGCATGGAGTCCTGCGATAAGCTCCTCCCGTCGCTCTCCTGTGGCGAACTCGAGCTTCTTCCGGACGGCGGACGACGGTTCGGGCTCCTTCATGGCCCTCTTGAGCATTCCGCACACGGCCTTGCCTCCGTGCTTGATGGCCAACTTCCGCAACTCGTCCGCCGTCATGCCCAGGGCGGCGGCGGCGGGCTGCTCGTACCACGGATGGAGCACGGGCTCGGCGAGCTGCTGCACGGGCAGGGGAGGTCGGTTGCCCCGCGCGGGGCGGAGGCGCACGGCGGTGCCGCAGCCCTTGTCCGCGACGTCGGGGGCTGACTCGCAGATTTCGAAGGCGCGGTGTGGGCCGGTGACTCTGCCGCAGGCGCAAGCCCAGCGCTGCGTTGCTTCGGTGTCGTGGAACCAGGTCTCGTGGTTTTGAAGCCGGGTAGCGGGGAGGCCGAGAAAATGTGCCGCAGGTCCGTCGCCATGCATCACCTCCACATCCGGGGGGGCTGACAGTGGATGCGTGAGGTGTGCTGCCTCGAGCACGTCGAGCAGGTGGTGGAAGAAGGGAGGTTGCTCACCCGACCAGTGGCGCTCGGTTCGGGCGACCCGCAGGGCCCCGGTGGCATCCCGGGCGAGCCACCAGATCCTATCTCTCGCGCTCAAGCCTGGCGCATGGGGATGCGCGGGGATGCCCTCTCCATCGCGCATGCGGAAGCGCAGGTGGAGATCCGGTCCGGTCGCCAGGGGGCCTTCGAGGGGCACGTAATGCAGGGTGCCCTCGATGCGGCCCACGGCCTCGAGTGGCTCTCCCGTCCCGCCATCGAACCAGATCCACGTCGGAGGGGCCGGCTCGGTGAGCGAGGGCTCTTCCACGAGCAACTCCACCGGCTCGCCATCCTCGTCATACGGCGCATCTCCCGCTGCCAGCCATCCGAGCACCGGTATGGCCCGGCCATTCGGCAGGACGAGGTGGCCCCACGGGACCTCGGGAGGCTCCAGGCCCACGACGAGCGTCAGTCGCCACCCGGTGCGCAGGCCGGCGCGATCGACGATTTCCTCCTGCCGGAGCTCGAGGACGGTGCCTCGGACACCCGGTGGAATCCGCCAGCGCTGGGGGACGGAGAACTCTTCTTCTTCCCGTTCCCTTCGCTGCCTTCGTGTCTCCTTCTCCCGCGTCTCCTTCTCACCGGAGCTGTGGGCGTCTTTCAGAAGGTTCCAGAGCGGGGTCTTCTGGGATGTCCTGAGCCATTCGGTCGACTCCGAGTGGTTATGGCCGACACTCCACAACGAGAGCGGGGCTTCGAGCCAGACGTCACCAGGCTCGACGCGCTCGCCGCGGACACGCCGCAGCCAGTGCAGCCCCGGCCCGGAATGCCACGGGGGGGCAGGAATGTCGACGTGCAGCCTCCGTTTGCGCTGGAGGGACTGCCGGAGCCCAGCGTTGGATGCGAGCAGATGGGGCGAGAGCCATGCGGCGGAGCGCTGGGAGGAGACACGGAGTGAGCGCATGGGCCGCAGCTCGACGCCGCGGGTGGCCAGGTGCGCGGCGCCCTCGAGGGAGCCCGCGCGCAACGAGGCGAAGGGGCGGAGCGCGGAGGCAATCCACCAACTCGTCGGGCCTACCGCGGGAGCACCCAGGCGGAGATTGGTCTCCAGCAGGCCGTTCCGGGGCGGGAGTAGCCGAGGCGTGCCCTGGGCGTCCGCTAGCGGCAGCACGAGGTCCCCCGCCGGATTGAGCCGAGCACAGGCCACGGGGAGCCAGGTTCCCATGGGCAGGTCCACTGCGGCTTCCGGACAGGCCCACGCGGGTGGATGGTTCGCGGCGCGCGGGTCGGTATGGCACAGCACCGGGAGGCGCTCCGTTGGGCGGGTGGAGTCCGTGTCCACCGGATCGAGGACCGTTTTGAGGAAGTGCTTGCCGAGCAACAGCAGTGGCTCCGCGCGAGGCGCCAGGCTGCGCAGGCGGGAGACCAGCTCGCGGGGAAGCTTGCGGGGGTCGTCCTCGTAGCGACGGAGGTACTTGCCCAACACGGCGACCTTCCGGTGGCCGGCGATCTCCAGCAGCGTGCACAGGCTCGCGCCAGCGAACGACATGAAGGGACGCGTGCCGGGGCGGCCAGCGGGTACCTCGTGGGGAGGTGTCTCGGGCAGGAGCGTCTGCGAGGCCTCCTCCTCGTCCTTGATGTCGACCTGCAGGAGATCCTCGAGCGAGTCGTCCTCGAGCAGCTCCTCCTCCTCCTCCGTTCCCCCGGCCCACTGACGCGAGGCGGGAAGTCGCGGGTTGAGCAGCCGGCCATTCTCCTGGACGCGGGGGACGAGCCGGTACCAGGTGCCATCGATGACCATGCGCCCGTCCTCGGTGACCTCGAGCACGGCCGCGCGAAGGCTGACCGGGAGGCGGGTGCCATCGTCAGCACAGATGATCTCGAGCTCAAGCGTCAGGGGGCGCACCCAGCTCTGGCCGGTGGCGAGCGCCCTGTCCGGGGAGGCATCCGCGTCCGCGAGCTTGTAGCGCAGGAATCGGATGCGGCCGCGCCGCGAGTCGAGCCCGATGGGGAATCCATTGCGGAGCACGCGCTCCAGGCCCCAGAAGGCGCGGGGCTCCGAGTCGGAGACCTGCTCCTGGAGGAAGGCCTCGCGCTCGCGGCGGAAGTGCTCACCCCAGGCGTCACCGGGGAGCGGCCCGTGGGGCGACACGGGTTGCGCAGGCCACTCGGCGGCGAGCTGGATGGGAGAAGCGCCGAGCGTCTCCCCGTGCCGCCGAAGCAGCTCCGCATCGGTCTCGCCGCCGCGGGGACGCAGCAGCTCCAGCCGTCGCAGCCAGAGCACCGGGTTGTCATGGACATCATCACCGCCGAGCGCACCCACGAGCGGGCGGGAGCGGTAGGGACTGACCCCCTCGGCCTCAATCGCGCGGTAGACGAACTGGCACTTGTTCCACCCCGGGGCGATCGCGATGACCAACCCATACGGGTGAACGCGGAAGACGGGTTGGAACACGGACGTGTAGCGGTACGGGAAGGACAGCTCGAGCAGGGACACCACGAAGGTGCCATGCCGCGCGACCGTCCTCAGGCGCTTGAGGGTCTGGGTGGGCCCGATGCGCTCGCTCTCGTCGATGTCGTGGGGGGCATAGCGCAGCTCGTCCACGAACAGCCGGGTGAGCAGGGCATGCACGGTGTCGACGTCATCCGCTCGCGTGAGTTCCTCGAGGAGCGCGAGCCACACCCTGCCGCGATGGATGGTGTCGACCCAGGCGCTGAAGTGCGTGGCGGCAGTCCACGGCTCGCTCTGGGCGAGGGGGAGGGGCGTGGCAACTACGAGAGCTTGGTTGGAACTCGGAGCCGGGGGCGTGTTCAGGCGCGCGACGAGCGCCATCACCGAGCTGACGTCGTCGTGTGTGAGCGCCTGCCAACCCTTCCGGGTGAGGCTCTCGCCGAGAGCACGAGCCTCCTCTCGAAGCGGACTGTTCTCGAGCGTCGACAGCAACTGCCGCACGATGAGCTGCGCGGATACATCACCCTGGGAAACCAATGCGCCTCCCCCACACCCGGAGCATGGCAGTGCGCCAATGGACGGGCACCTAGTGGAGGAGGTTACCGAGGGCTGAGAGAGGTGGCCAGGGCACTTATGCTCAAGACGTACGAGCCAGCCTCCGGGTGAGTTCGGGACGCACTCCTGGCATTGCTGCCGTTGATGCACGCGCCGGACGCGGCGCAGTTCTGGCAGCTCTCCCCTCGTGTGCCGCACACGGTGAGCGCCGTGCCCGTCTGGAAATCCTTGGGTCTTGTCGACGACCGTTGGGGCTGGAGCCTACGCTGCTCCACCTTGCGTTGACACGACCGGGCCGTGAGAGTGCCCCAGCCTCCTACGTCTTCAGCCAGACCCGTAGGGGGCCGATGGGCTCGAAGCCCAGGTCACACCACACGGCCAGCTCGTCCCCATGCTCGTAGCCCACGACCGGCAGGCCCGGGAACGCGGCCATGACCTGCCCGAGCAGCTCCGCGCGCAGCGTTCCGGACTCGGCTACCGTGAAGAACGTGTTCGACAGGCTCACGACGTTCGCGGCGCGATACGCGATGGCGCCGGCGACGAGGGTGTCCTCGTGGTACGCGGAGAGGAAGCTCACGCCCGCCTCATCGAGCAGGCCAGGACGGAACACTGCGTGCGCTGGAGCCGGCCCGGTGCTCCCGGGCTGGCCGCTCCAGGCCGCCTCCCACGCGGACAGTGCGGCCGTGTCGCGTACCCGGACCCAGCGCGCTCCGCTCGGGCTGGTGGTGGCCGGCCTCTCGGGGGAGAAGTGGATCCACTGCGCGGAGAACAGCTCCGCGAAGCCCCGCGGTGCGAGGTCGAGCGTCGCGAAGCTGTCCTTGACCCCCCAGCGTCCCGGCAGGTCGAGCGCGGAGAGCGCGTCCAGCTGTTGGGTCTCTCCCCGCGGCGTGAGCGTGACGACGTTGGGGTAGAACCGAGGCACCTCGGCACGGTTCAGCCACAGCGCTTCCTCGAACTCGCCCGGGTGCCCGTGGGTACGGCAGACCGCGTCGCACCATGCCGCGTTGTTGAAGGCCGCCGCGACCACTCTGTCCAGCCAACGCATTCGCATGGAGGTGCTTACTCTATGGGGCGCTCGGTGATGGCATACAGGCTACAAGGTGCGGGGCGGAAGAACTCGCAAGGAGCCGGTCAAAAATGAGCAAGGTGTACGCGGACGCGAAGTCAGCCCTGGACGGGCTGTTGAAGGACGGCCTCACCATCGCCGCGGGTGGCTTCGGCCTGTGCGGCATCCCCGAGAACTTGATCGCGGCCGTGGCCGACTCGGGCATCAAGAACCTGACCATCTGTGGCAACAACGCCGGCGTGGACGGGTTCGGCATGGGCGTGCTGCTGAACAAGCGGCAGGGGAAGAAGGTCATCGCCTCCTACGTGGGCGAAAACAAGGAGTTCGAGC
>NZ_DASVWK010000407.1:0-3495 GCF_036389735.1 Archangium sp. | reverse complement strand
CTCCGTGGGCACGCTCGCCGCGGGCGTGGCGCATGAAATCAACAACCCGCTCGCCTACGTCACCGCCAACATCCAGTTCGTCCTCCGGGAGATGCCGGAGCTCCAGCGGCTCGCCCGGAAGAACACCCCCGACCACGAGTCCGCCGAGGAGGAGGACTGGGACGAGGTGCACAACGCCCTGTCCGAGGCGCGCGAGGGCTGCGCGCGGGTGCAGCACATCGTCCAGAGCCTCAAGTCCTTCTCGCGCGGGGACGACGGCAAGCGCGAGCCCACGGACCTGCCGCGCACCCTGGAAGCGGCCATCAACATGGCGGGCAATGAGATCCGCCACCGCGCCCGGCTGGTGCGCGACTACCAGGACGTGCCCGCGGTGGAGGCGAATGAGGTGCGGCTCGCCCAGGTGTTCCTCAACCTGCTCATCAACGCCGCGCATGCCATCGAGGCGGGGGCCGCGGACCGCCATGAGGTTCGCGTCTCCACCCGCCTGGGCGAGGACGGGCGGGTGCGGGTGGCCATCACCGACACCGGCAGCGGGATGACCCCCGAGGTCCGCGCCCGACTCTTCACCCCGTTCTTCACCACCAAGCCAGTGGGGGTGGGCACGGGGCTCGGGCTGTCCGTCTGCCAGGGCATCGTCACCAGCCTGGGCGGGCACATCGAGGTCCAGAGCGAGCTGGGGCGCGGCAGCACCTTCACCATCGTCCTCCCCGCCTCCACCTCCGGGGTGCGGGACGCGCCGGACACGCCGGCCGAACCCGAGAAGGCGAGGCGGGCGCGCATCCTGGTGGTGGATGACGAGCCGCTCGTGGGGGCCGCGCTCCGCCGGGCGCTGGGCCACGAGCACGAGGTCCACGTGACGACGAGCGCGCGCGAGGCCCTGGCCCGGGTACGCCAGGGTCCACCCTTCGACGCCATCCTGTGCGACCTGATGATGCCGGAGATGACGGGCATGGAGCTCTTCGCCGAACTCCAGTGCACGAGCCCCACGCAGGCCCAGGTGGTGCTCTTCTTCACCGGCGGAGCCTTCACCGAGACGACCCGAGCCTTCCTCGAACAGCACCAGGAGCGGGTGCTGGGCAAGCCCATCGACACGGGCGTCCTGCGCGAGCGGCTCCGCGTCCTGCTCGAGGGCCACACGCCCGCCTCCGCCCTCTCCTCCACAAGTTGAGTGTCCCCATGTCCCCCCCCATGCCGCCCCACCCCTCCCCCGTCTGGTGCCGCCTGCTGCCGCTGGCGGCGCTCCTGTGCACCGGCCCCGCCCTCGCACAAGACACTCCCGAGGACCCCGAGCCGGAGTGGACCCAGTCCCTGTCCCTGGAGGAGTTGCTGCAAGTGGAGCTGTCCGCGCCCTCCAAGCACCTCCAGAAGGCCCGCGAGGCGCCCGGCGTGGCCACGGTGGTGACGCGCGAGCAGATGCAGCGGTTCGGCTGGTCGACGATCGACGACATCCTCTTCAGCCAACCCGGCTTCTTCCCCTCGCACGACTTCGAGCGCTCCGTGGTGGGGTCCCGCGGCCTCTGGGAGGGGTGGAACAACAACCACCTGCTGCTGCTGGTGGACGGCGTGCCCATGAACGACAACGACACCGCCGCCGCGTTCACCTGGGACATCACGCCGCTCTTCATGGTGAAGAGCATCGAGGTGCTTCGGGGTCCCGGCTCCGCCCTGTACGGCTCCAGCGCCATCCACGGAGTCGTCGCCCTCAACACGCTCTCCTCGGCGCGCACCCTGGGAGAGGGTGAGCGGCTGGAGCTCAACAGCGAGGCGCGGCTGCGCGTGGGGGACTACGGCACGGCGGCCGTGGACGTGGTGACCGTCACCCGCTCCCGCCACATCTCCGCGGTGGTCGGCTTCCAACACCACCGCACCGATGGGTTCTCCTATCTGTCCCATGACGGCTCGGGCCGCACCGATGACACGGGCGCGCTCCAGCGCTTCCGCATCAACGACCGCCACGACAGCGACTACCTCTTCGTCAAGCTGGAGCCCTTGAAGGCCCTGGAGGGGCTGTCCCTCCAGTACCACCTCCAGGACTGGCGCTTCGGCACCGGCCATGGCTGGTTGTTCTGGGCGCCCGACCTCGATGGCCCCATGCACGAACGCAGGCACCTCGCGGTGCTGCGTTACCACTCGGCACCGGGCAGCCGGCTGGAGCAGGAGTACGTGTTCAGGTACCAGCGGCACGAGTCCGACAACCAGGTCCGCCTCTACCCGAGCGGCGCCCTCGACGGGTACTACCCCGCCGGAGTGTCCGAGGTGTACCGCACCGCGCTCAACGGCCTCTTCGGCCGGGCGCAGCTCTCGTTCTCACCGCTCGAGCGCCTCTCGCTGCTCGGAGGAGTGGAGTACTCGGCCACCCTGTATGCCGGGGACGAGGTGCACTACAGCAACGCCGACCTCACCGACGCCGCCAACGACTACCCCGCCTCGCCCACCCCGGTGCGGCTCGGTGCCATCTACGAGCCCATCGTCGGAGAGCCGGTGCACGATGCGGCGGCCTATGCCCAGCTCGCCTGGAGCCGGATGCTGGAGCTGCCCCTGTCGCTGACGGTGGGGGTGCGTTACGACCGGAGCTTCTTCCACTACCGAGACCTGAAGCAGCCCGAGAGGACCCGGCGCTTCAAGTCCTACGAGCAGCTCAGCCCGCGCTTCGTGCTGGTGTACACCCCCAGCCCCGCGCTCAGCCTCAAGTTCCAGGCCGGCCGCGCCTTCCGGGCCCCGTCGCCCAGCGAGCTCTTCGGCGCCAACACCTGGACGACGGAGTCCGACCTCGAGGCGTTGCGCCCCGAGCAGGTCACCACCTTCGAGCTCAACGCCGACTGGAGCCTCAGCCGCTACGTGACGTGGCGCGGCACGCTCTTCCACTCGCGCTACGACAACCTCACCGGCTATAGCTTGAACGTGCTGAGCAACCTCCTCTCCCAGACGAACGCGGGCCTGGAGTCCGAGGTGCTGGCGGAGGTGGACCTGGGGAAGCACGGCCGGGTGTCGGCCTTCGGCAACTACACCTACGTGCGGCTGCTCGGAGGCGCGGACGAGAGCGGCGTGTCGCCGGCCCACGAGGGGCACCTCACCTGGGCCCCCGCCCACCTGGCCAAGGCCGGGGTGAGCTACCAGCGGCAGCGCTTCAGCGTCGCGCTCCAGGGGCGCTACCAGGGAGAGGTGCACCGCCGCGGCGAGGACATGGCGACCCCCGAATACGCCGCCCTGCGTCCCGAGACCGTGCCCGCCTGGTTCCGGCTCGATGCCAACGCCCGCTACCAGCTCACCGGCTGGGCTTCCGTCGAGCTCAAGGTGTCCAACCTGCTGGACGCGGAGAGCTACCTGCTGAAGAACGGCGACTTCCCCTTCGACTACCGGATGGAGGGCCGCCGCGTCTTCGGCACGCTGGAGATCAACCTCTGAGGGCTCACCGGTAGAACGGCACCACGGGCACTGGCCGCGACTGGCAATCCTCCAGCAGCCGCTGGGACAGGCTCGGACTACAGAGCCGCA
>NZ_DASVWK010000406.1:0-2650 GCF_036389735.1 Archangium sp. | reverse complement strand
GGCACCTACGAGGCGCCGCACATCTACCTGGACGTGTCCGAGCGCGAGCACTACTCGGCCAGCATCGGCCGGCACTTCCGGCACAAGGTGCTCTCCATCGGGTACAACTACGAGGGCCCCACGGAGATTGGCGGCCTGGTGGTGGATCCACCCTACCGCGCCACGCCGGACAAGCCCGGCAAGCAGCTGTCCTACGTGCGCTTCCTCTTCATGGCCACGCACAAGCGGCTCTTCCGGCCGCGGGTGCTGGCCGAGCTGCTGCCGCCATTGCTGCCGGACGGGCGCAGCCTGCTGTGGGAGGCGTGTGGCAAGAAGTTCACCGGCCTCACCTACCAGGACGCGGATCGCCTCAGCCGGCAGAACAAGGAGTTCATCAAGGAACTCTTCCCCTCCTCGGACGTCTACGCCTCGCTCTTCCCGGACCGGGTGCAGAAGGTGCTCGGCGAGGTGGGCCCCAACACCAAGGGCGTGCAGCGGATGCTGGAGCGCGTGGGCTTCCGGTACGTGGAGCGCATCGATCCCTTCGACGGTGGCCCCCACTTCGAGGCCAACCTCTCGGACATCTCCCTGGTGCGCCGCTACCGCTCGTTGAAGCTGGCGGCGGAGGATTTCGAGATGGAGGGCGATGACGTGCTCGTCTCCTTCGAGCGCGAGTCGGGACGCAACCGCTTCCGCTCGGTGCGCACCACGGCCCGGCTGGACGACAAGAACGCCTACCTGCCGGCGCGGGCCAAGGAGCTGCTGGACGCTCCCACGGGCGCGAAGCTGTCCGTCATTCCCTTCGACTGAACCGGCGCACCACGCGGTGCTCGCCGCGCAACAGCGCCAGCCACCGCTCCCCGGCCTCCACCGAGGCGCCGCCGGGCTCCACCAGGGCGATCGGCAGGTGCGTTTCCGGGGTGACGGGGTCCAACGAGGTGGGGTCCAGGTCCAACGTGTCCTCCCCCGCGAGCCCCACGCGCACCCAGGCATGGGGCCGAGCGGGGCCACCGTCCACGACGAGCAGCCCCTGCACGAGCGCCACCCGCTGTCCGCGCGCCGCCGCCCGGGCGGCGAAGCGCAGCGCATGGGCCAGACACCCACCCGCCTCGCCCTCGCCCCCCTCGCGGAAATCCGCGTCCCCCGGGCCCTTGTCCGGGAAGGCCGCGTGCACGGCCTTCGCGAGCGCCCGCGCCTCCCCGGCCCGCCACGCCGTCAGCCAGGACGGACGCACCGCGAGCGGCCACGGCGGCGAGAAGGCCAGCGGACCCGACGTGCCTTCCACGCGCAGCCCCTCCGTGAAGAGCTCGGGCGGAGGCCGCAGCCGCACCCCCAGGGCCACCTCGGTGAAGCGCGCCTCTCCCACCTCCAGCGCCACCATCCGGCCGCGCCCGTCATAGCGCGCGGTGAAGGGGTGGCCGAGCAGCGTGCCCTCCACCACGTCCCCCCGGCGGGCGGTGACACAGTGGGGGCCCTCCCGGCCGGACAGCTCCTCGCGGCCCATCACGCACCCCAGCGTCGGGGGCCCCCGCCACAGCCACAATGCTTGGGGGACGCTCGGGCGCCCCGCCACGGTGCCTTCCGGCCCCAGCTCCAGGGAAACCTCGCGCACGCGCTCCCCCCTGTGCCCCCCCCGCGTATGCAGGTGCCGCGAGGTGTAGGTGAAGCGCCGCACCTCGGGTGCGAGGGAGAGGGTGACGGTGCCCACTGGCACTCCCCGCCAGGCGAAGACGAAGCGTCCCGTCTCCTCGGAAGAGAGGGCGGACGTCCCCCCCCCCGCTGGCAGGGCGAGCAGGAGCAAGGAAACGAGCGCGGGCTTCCCGGCGGCCTGTGCCGAATTGAGGATCGCGGCGAGAATGCGGGATACGGTTTCACTCCGTTCTCTCATGGCCGCCAAAAAGTATCTCTTCGTCTTCATGGTCGTCGGAGGGCTCTTCATCGCCCTCATCCTCGGCGGACTGCTCCACTTCTTCACGGGCCAACCGAAGGACTGGCTGGGCTGGGCCGTGCTGCTCATCAGCACGCCCCTGCTGCTGCTGGTGACCAGCTACACCTTCTGGTTCGTCTGGGCGATGGAGCGTGCCAAGGAGCGCACCAGCATCCTCACCCGCCTGGCCGAGGGAGACCTCACCCGGGCCGAGTACGGCAAGAAGGGAGACGAGCGCGAGGTGCGCCGGCTCATCTACTCCCTGCGCCGCGCGCTCACCCAGGTGCAGCGGGTGACAGGCAATGTGCGCCGCACCTGCCAGGGGGTGTCCGAGGAAGTGCGCGTGCTGCTGGAGGCCGCGCGTCGGCAGGGTGGCGCGGTGGAGCGCTCGCAGGAGTCGGTGGCCAGCATGGGCCAGAGCCTCCAGGCCGCGGGCAAGCGCGTGACGCAACTGGAGAGCTTCGCCCAGGAGACGAATGGCTCCCTGGTGGAGATGGCCGAGCGGCTCGGGCAGGTGGCCGAGGCACTGCTGGCGCTGGATGAGTTCTCGCACCGCACCACGCAGCAGGTGCAGTCCATGAGCGAGCGGCTGCACCACATCGCTTCCTCGGGCGACGAGCTGGCGCGCTTCGCCAGCGAGGCGGAGGCCTTCGTCCAGGTGGTGCAGACGGGCATCGACGCGGTGCGCCACCGCGCCACGGAGACCAACCAACTGGCGCACGCGGTGACGGCCACCGCCGAGCG
>NZ_DASVWK010000405.1:0-2157 GCF_036389735.1 Archangium sp. | reverse complement strand
GCACGGCCGAGAGTGTCTTCTGGCCGAAGTCTCCATCCGCCGCGCCGGTGCTGAAGCCCGCGGCCGCGAGCTTCTTCTGCAGCGACACCACGGAGGGGCCCTTGTCGCCCATGCGCAGCGTGGGCGGTGCGACGAGACGGGAGGCGGCGACGTCGGAGGGAGCGGCCCGAGATTTAGTGACCATGAAAGGGAGAGAAGCGCGGGGGAGAATGTGACGCCCCTTCGTCTACCGGTTTGCAAATAGGCCCCTAGTACTACAAGGTTACTTGGGAAGTAAGTTCGTACGGCCCGTGTTTCCAAGTCAGGAGGATACGGGGGGCATGACACGGGCACAGGTACGCCGGCTCGACCGGGAGTTGAGCGAGTACATGGAGTCGATGGTGGAGGGGCTGGGAAGGCGCGAGCGGCGCCAGGCCCTGCGGGACTACCTGACGGGCCTGCTGCTGGACGGGGAGCGCAAGAGCATTGAGCCGATGGCTGCTCGGCTGGTGGAGGACGAGGCGCGGGTAGAGGCCATGCGCCAGCGGCTCCAACAGTGTGTGTCGGCCTCGGGTTGGAGCAATTGGGAGATGCATCGACGTCTGGCTCTCAAGGTGCAGGAGCAGATGCCCGAGGTGGAGGCGCTGGTGGTGGATGACACCGGATTCCCGAAGAAGGGAACGCACTCGGTGGGGGTGGCGCGCCAGTATTCGGGCACCTTGGGGCGCACGGACAACTGCCAGGTGGCTGTCAGTCTGCACCTGGCCGGCAAGCGCGGCAGCGGCTGCATCGGCATGAGGCTCTACCTGCCAGAGGAATGGGCGCGAGACAGGGAGAGGCGCAGGACCGCGGGAGTCCCCGAGGAGGTAGGCTTCCAGCGCAAGTGGGAGATTGCATTGAAGCTCGTGGACGACGCGCTGGAGTGGGGCGTGCGGCCGTACGTGGTGCTGGCCGACGCGGGCTATGGCGACTGCCGGGAATTTCGCGAGGCGCTCACCCGGCGTGGGTTGCCCTACGTGGTAGGCGTGCAAGGCACGCACAAGGTGTGGCCACCGGGTGTTGTCCCCCACCGGATACAGACGCCTCCGGGCAAGCCGGGGCGTCCCAGCACTCGCTACGTGGCCGAGGGGGGCGTGGAGCCCTGGCGCATTGAGGAATTGGCGCGCCAACTGCCCGAGGCGCAGTGGCACCGGGTGGAGTGGGGCGAGGGCAGCCGGGGCCGACACTCCTCACGTTTCGCCGCCGTCCGTGTGCGCTCGGCGGAGCGCCATGTCCATTACCTGCCTCCTGGTGAGGAGATGTGGCTGCTGTGCCAGTGGCCCACCACAGAGCAAGCTCCGACGAAGTACTGGCTCTCTTCTCTGCCAGCCAACACCCCCAGACGGACCCTGGTGCGCCTGGCCAAGCTGCGCTGGCGCGTGGAGCGCGACTACCAGGAATTGAAGCAGGAGGTGGGGCTGGACCATTTCGAAGGCCGCTCCTGGCGCGGCTTCCACCACCATGCCACCCTCTGTGCTGTCGCCCACGGCTTCCTCGCGCTCCGTCGGGCGCTTTTCCCCCCTGAGCACCACCCCGTGGACGTTGCCCTTGGTGCGTAGGCGCCTCCAGCACCTGCTGCTGCGCCGCATCGGTCACTGCCCTCTGTGTCTGCGCCCCATCTCTGCTCGTGCTCCCCCATTCAACCTACCCTGCATCTGACCGGGTAGTACTAGTGGGGTACGCGCCATTCTGGAGCACCTGGGGCTGCCGACGTCGAGGGCAAGCTTGGCTCAAGCCCAGGGGCCCGCCCAGCGCGCAGGGTGTTGAGCCCCAAGCCCTCACGCTGCCCCACAAGCCCACGCCCCTTGCCGCCGCCCCATGCTGGGGGGGCCGCTTGGGCCGACGTGTGCCTGAAGAGGGCTGCACCTCCTCTCCACCGTCCCGTCCTGGCGGCCCCCCCTCCGCGACCTTCCTCGCTCGCTCCCTCTCCCTCCACAGGGCCCTCATCCCGCCTATACTCCCATTGGCCTTGATGACTTGTCCGTTGACCCAAGCTCCGTCGAGGAACCCATCGCCTCGCCGCGTCTGGGCCGAGTGCTCGCCGAGCGGATCCCCGGGGCGCGCTATGTCGAGATTCCCGGCGCCTTCCACGGGGTGACGATCCAGGACGCTGAGCGGATCAACGCGCTGCTGCTTGAG
>NZ_DASVWK010000404.1:0-8656 GCF_036389735.1 Archangium sp. | reverse complement strand
AGGGCATCGAGCAGGTGATTGGCGGCCACGTAGCTGTCGCGGAGCGCCAGATTCAACCCCTGGCCACCCGAGGGCGACATCGTGTGCGCGGCGTCCCCCAGGAACAGCAGTCCAGGTACGTGCCAGCGATCGAGCCGGGTGACGACGACCCGGAGGAACTGGGTCTCGGTGTTCTCGTCGAGCTTCTTCTCGAGGTGGGGCCGCAGCTTCGGAGGCACCAAGGGGAACAACCGGCGTCGTAGCTCGGGGAGGTCCTTCCTCAGGCCGCCGAGATCTCCGGGCGCGCTATAGGCCACCTGGAGTCGGGAGCGCGTCGTGGCGTGGAAGACGGCCACGACGCCCTTGCCGAACATGTGCACATCGAGGCTGTCGGGAAGCGCCTCGGGAACGTCCGAGAAGTCGAAGCGCAGCCACACCACGTCCGCCGGGAGCTGGGACGTCTCGGCGCCGATTCCGACGTCCTTGCGCAGCCCGCTGTTCCGGCCGCTGCAATCCACGAAGAGGTCCCCCTCGACGCGGCCCTCCGTGCCCTCCCGCCGCGTCTTCAGCGCCACCACCCGGTCGTTCTCGCGAACCGCCTGGAGGGCCGTGGTGCCGAACTCCAACTGGTAGTGGGGGTAGTGGCCGCACAGCTCATGGAGGACCTGGAGGAATCCCGCCTGGGAAATCAACGATCCCCGCTCCTTGCCGCCCGGGACGGTGACTCGCCGGCTCTGCCCGACGAACAGCCGACGCTCGATGTTCGGGAGCGCGATCTTCCGCTCCACGAGCAGCGGGAGGATGCCGAGCTTCTCCAGGGGCCCGAGTGCCGCGGGTTGGATCAGCTCGCCGCGGAACTCGCGCTCGAAGTCGGGGTGTCGCTCGAGGACGCGCACCGGCACGCCATGGGTCACGAGCTGGTAGGCGAGCATCATTCCGGCCGGGCCGGCACCGACGATGACGACCTGGGGATTCGTTGTCTGGGACATGGGCCGAGCGGACATAGGGCTCAAACTCCACAGGCGTCAATGCGCTCATGGAATGATGGGCACATGGCCCACGGTGCGGACCCTGGAGAAGCGTCTGGCGGACCTCGAAGGGGGTGAGGATGCCCTCTGTTTCGCCAGTGGGATGGCGGCGATCACCGGCCTCCTGCTGCACCTGCTCAAGTCCGGTGACCACCTCGTGCTCAGTGATGTCTGCTACGCGGGCGCGGCGGAGTTCGCCCGGGGAATGCTCCGGCGTTACGGCGTGGAGGTGACGCCCGTCGACACCTCGGATCTCGAACAGGTGCGGGCCGCCCTGCGCCCGAACACGCGGCTCGTCTACATCGAGACGCCGTGCAACCCCATCCTGAAACTGACCGACGTGGAGGCGGTGGCCACCCTCGCGCACCAGGCCGGGGCCCGTCTGGTCGTCGATTCCACCATCGCGACGCCCATCGGTCTTCAGCCGCTCTCGCTGGGCGCGGACTTCGTCATCCACTCCCTGACCAAGTACATCGGAGGCCACGGGGACGTGCTGGGCGGGGTCGTCGTGGGGAGGAGTAACGAGCTGGCGGCGCTACGCCAGGACGCACTCATCCACCTGGGCGCCGTCCTCAGCCCGTTCCCCGCGTGGTTGATCCTCCGCAGTCTGGCCACGCTGCCCCAGCGCATGGCCGCCCATGCCGCCACGGCATTGGAGGTGGCCATGTTCCTCGAGACGCACCCGCGCGTGCGCCGCGTCATCTACCCGGGGCTCGACTCTCACCCGCAGGCGGAGTTGGCTCGCCGGCAGCTACGAAACACCTCGGGGATGATCAGCTTCCAGGTGGAAGACGGTCCGGCGGTGGCGCGTCGCCTCGCCGAGCGGATGAAGGTCGTCAAGTACGCCGTCTCGCTCGGCAAGCCGCACAGCCTCGTCTTCTACCTGCCGACGGAGGACCTCCAGCGGACCTCCTTCCAGCTCCCCCCGGACCTGCTGGCGCGCTACCGGGATTGGGCAGGGGAGGGGATCTTCCGCCTGTCCATCGGGCTGGAGGCCCCGCGAGACATCATCCGAGACCTGGAGCAGGCGCTGGCCCCTTGATCAGGGCTCGGCCCACTGCCTGAGGAGGTTGTGGTAGACGCCCGTCAGCATGACGAGGGAGGGGCTCTTGGGCACCTCCTTGTTGAGCTGCATGAGCGCCATGTCGAGGTCGAAGAGCAGCGCGCGCTGCGTGACATCGCGGACCATGCTCTGCACCCAGAAGAAGGAGGCGAGCCGGGCGCCGCGGGTCACCGGGGTGACGTGGTGCAGGCTCGAGGCCGGATAGATGATGAGGTCCCCGGCCGGCAGCTTCACCGAATGGCTCCCATAGGTGTCCTCCACCACGAGTTCGCCGCCGTCATAGCTCTCCGGGTCGGACAGGAAGAGCGTCGCCGAGATGTCGGTGCGCAGGCGCATCGCCGTGCCGGTGATGGGGCGGATGGCGTTGTCCACGTGCGAGCCGAAGCTCATGCTCGCGTCGTAGCGGTTGAAGAGCGGTGGGAAGACCCGCTGGGGCAACACGGCCGAGATGAACAGGGCACTGCGCTCGAGCCCCGCCAGCACGAGGTCTCCGAGCTCGCGTGCCCGCGGGCTGTTCTCCGGAAGCTGGAGGTTCTTCTTCACCTGCGCGGACTGGTGGCCGGCGGTGGTGCGGCCGTCCTCCCACGTCGCGCGGTCGAAGACCTCGCGACAGTGGGCGACCTGCTCGGCGGTGAGGACGTTGGGGATGTGGAGCATCATGACTAGAAGCGGATTCTACCCGTCAGGCTCGCCACGCGCCCCTCGGCCGGAACGGCGTGCATGCCCTGGTACTGCTCGTAATAGAGCGCGTTCGTGAGGTTGCTCAAGTTGAGCTGGAGGTCGACCTTGTTCCACAGCGTGTAGCTCGCGAACGCGTCGAAGCGCCAGTAGTTGGGCACCTTGTTGAACGCCTGGGCCTCCGACGTCGGATTGTTCGCGGTCGTCACGTCCTGGTACACGGCGCCGCCGCCGAGCGTGAGGTGCTCCAGGGGGGTGACGGTCGTCCACAGCGAGAGGCTGCGCCTGGGCGTGTTCGGCAGCGGCTGGCCCACGAGGTACGGGTTGGTGTGCTCGCGGATCTCCGAGTCCAGGTGGGTGTAGTTGGCGATCATCCTCCAGCGGCTCGTGAGGGTGCCGGCCAGTCCGACACTGAAGCCCTGCACGCGCTGCGCGCCCTCGAGGATCTGCGGAGGCCCGTCGGGGTCGGTGTTCGGCACGCGCGCGTTCAGCTTGTCGATGCGGAAGACCGCCGCGTTCACGCCCAGGCGCTCCTCGAAGAGGTCCGCCTTGGCGCCGAGCTCGTAGTTCACGTTCCGCTCCGGCTCCAGGCTGTTCGTCCCGGTGGGCAGCGTGCCGGCTTCCGCCGACGGATTGGCCGAGGTGCCGTACGTCGCATAGAGGCTCGTCTTCTCCACCGGGTGCACGACGAGGCCCACGCGCCAGTTGAAGATCCGATCCCTGTTCTCCAGCTCGGTGATCGTCCCCGTGCTGTCCTCGGAGGTGTAGTCGGTGTCGAAGAGGTCGAAGCGGGCCGAGCCGAGGACCTCCAGGTAGCGGGTGAGCTCGATCTGATCCGCCGCGTAGGCGCCCACCGTCCACTGCCGGCTCTGGTTGGCGGTGGAGAAGACGGGGCTGACCGCGGAGAGGTCGGGTGTGGGCTCCGGCGTGAACAGGTCGGCCGTGAGGTTGGGCCCGGTGGGCAGCCCCACCGCGTTCAGGTTGTAGCGGCGCTGGTCCCTCGTCTCCCAGGACAGCTCGAGCCCGGCACTCGCGGTGTGCTTCAGGATGCCCGTCTGGAGCTCGCCGCGCAGGTTCGTCTGGTTGGTGAGGTAGGCGTTGTCCGTGCCGACCTCGTAGCGCTGCCGGCCGATCGTCGTCGGTTCGCCACGGGTCGGGGTGAGCCCGCGGGGCGACGTGGGCCGGGAAAAGCGGTCCACGCCGCCCAGGCGCAGCGAGTTGGTCAACTGGAGGCCGGTGTCGCCGCCGAAGCGGTGCTGGAGCTGCGCGGTCGCGACATGGGCATTCACCCGCTCGGTGTCCGAGCCCTCCACGCCGTAGAAGGCCCCGCGCGGAACGCCGATGCTGGAGGAGACCGGATATCCGCCGAAGTAGGGCTGGCCGTGGTCCGGGGTGCTGTCCTCGCGCTGGTAGAGGTAGTCGAGCTCGAGCGCGGTGTTCTCGCCCAGCGTGATGCGCGCCGAGGGGGCGAAGCCGGCGCGGTTCTCCGTGGCCTGGTCACGCCCCGCCACATTGGAGAGCTGTCCCAGCGCATTGAGGCGGACCTGGACGCGGTCGGTGAGCACCTGGTTGATGTCGACCTCGAGGCGCCCCGAGGGGGCCGTGCCGCCTGTCAGGCTCACGTTCTGGAAGGAGCGCCTGCCCGGCTTCTTCGTGACGAGGTTGAGCGCGCCTCCCGTCGAGCCTCGCCCGAAGAGGACGGAGGACGGTCCGAAGAAGACCTCGACGCCGCCGAGGTTGAAGGTGTCGCGCGTGAACCAGCCCAGATCCCTCACTCCATCCCGGAACGTGTCGGTCTGCGCCGAGAAGCCGCGCAGGTTGAAGGTGTCACCCTGGCGGCCTCCCTCGCCCGCGGTGACCGTGATGCCGGAGACGTTGCGCAGGGCCTCGCGCACCGTCGTCGCCTGCTGCTCCTCGAGCACCTTCTCGGGCACCACGGTGACGGACTGTGGCGTGTCGATGAGCGGCTTGGGCAGCCGCGTGAGGGTGCTCTCCTCGGTGCGGTAACCCTCCGCCTCTTCTCGCACCTGGACTGTCGGCAGCACGAACCGGCCCTCGGTGCTCTCCGACGTCTCCTGCGCGAGCGCGCCGCTCGCCGTCAGGGCCGACGCCAGTCCAATCGCCGCCTGGAGCGAGCCGCGCACGCCCCCTGAAGGTCCCTTCGTCGAGCGGATACCCGTGCCGAGCTTCTTGCTGGATGCCATGTGGTTTTCTCTGAATGTGAGTTTGATAGTCATTCTCAAATTTCGAGCCCGCTTCGGGAGCAAGAGGCTCGTCGGAGCTGGGGGAGGGGCTCAGCCCGTCGTTTCGGATTCCACCGCGACCGTTTCCGGGGTCGAGGGAGAGACGTGGGTCCGGCGGCGCGGGAAGAAGCGTCTCCACGACAGGGCGAAGCCGGTCCACACGAGGAAGACTCCGCCCAGCGAGGCGAGGGCGGCGATGAGCTGGCCGATCCCCCCGAGGGCCTCGCCCGTGTGGAGGAAGCGCATCCACGAGCGGAGCTTCCGGCCGAGGTTGTAGTCGGCGTAGGTCTCCTGGCGCAGCACCTGGCCAGTGAAGGGATCGAGCGAGACCTGTGCGGCGGCGAAGAGGGGCCAGGCGCCCTGCTCGCGGATGGAGAAGGTGAGGGCCTGCGGGCCCTTGGGGATGCGCAGGGTGATGCTCTCCCAGGCGGGCACCTGCTTCCGGGCCTCGGTGAAGAGCGCGTCGACGGCGAGTGGACGGGTACCGGACGGCGGCGTGGGGACCGTGACGGACGGCGGCGCGGCGGGGCCCTGGGCGACGGGGGGCGGGTTGCCGGTGAGCGTGAAGACGAGGTTCGAGGCCCACTTATAGGAGATGACCATGCCCGTCACCGTCAGGACGAGCAGCACGGGCAGGCACCAGAAGCCGATGACGTTGTGCCAGTTGAAGTCCCGCGCCTTGCCCCGCAGCCCGCGCCTGAACCAGAGGGTGGGGCGGATGGCGCGCAGCGTCCACCTGCGGGGCCACCACAGGTACAGGCCGGAGAGGCCGAGGAAGAAGAACACGGTGTTGCCAGCCCCGGTGATCGCACGGCCCACGGCGCGGTTGTCACCCTGGGCACCGAGCCACCGGTGCCACTCCTCCATGACGTGGAAGAACTTGCGCCAGCCCTGGGCGCCCTGGTCCCGCACCTCGCCCGTATAGGGATTCACGTAGACGCCGCTGGAGCGGCCGGTGCTCACCAGCACGGCGGCGGTGGCCTCGGGGTACACCGTCACGCCCGAGGGTTGTGCCTCGGGCCGGGCGGCGCGCACGCGGGCCAGCAGCTCATCCACGGGAAGTCGGGGTGCGTCCGGCGTGGGGGCCGCCACCTGCCGCGCGTCGTCGGCCCAGGCGAGGACCTCCGTCTCGAAGGCAATGGCCACCCCCGTGAGGGACATGCTCGCGATGATGAGCCCCGCGATGACGCCGGAGACCAGGTGCGGCCAGAAGATGAGCTTGCGGAAGGTGATGCTCACGAGACGGCCCCTCACGTCAGGGAGAACTGGATGGGCACTTCGATGATGACGCGCACGGGTCGCCCCTGGCGTCCGAGGGCCGGGGAGAAGCGCCACTGGCTGACGGCGGAGAGGGCCGCCGCGTCGAGCGCGGGGATGGAGCGGATGACGCGCGTGTGCTCGGGTTCGACGCGCCCATCGGTGCCGATGATGACGCGCACCAGGACGAGTCCCTCGATGCCCTCGGCCCGGGCTCGCCGGGGATAGCGCGGTCGGACCTGCTCGAGCACCTCGGGAGGGCGTGACACCTGCTTCAGGTCGAGGGCCGAGTCTCCCGTGGCACCCGGCAGTCCCCCCGCGCGTCCGTTGAGGACGCCGCCCAGGAGCCCCGAGACGACGGTGCCCACGCTCTCGGTGCCCATCGCCACGCCGACCGCGTCGGAGGAGGGCCCTTCGTCATGGGCGTCCCGGACTGGCACCTCCGTCGCGACGGGCGCGGGCGCTGTCGTGGGAGGCGGCGGTGCGCGTTGCATCCCGGGCGAGCGGGGGAGGCGGGTGCGCGCCTGGCGCGGCATGCGCTCGGACACCACCGGGGAAGAGGTTGCGGTACCGCGAGCCGCCGCGGGTGGAGGAGGGAAGCTGAAGAACACGAGCTCCGGCTCCGCGGGCGTCTCAGGCGCCCTCGGGGCGGGAGACGAGCCCGAGAGCGCCACGGCGAGCATCCCGACGTGGATGAGCACGGTGAAGAAGAGGGCACGCGCCCACCGACCCCACTCGCCCTCGTCGCGGCTGGCCTCGTCCTGGGCGCTGATACTGAAATTGAGAATCGTTCTCATTTCCACGCGACGAGTTAGATACTCCTCCCGGGGTGGGCTCGTCAATGGACTGGGGGGCCAGAAATGAAAACCGCCTGGAGCCCCGCGGGGGCGGGGACCTCCAGGCGGTCGGGTTGGAGCGGTTAGCCCTCGCGCGTCAGGGCGCCTGCGTCTCCATCTCGAGGATGATGAACTCCACGCGACGGTTGTTCTCGCGCCCCTGCGCCGTCTTGTTGGTGTCTACCGGCCGCGACTCGCCGTAGCCCACCGACTCCAGCCGCGCGGGCGCGATGCCCTCCTTCTCCACCAGACGCTTGCGCACGTTGTTGGCGCGGCGCTGCGAGAGGTCCAGGTTGAAGGCGTCCGAGCTCTGGCTGTCCGTGTGGCCCTCCACGCGCACCTTGGTGATCTCCGGGTTGGCGCGCAGCACCGCCGCCACCTGCGTCAGCAGGCTGAAGGAGCGCGGGAGGATCACATCCTTGTTCGTGGCGAAGTAGACCTTGTCGAGGATGAGGATCTTCTTGCCCTCGACGAGCACCTTCACCTTCCCCTTGTCCGGGCAGCCGTCCTCGTCCTGCACTCCATTGATGACCTCCGGCGCGGACGGGCACTTGTCGGCCGTGTCCGCCACGCCGTCCTTGTCGTTGTCCGGATCGGGGCAGCCATCCGAGTCCTCGAAGCCGTCCTTGTCCTCGGCGACGGCCGGGCAGCGGTCCTGGTCATCCGTCAGCCCGTCCCCGTCCGTGTCCACCGGCGGCGGGGGCGGCAGCTCGTCCGCGCAGCCGTCTTCGTCCGCCAAGCCGTTCTTCGTCTCCGGCTGGTTGGGGCAGCCATCCGCACCGTCCAGCAGCCCGTCCCCGTCATTGTCCGGGTCCGCGCAGCCGTCCTCGTCCTGGAAGCCGTCCAGATCCTCGGGGCCCTGAGGGCAGACCGGCGCCGGAGGCTCGACGCGGGCCACCACGGCGCGCGTGGCCTCGGTCCAGACGACCCCGGCGAACAGCCGGAAGCCCGGGGTGCCATAGCCTCGGGTGAGGCCAGGGCCACCGCCCAGGTGCGCCGCCAGCTTGTCGGTGAAGTGGTACTTCACCGCGCCGAGCAGCTCCAGCGGGCGCTCCTCGGTGTTGGACTGCTTCAGCCCCAGGGCGCCCACCAGCGAGGCCTCGGCGGCCAGCCGGTGCTCGCGCACCTGGAAGGGCACCTCCGCGCCCACCCCGTAGGCGAACTCGTTGCCCACGTTGAGGTTGTAGAACTGAGCCTGGGGCTGGAGGTTGACGCCCACGTTGGCGAGCAGGCGCGCGCCCTCGTCATTGAAGACCCACTCGCCGAGCACCCGCGGGAAGGCCGCCACGCCCCGTCGGCCCAGGAACTCCCTGCCGCCCGAGGTGGGCAGCAGCAGCGGCACCGCGACGCCCAGGCGCAACCCGTTGTCCAGCGAGAGCAGGTGCGCCTTGGGTATCAGGCGCAGGTCTCCCACGCCCCTGGCCTGGAGCCCCTCGGAGAGGAGGGGAGAAACGGATGCGACCGGGCCGGAGCCCTGGGCGGTGATGGGCAGCGCCACGCCCAGCTCGTACCGGTCGAAGAGGGCGATGGAGCCCATCAGGTCGAAGGTGAACTGGTTCTTGACGACGGCGT
>NZ_DASVWK010000403.1:0-9156 GCF_036389735.1 Archangium sp. | reverse complement strand
TCCCGCGGTGGGCGGCGCGGGCGCCGAGGGGCGCACCCTGGAGTCGCAGCGCAAGGAGATGGAGCGGCAGGCCCTGGTGGACGCCCTGGAGCGCGCGGGGGACAACCGCACCCTCGCCGCGCGCCTGCTCGGCATCAGCCGCCGCACCCTGTACAACAAGCTGGAGGAGCACGGGCTGGTGTAGCGCCTGCCTGCCCTCCAGGCGGCCGGGAGGTCCAGGCCCGCGCTCCCCGGGGCGCCACTCCCCGCCCATCTTCCAGGCATGGGCCAGACACCTCGTCACCTCCGTGGACTCTTGCTGCTCGGGCTGGGGCTGCTGATGGGCCTCGCCACACCGGCCCGGGCCGTGGAGACGCTCTTCCCGGAGCGCAACACCACCCGAACCCTCCAGGTGAGCACGCCCCAGGGCGAGCCCCTCGGGGAGGGCACCCTCACCTCCTGGACCGAGGGAGAGCAGCTCCACGTCCTGCTCACCTACCGCTACGCCGATGGACGGCGCATCGAGGAGTCCTCCGTCCTTCGACTCCAGCCGGAGCTCACCCAGGAGCGGTGGACATGGCGCGAGCAGACGGGAGACCGGACGACACGCCAGTTCACCATGGACTTCGGCACCGGACGCGCCACGGGCCTCACCCACAAGGGAGGCAAGACGCGCCGGTACAACGAGCAATTGAAGGTGGAGCCGGGCCGCACCTTCGCCGGAGTCGGCTTCGTCCTGGCGGCGAAGAACCTCCTGCCCCGGCTGCGACAGGGCGAGGACGTGCAACTGCAAGCCATCGCCTTCACCCCCAAGCCCCGCAAGGCGAAGGTGAAGCTGTCCCGGGAGGGCAGCGAGTCCGTGGCCCTCGGCGACAAGACGCTCACCGCGGAACGGGTGGTGCTCCATCCGGAGATCGGCCTCGCGGCCCTGGTCGTGAAGGCCCCCGACACCTCGCTCTACTTCGTCGGCGCCGAGCCCCCGGTGATGGTGGGCGGGCTGGGTCCGGTGCTGGAACCGGGAGACCCCGTGGTGCGCACCCTGGTCCTTCCGCGACAGCGCGCCCCGGCGGCACGAGAGGCGCCCCCGCGCGAACGCTGAGGGGTGCTCGCGTCCTCCCTACCCCAACCCACCCCCGATGGGCATAGTCTGGGTTCGGCATGAGCATGGACGAGCCCGTATTGATGAAGCTTGGCTGGGGGCCCTCCTTCCAGGAGGCCTGGGGTTCCCACGCGAGCGGAGGCGTGGAGCCGGCGCGCATCGGCGCCGACTACGGCGTCGAGTACGTGCTCTATTCGGCGCGAGGCGACATGCGGGCCACCATCCCGGGTCGACTCCGCATGGCCATCCGCAAGGGAGAGTCCGTGCGCCCGGTCGTCGGTGACTGGGTCGCCTTCGAGCCCCAGAGCCAGGAGGGCACCACCCTCATCCAGGCCGTGCTCCCCCGGCGCACCCAGCTCGTCCGCAAGGCCGCCGGCCGGGCCGACGAGGAGCAGGTGGTGGCCGCCAACGTGGACGTGGTCTTCCTCGTCTCCGCGCTGACACGGGACCTGAACCCGCGGCGGCTCGAGCGCTACCTGGCCGTCGCCTGGGACAGCGGCGCCCAGCCCGTGGTGATCCTCACCAAGGCGGACCTCTGCGAGGACGTGGAGGCGGCCCGCGAGCGCATCGCCGCGCTGGCCCCGGACGTCCCCCTGCACATCGTCAGCAGCGTCACCGGCGAGGGCGTGGACGCCCTCTGGCGGTACATCGGAGGCACCCGGACCGTGGCGCTCATCGGCTCGTCGGGCGTGGGCAAATCCACCCTCATCAACCGCGTCCTGGGCACCGCGCGCCAGGAGGTGGGCGAGATGCGCGAGGACGACAAGGGCCGGCACACCACCACGCACCGCGAGCTGTTCGTCCTGCCCCAGGGGGGCCTCGTCATCGACACGCCGGGCATGCGGGAGCTCGGGATGATGGAGAACGAGGAGGGCGTGCGCACCGCCTTCGTGGACATCGAGGAACTGGCGGCCACGTGCCGCTTCAATGACTGCCACCACGAGAACGAGCCCGGCTGCGCCGTCCAGGCGGCCACCCGGGACGGCCGGCTCGCCCCCGAGCGCCTGGAGAACTTCCGGAAGCTCCAACAGGAAGCGACGCGCCTGGAGCGCCAGCGTGACGCCCAGGCCCAGGCCCGCCAGAAGCAGGAAACGAAGAAGACCACCCGCGCCTTCAACGACTTCCAGAAGAAGCGCGGCCGGTGAACGCCGCCGCCTGCCCCCGGGGTGCGGTGACCCCGGGGCGCGAGGCCTGGAGCTGGAGCACCTCGGAGGCGAGGGCCAGCACGGCACGGGCCTGGATGATCAGCAAGGCGGACAACACCACGAGCACCACGAGGGTGAGCGGTCCTCGCTGCCCCTGAGGGAGTTGAGGCAGGCCGTGGTGGAAGAACAGCCAGGCGAACAGGAGCGAGAACCCGAGCGAGCCACCCACGACCGCGGTGTGGAGGCGTTCGGGGGGGGCCGCTTCGATGCCGAGCGCCCCGGCCACGATGAGCGCCACGGCGGTCGTTCTCAACTTCCGGGACGCGAGGGCCTTCACGATCTGAAGGTATGGGGTCATGGCGCGCTCCTTGCGCGAAGGGGTGGGCGGTACGGGGAGACAGGTAGAGCCAGCAACCCGCCCCCGTGACGCACGCACCACGACCCATGTCCCGGCTCGCTGGTGGAGCGAAGCAGGTAAGGACCCCTCGGCTCGCCCCCCCTACCGCGACATCAACAACGTGGAGGAGCGATTGGCACGAAACCGAGGCAGGCGGGCGCGTGCAGCGGCACGGAACAAGCGGCACGGAGCAGGGCGGCGCACATCGGCGCGTGCGCAAAGGCCCCTCCGTGGTGCTCGAGTTCCATGGTCCGCCTCCTCGGCATTGCAATCATTCGCCAGAAAGAGTCGGCCGCTGGCGTTTGTGAGCGCCCTCGTTGTCAGAGGATGCGGCGCGAGCGGGGGTAGCTGCCGAGGATGAACAGCTCGCGGCAGTGGGACTGGGCCTCCTCGACGGCGGCGGCCATGGCCTGATCCTCCCGGTGGCCGAGCGCGTCGACGAAGAACGTATAGGTCCACCGCTCGCGTCCCTGGGGCCGCTTGTCGATGTGCGAGAGGTTGATGCCAGCGGCCTGGAAGACGCCGAGCACCGAGACCAGCGCACCGGGCTTGTCCTCGGTGGTGAACATGAGCGACGTCTTGTCATCGCCCGTGGGCTGGGCGTTCTGCCGGGCGATGATGACGAAGCGGGTGATGTTGTTCGGGTCGTCCTCGATGCGCGGGAAGAGGACATTGAGCCCGTAGAGCTGCCCGGCGAGCGCCGTGCCGATGGCGGCGGACCCGGGCTCGGCACCAATCTCCAGCGCCTTGCGACACTCCTCGGCGGCGATCTGCGCGGCGCGCGAGCTGCTGGCCGCGGGCATCAGCTCGACGCCCGGGTACTGGGTGCTCAGCCAGGCGCGGCACTGCTGGAAGATCTCCGGCTTGGAGTGGATGCGCCGGACCTGGCGGGGCTGGCAGTTGGCGAGCAGGGCGTGGTGGACGGAGATCTGCACCTCGCCGTAGATGGAGATCTGATGGGCATTGGCCTTGAAGGCATCGAGGGTCTCCACGATGCCGCCACCAAGGGAGTTCTCGATGGGCACGAGCCCGTAGTTGACGTGCCCCCGGCGCACCTCGGTGAAGACGCCGACGATTTCTCGCAGGTCCTCATAGTCCACGGAGGAGCCGAACTGCTTGACGGCGGCGGCGTGCGAGTTGGAGCCGGGCGGGCCGAGGTAGCCGATGCGCAGCGGCTGCTCGAGCGCGAAGGAGCCGCTCATCAGCTCGCGATAGATGCCCTCCACGGCGCGGTCGCTCAGCGGTCCCTCGTTGGACGCCAGCACCTTGCGGAGCACCTCGGCCTCGCGGTGCGGGGCGTAGATGGGCGTGCCCTCGGCGCGCTTGGTCTTGCCCACCTCGACGACGAGTCTCGCCCGCTCGTTGAGGAGCCGGACCAGGCGCTGATCGACGGCATCGATCTTCCGGCGGAACTCCTGGAGCCGGCCCGAGTCCACGGGGGGCTCGGGCGGCGGCACGTCACGGGGCTTACGGGCGGGAGGGCTGCTCTTCTTTCCGATCTTCCTGGTGGCCATCGGTCTCCAGCGCGCGGTGGGGCACGGAGAACGCCTCCGTGCCCTTCAGCCCCCCCCTCTTACCAGATGCGCACGCGCTGCTCGGGCGTCAGGTAGAGCGTCTGTCCGGGGGCGGCGCCGAAGGCCTCGTACCAGGCATCCAGGTTGCGCACGGTCGAGGCGCGGTACTCGCCCGGGGCGTGCCCGTCCGTCAGCAGGGTGCGGCGGAGGGTCGGCTCGCGGTACTTGTTGCGCCAGACCTGCCCGAAGCCGAGGAAGAAGCGCTGGTCGCCCGAGAAACCGTCGAGCACCGGCGCCGGCTTTCCGTCCAGCGACAGCCGGTAGGCATCATGGGCGATGGCCAGCCCGGCGACATCGGCGATGTTCTCCCCGAGCGTCAGCTCGCCATTCACCGAGACATCGGGCAGCGGGCGGTAGGCGTTGTACTGCGCGGCGAGCGCCTGTCCGGCGGCCTTGAACTTCGCCGCGTCCTCCTTCGTCCACCAGTTGGCCAGCTTGCCGCGAGCGTCGAACTGCGCGCCGACGTCGTCGAAGCTGTGCACGATCTCATGTCCGATGACGGAGCCGATGCCGCCGTAGTTCACCGCCGGGTCGGCATTTGGGTCGAAGAAGGGCGGCTGGAGGATGGCGGCGGGGAAGATGATGGAGTTCTGCTGCGGAGAGTTCAGCGCGTTCACGAGGTGCGGGACCATGAACCACTCGGCCCTGTCGACCGGCTTGCCGAGCTTGTCCAGGTTGCGCCGATACTCGAAGCGCGACGCGCGCTCGGCGTTGCCGTAGGCATCCCCGCGAACGACCTCGAGCCCCGAGTAATCGCGCCACCGGGCAGGGTGACCGATGCCGACCTGGAGGGTGGCCAGCTTCTCCTTCGCGCGCGCCTTCGTCTCCGGTGACATCCACGCGAGGGCGTCGATGCGCTGGCCCAACGCCGCGACGATGTTGCGGACCATCTTGTCGGCCTCCACCTTGGCCTCCGGCGGGAAGTACCGCTCGACATAGAGCTTGCCGATGGCCTCCCCCATGGCCTCACTGGTGACGTCGACGCCGCGCTTCCAGCGCTCGCGGTGCTGCTGCGCGCCGGAGAGCACGCGGCCATGGAAGGCGAAGGACTCGTCGACGAAGGCCTTGGACAGGAAGGGCGCGGCGCGCGAGATGGCATGGAAGGTCAGGTAGTCCTTCCAGGTCTGCACGGGCTCGCCGCCGACGAGCTTCGCGATCCCCGTCAGGGCACTCGGCTGCCAGATGATGAACGCGCGCTGCTGCCCGAGCCCCGCGGCGCCGAGGTAGGCATCCCAGTCGAGGCCGGGCGCTCGCTTCGCGAACTCCTCGCGAGGCCAGGGGTTGTTGGTCTTGGCGACGTCCTGCGTGTCCACCTGGGCCCAGTGGACCCGAGCGATGTCGCGCTCGAGCTCGACGATGCGGCGCGCCCGGGCCTCGGCGTCGGAGATGCCCGCCAGGCGCAGCATGGCGGCGATGTGCTGCTGGTACTTCTGGCGGACCTCGGAGAACCGGGGGTTGTCGACGAGGTAGTAGTCGCGATCCGGCAGGCCCAGGCCGCCCTGGAGCAGATAGGCGGCGTAGCGCGACGGCTCGTTCAGGTCCTCGGTCACCCAGAGGCCGAGGAGCCGGGCGGTGGTGACGTCTCCCGTGTTGAGCGCATCGACGTCGGCGCGCAGCGTGTCACCGAGCGCGGCGGCGAGGTCGCGCCGGGTGTTGATGGCGGCGATGCGGTCGAGCTCGGGCTTGAGCGGCGCCAGGCCCTTGGACTCGATGGCCGCCTCGTCCATGAAGCTCGCGAAGATGTCACCCAGCTTGCGGGCGTCGCTGCCCGCGGGCGCGTTGGCGCTCGCGGACTCCTCGATGAGGGCACGCGTGCGCCGGCTCGCCTCTTCCGCGAGCCTCGTGAACATGCCGTAGCTCGACCGATCGGCCGGGATTTCCGTCTTGTCGAGCCACGTGCCATTGGCGTAGCGGTAGAAGTTGTCGCCGGGCTTCACGGACGGGTCCATCCCGGCGGTGTCGACACCGAAACTGCCGTAGGTGGGCTTCGGGGAAGGAGCCGGCGCGGCGGCGGGCTGGGGCTGCGCCTGCGTCGGCGCGGCTGGCTTGTCCATCGGCGCGGAGGTGGCACACGCGGCGAGCCACACCGAGGCGCTGGCCGTGAGCACCACGCGGGTGGCTCCCGGAAGATGTCGGAACGGAGATGTCATGAGAGATTCCTGAGCAGGAGAAAGGCGGGCCCCCCAACAACGAGGCCCGCTGCTTAATCCCAATCGTCGCGCGGCATCCGTGGAAAGGAGGCCACCCACCCCGAACGAGTTCGCCGCGAAAACGCGAGAAGATGGCTCCGGTCATGTCGATGTGGTAGACGCCGGAGGTCATGCGTTCGCCATCCTCACCACAGCGGGCCGTCGTGGTGGCCTTGCTCGTCTGGAGCCCCGTGGCCGTGGCTCAGCAGCCCGTGGCCCGCGTGCGCCGCGAGCAACAGCTCATCCTCTCCGAGCGGCCCGCTGGGACGGAGCTGGAACTGCGGTTGGCCCCGAGCGTCACCACCGTGATGCGCTTCGACGCGGAGGTGGAGCGCGCCGAGCTGAAGGAAGCGGGGTTCGGGCGCGGCGTCCGGATGGACGTGGCCGCGCGCTCCCTCCTGCTCGAACCGCTCCAGGAGCTGCCCCCCGGCAAGCCGCTGCGGCTGGAGGTGGTGCTCATCCAGGGCACGGCTCGCATCCGGCTGCGCTTCCTGCTCGTCTCGCACCCCTCCGAGGTGGACTCGCAGGTGGACGTGGAGCTGCGCCCGCGCTCGGCCCGTTCGCCACTGGAGCCGGAACCACCCGCGTCCCGGAGCGGGCTGGACCCGGTCTCCCGCTTCCTGCTCTCGCAGGACTTGAGCGAGGAGGCTCCCAGCGTCTCCGCCATCCTGTTCAAGGGAGATGCCGTCGGAACCGGGGTGCTCGTGAAAAAGACCTGGGACTGTCTGAACGGCCGCAAGCGCCTCCTCGGCCTGCGCGTCTTCAACCCCGTGGGGGCGAGGCCCTGGCTCGCCTCGGAGGTGGTGCCTCTCTCGTCAACGGACGGGGCGCCTGGGAGCGGCGGACGGTGGGAGGTGAACATGGAGGCCCCCATCGAGCCGGGAGCCTTCGGGCGGGTGGTGGTGGCGGTGCCGGAGGAGCAGGCCGCTGCCCCCGTGCGCGTGCAGGTGAGGGAGCGGGACGGTGACCGGAGCGTGCTCATCCAGGAGGCGCGCTGAATGTCCCCCCCCGCGTCCTGGAGAGCGGACCCGGTGGACCTGACCCCGGGCACGCCCGTGGGCAACTGGTGCGTCATCGGCCGGTTGGGCTGGGGCGGTTATGGGGCGGTGTACCTCGTGCGGCACATGCGCGAGCCCCGGCGACTGGCCGCGCTGAAACTGGCGCTGCAACCAGGGGTCCTCTCGCGCCGGCTGGAGCGGGAGGCGGAGCTGCTAAAGCTCGTGAAGCACCCTCACGTGGTGCGCTTCATCGAAGCGGGCCACTGGGTGGTGCCGGGCTCCGGGGTGCACCTGCCCTTCATTGTCATGCAGTACGTGCCGGGCCTCCACCTGTACGCCTGGGCCTCCCTGCGCGAGGCCCGGGTGCGCGAGACCCTGGAGCTCTTCGAGCAATCGGCGCTGGGGCTGCACGCGCTACACGAGGTGGACGCGCGCCACCGGGACGTGAAGGGGCAGAACCTCCTGGTGCGGGAGGAAGACGGGTGCCTGGTGCTGGTGGACCTGGGCGTGGGCGACTACGCGGGCGCCGCTTCGCTCACCGGCACCCAACTGCCGCCGGGCTCGAAGGACTACCGCAGCCCCGAGGCCCTGCGCTTCCAGCGAGAGCACCTCGGCGACCTCGAGGCGCACTATGAGTTCCGCCCCGCGGATGACCTGTACGCCCTGGGCGTCACCTGGTACCGGACGCTCACCGGGGCCCATCCCTTCGAAGCCGAGGGCGAGGACTCGCACCGGGCGCGCCTGGAGGGCCGGACTCCCCAGGCCCCTTCCTCCCTCAACCCGCGCATCCCTCCAGCAGTGGGGGCCCTGGTGCTTCGGCTCCTGGCGCCGCGTCCCGAGGAGCGACCCGCCAGTGCGCGCGAGGTGGCCGAGACACTGGCCACGCTGCGGCGTGGCGGGGGACGCGAGATGGAGGCGCGCCTCTTCGAGGGGAACGAGGCGGCCACACCGCACTCTCGTACCACCGAGCGGACGCCGCGCGCCCTCACGCGCCCCTGGCCCGGGTGGCGTTGGGGGGCGATCGTGTTGGGCGCCGTCCTGGCCACCGTGCTCTTCACCCGAAGTCCCCCGACACAAGAAGGTCCATCCATGAATGAAACCAAGGCCCCCGCCAGTGCCCCGCCGGCTCCCGACACGCAGTGGTCCCCACGGGAGTTCGACTTCATGAAGTCGCTCGCGGCGGCCGTGTGCCTGGTGACCTCCGGCTGTGCCGGGGTGCCGGTGAAACCCACCTGGCCCCAGGACTGCCCTCCAGAGGCCCTCGACGCCATGGCGAAGAAGGGCTTTGGGCCAGGCAAGCAGGGCCTGGTCCAGCTCGACATCCACAACCAGGGCATCTTGCAAGACTTCGGGGACTACCGGGCGGGCTCCATCGTGAGCGGCATCATGGATTCAGATGACGCGCACTATCTGCTGCCGCTGGGCACCAAGCTCTACGGGTACATGTGGACGGGAGGCAAGGAGGTGCAGGCCTATTGGACAGAGGCGGAGCTGCCCACCGGCCAGAAAATGCCGGTGTGCATGGTACTTGGCTACGACGAGCGGGGGGGATACCGGAAGCGGCCGGGCACACAGCCGGGTACCTTCAAAATCAGCAAAGCGGCGCCCATGACGGTGACGCGCCGTTTCGAGCGGCCCGAGTAAGGGGGCCTACCCGCGGTGCACTTCCGGACGTCCGGGAGTGACCCCGACCCTCTCACGAAGAGCGAGGGAGGAGTTGCCTTCAGTGGAGGGGCGCGTGTCCCGCGGCCTTCACCGCCTCGGCCAGCGCGGTG
>NZ_DASVWK010000402.1:0-9437 GCF_036389735.1 Archangium sp. | reverse complement strand
CCTGGGGGCGCTGCTCAAGCGCGAGCAGGACCTGATGGCGGTGGCGGAGGCCTTCGGGCGGGGCCGCCGGACGAAGGCCTGAGCGGGAGCGCGCCATGTTCCTGCCCTTCCTCTACGAGTTGCGGCGGCGCGGGGTGCCGGTGGGCGCCCAGGAGGCGCTCGCGCTGGCGGGAGCGCTGAAGGCGGGGCTGCACGACAGCTCGCTGGACGGCTTCTACCATGTGGCGCGGGCCCTGCTGGTGCACGCGGAGACGCACCTGGACGCCTTCGACCAGGCCTTCCTGGCGCATTTCAAGGGCATGGAGGGCTCGGGGCAGCAGCTCGCCCAGGAGTTGCTGGAGTGGCTGAAGGAGGCGCGCGAGCGGCGCGAGCTCACCCCCGAGGAGCGGGCGCTGCTGGAGCAGCTCGACGTGGAGGAGCTGGAGAAGCTCTTCCAACAGCGTCTGGAGGAGCAGCGCGAGCGGCACGACGGCGGGCCGAAGTGGATTGGGACGGGGGGCGCGTCGCCCTTCGGGCACTCGGGCCACCCGCGCGAGGGCTTCCGGGTGGGAGGCGAGGGCGCCCAGGGGGCCGGCGGTCGCATGGCGATGAAGATCGCCGGGGCGCGCAAGTACCAGGGCTACCGGGGCGACGTGGTGCTGGACACGCGGCAGCTCGCGGTGGCGCTGCGCAAGCTGCGGGCCTTCGCTCGAGAGGGCGTGCCGGACGAGCTGGACGTGGAGGGCACCATCGCGGCCACGGCGAAGAACGCGGGCGAGCTGGAGGTGGTGACGCGCCCGCCGCGCCGGCCCAACACGCGCGTGGTGCTGATGATGGACGTGGGCGGCTCCATGGACCCGTGGGCTCACCTGGTGAGCCGGCTCTTCTCGGTGGCGAAGCAGGCCACGCACTTCAAGGAGCTGCGCACCTACTACTTCCACAACTGCGTGTATGGGCGCGTGTTCGACTCGCCCTATCTGTCGGGCGGCATCAGCGTGCCGGACCTGCTGGGGCAGGTGGGACGTCACCACAAGCTGGTCGTGGTGGGCGATGCGTTGATGGCGCCGTACGAGCTGACCATGCGCACCAACTCCGAGGGCCGCTACGACCCGGTGGACGGCAAGGAGGGGCTGGTGTGGCTGATGGAGCTGGCGCGGCACTTCGAGCGCAGCGCATGGCTCAACCCGGAGCCTCCGCAGACGTGGCGGGGCAACACCATCCAGGCCGTGAAGAACGTCTTCGACATGTTCCCGCTGACGCTGGAGGGACTGGGCGAGGCGGTGGCGCACCTGACGAAGGGACGCATGGTGCGCGGACGCCGGTAGCTGGGGTAACGTCGACTCCTCAACGGGGCTCCTTTGCTCCGTGCAACAGGGGAAGACGCGATGGCGACGACGATTCTGGTGACGGGTGCCACGGGCACCATTGGCTCGCAGGTGGTGTCCGCGCTGAAGGGCCGCAATGAGGTGACGGTGCGCGCGGCGGTGCGCAGCGCGGCCAAGGCCGAGGCTCTCAAGGGTGGCAACGTGACGCCCGTGGACTTCGAGTATACGAAGCCGGAGCAGATCCAGAAGGCCGTCGAGGGCGTGGAGAAGCTCTTCCTCGTCACGCCCTTCGCCCAGGACCAGGTGGACCTGGCCGCCCGCCTTGTCGACTTCGCCAAGGCCGCGGGCGTGAAGCACATCGTGAAGCTGTCGGCCATGGGCACGGAGTTCGAGCCGAGCATCCAGCTCGCGCGGTGGCACCGGACCGTCGAGCGCTACATCCTCGGCTCGGGCCTGAAGTACACCTTCCTCAAGCCCAACAACTTCATGGAGAACTTCATCGGCTACTACCCGCCGGCCAAGGACGGCAACATCTACCTGCCCTGGGGCCAGGGCGCGTGCAGCTTCATCGCGGGCGCGGACGTCGCCGCGGTGGCCGCCGAGGCGCTCACCACGAGCGCCCACGAGAACAAGGCCTATGCCCTGACGGGCCCCGAGGCCTTCACCATCGCCCAGGCCGCCGCCACCATCGGCGAGGTGTCGGGCCGCAAGGTGAACTATGTGGACGTGCCCGAGGCCGCCGCGAACAAGGCCATGCTCGACATGGGCATGCCAGCGTGGATGGTGGACGGGATGATGGAGCTGCACGGCATCAACAAGGCGGGCTACGCCGCGCAGGTGACGGACACGGTGCAGAAGGTGGCCGGCCGCGCGCCGATGAGCTTCGCCCAGTTCGCCAAGCAGCACGCCGCGGCCTGGAAGTGAGCCCTCGCCAACACTGAGGAGCCGGGGCTCCTCCGGATAGCGATGCACGCGACGGGCGAGGGGGTTAGAAGGGGCGCTCCACTCGCAGTCGATTCCGGAGGAGTTCCCTCATGGCCCCCGTCTCCATCCAGCCGCTCTACACCGCCACCGCCACCTCCCACGGAGGCCGCAACGGCCGCGTCCGCACGGACAACGGGACGATCGACATGCCGCTCACGATGCCCAAGGCGCTGGGCGGTGCGGAGGCCGCTGGCTCCACCAACCCCGAGCAGCTCTTCGCGGCGGGCTATTCGGCGTGCTTCGAGGGCGCGCTGCGGCTGGTGGCCGGGAAGATGAACAAGCAGATCAAGGACGCCCACATCACGGCCAAGGCGACCATCGGGAAGACCCAGGCGGGCGGCTTCGGCCTGGCGGTGGAGCTGCACGGCAAGCTCGCGGGAGTGTCCCAGGCCGAGGCGGACGAGCTGATGCACGCGGCGCACAAGGTGTGCCCGTACTCGCTGGCGACGCAGGGCAACATCGACGTGAAGCTGTCGTCCGAGGTGGCCTGAACCGAGCCCCTCCACCCTCTCCCACCGGGAGAGGGGACGGGAGGACGCGGGCCCAGGGTTGAGCCCGTGTCCCTCAGCCGAAGCTGGCGACCTCGGTGAGGATGGCGCGGGAGGGCCGCGTCACCTCGCCGAAGTGCTTGTCCGACTCGGCGCGCAGGTGCTTCGCGGCCTCACTGGCCACGTAGCGGTGCACGTCCTCCAGGCTCGTCAGCTCGTAGTGGCACACGTAGCGCACCCAGCCGTCCGGGGCGTTCGTCGTGTCCTTCCACTTGCGGCAGCGCAGGAAGCCGGGCTGGCGCAGCACCTCGGGGACGTGGACGTCCTCGTGCCAGCGGTTCCACGCCTCCTCGGAGGCGGGCAGGACCTCGATGGTGACGACGTAGAGCGCGGCCTTCACTTCGGCCCTCCCGTCAGCCAGGTGCCCCACCGCACGAGCCGCGTGCCGCCCTCGGGCTCACGCTTGCCGCCGGAGGCGAGGCGCTCGGTCCCCTCGGTGAGCGTCTGGAAACGCGCCTCGTAGGGCAGGCCGGAGAGCACCGGGGCCCACGGGTCGGCCGCGTAGGTCTCCGAGAAGACGCGCTGGATGCCCTCCGCGGTCTCGGTGCGCTGGGCGGTGAGGGCGGGCACGTCGCGCCCCTCGGCGGTGAAGGTGCCCCGAGTCCCGGACGCGGCGGCGGCCGGAGGCCAGCCCCCCTCGCTCTGGGCCGAGAAGGGCAGGCCCATCAGCACGTCCTCGAGGGGCTCCGGCTCGGCCTGGGAGAAGTCGGAGCAGGGGGCGGCATGGGTGTCGATGGGGCCCTCGGTGCGCAGGAGGAAGCCGCGCTCGGCGGCGAAGCACACGCGCTGCACGGAGGGCGACGGGCCCACGTCCACGCGCCGGTCGTACCAGGTGCCGGGGCCCAGCGGACGCTCCAGCGCGGGCGGCGCGGCGGTGGTGGCGGCCGAGCCCTCGTGCAGCTCGCGCAGCGTGAGCTGGAAGGTGCCCGCGACGCCGCCGAAGCCGGAGAGCGTGGTGCTCGCGTTGAGCAGGCCGTGGGTGAGGTAGAGCGGGCCGGGCTGGACGGCGTACACGCGCGTCTGGAGCGGACCATCCACGGGGCGCGCGTCGTTGACGTAGCGCAGGGCGTCCCAGTCGCGGCCGGCGGCGGAGGCGCGCTCGGCGGTGGACTCGCCCTGGGGCTTCAGCTCCAGCGCGCGCGTCCCATCCGTGCGCACGGGAATGACGAGGTCCTGCGCGAGCCGCGCCTGGGGCAGGGGCTTGCCGGCCTCATCGCTGAAGGACAGGCGCACCCAGACCCAGGGCTGCTGCACGGCCACCACCTCCAGCGTCGCCTGGCCGCTGAGGGTGCTCGGGGTGCCGCCGCCCGCGCGACGCTCGGTGCCCGCGGGGCCCTGGGTGGAGGTGAAGGCGTAGGTGACCCGGTCACCCACGTGGGCGTGCCGCCAGGAGGACTCGCCGGACTGCACGGTCACGGGCTTCTGGGCCTGGGGGTCGGAGGGGGAGGGGCCGCTCGACTTCGTGCTCTCGCAACCCGGGAGGAGGGACAGGGCGGCGCCCAACAGCGCGGCCAGGGGAAGAGGGGAGTGGGAGTGGCGCATTCGCATGTGAGACTTGATACACCGGGAGTGTATTCACGCCACCTTTCGCCGGAGTCGCGCGCATGCCCCCGTCCCTGCCCATCCGTCGCGTCGTCCTCTACAAGCATGGAGTCGGCTACTTCGAGCGCCGGGGGAAGGTGAGTGGAAGTGAGACGCTCCACTTCGACTTCAAGGCGCGGGACATGAACGACGTCCTCAAGTCGATGACGGTGCTCGACCTGTCGGGCGGCTCGGTGTCGGCGGTGAGCTACGACTCCACCAAGCCGCTGGAGCAACTGCTGAAGGAGGCCACCATCCGGATTCCCGACTCGGGCAGCCTCACGGCGCTGCTGGGGCAGGTGAAGGGCACCCGGGTGCGCGTGCGCGTGGGCAGGGAGAATCAGGTGGAGGGCGTCATCGTGGGGCTGGAGACGCTGCCGGTGGCCCAGGGCGAGACGGCGGTGCACCGGCCCTTCCTGACGCTGCTGGTGGGCGCGTCGCTGCGCAGCTTCGACCTGCTGGAGGTGGCGGAGCTGACCTTCCTGGACGACACGGTGCGCAAGGACCTGGAGTTCTACCTGGCCACGGTGCTGTCCTCGTACAAGAAGGACACCAAGCGGCTGTCGGTGCTGACGGCGGGCGAGGGGGAGCGGGAGCTGTTCGCCTCGTACGTGCTGGAAGCGCCGGTGTGGAAGACGAGCTACCGCATCCTCGTGGAGGAGGGGGAGAAGCCGCTGCTCCAGGGCTGGGCGGTGGTGGACAACACGGGGGACGAGGACTGGGTGGACGTGGACCTGGCGCTCATCGCCGGGCTGCCGGTGTCCTTCGTGCACGACCTGTACAGCCCGCGCTACATGCAGCGGCCGGTGGTGGAGGTGCGCACCGAGGCGGCCGCGGCCCCCGTCATCCCCGAGGAGGGCTTTGGGGCACTGGCGGACGAGGAGGTGATGCTGGCCGAGGAGGAGCCGATGGACATGGAGATGTCCATGGCCCCGGCCGCCTCGGCGCCCGCGCCCAAGAGCTTCAGGACGCTGGGTGGGCCGCGGGGCGGCCCGAGCCGGCGCGAGGCGATGGAGCGCAGCGTGGGGGTGAAGACGCTGACGAAGGAGGTGGGGGATCTCTTCGAGTACCGGGTGGACCACCCGGTGACGGTGCACCGCAACCAGAGCGCGCTGGTGCCCATCCTTCACCGGCCCTTCGAGGGCAGGCGGGTGCTGCTCTACAACCGCACCACGCGCGAGAAGAACCCCATGGCGTGCATCGAGCTGAAGAACACCACGGGGCTGACGTTGGAGGGCGGGCCGGTGACGGTGACGGAGGCGGACACGTACGTGGGCGAGGCGATGCTCGACACGATGAAGCCGGACGACACGCGCTTCGTACCGTACGCGGTGGAGCTGGGGTGCGTGGTGTCGGTGGAGGACCGGATGGAGGACGGGCCGGTGTTCCGCGCGGTGGTGAGCCACGGGATGTTGATGGTGGAGTACTACCACCTGCGGCGCACGCTCTACACGGTGCGCAACAAGGCGAAGCGGGCGCAGACGCTGTTCCTGGAGCACCCGCGCACGGGCATGGAGTTGACGGACACGCCGGAGCCGGCGGAGACGACGGACAACTTCCACCGCTTCAAGCTGGAGTTGGTGGCGAGCAGCGAGCGGGAACTCACCGTCACCGAGCGCACGACGGGACATCGCTCCTGGTACTTCTCGAACACCGGGCTGGACGAGGTGCGCTTCTTCCTGGACTCGGGCTACATCGACGAGCGGGTGGCCCAGGGCGTCCGGGAGGTCATCTCCATCCGGGAGAAGGTGGCGCGACTCGACCAGGAGGAGCAGCGGCTGAACAACGAGCGGGCCCGGCTCTTCAAGGACCAGGAGCGCATCCGCTCCAACATCGAGTCCCTCAAGAGCGGGGCCTCGCAGCGCGAGCTGTCCGAGCGCTTCGTGACGAAGCTGAACGAGCAGGAGGACCGGTTGGAGGCCATCGCCCGGGAGCTGGAGCGGGTGGAGCGCGAGAAGCGCGAGGCGCAGCAAGAGGTGGACCGCAAACTCCAGGCGCTGGCCTTCACGGCGGACCTCGGCACGCCGGCCTCCAACGAGCGCAAGGGGTAGCGCATGCTGAATCCAAAGTCAGAGGGGGCCCAGAGCATGTACGGCCGGGGCGTGTTGCTCGCCCTGGCCCTGGTGGTGGGAGTGCTGGTCCTGCCGGTGCTGTGGTTCGAGGTCCTGCGCTTCCAGTCCGCCCGGCACCTGTCGATGGCCGTGGGCAGGGGGGACGCCCTGTCCACCCACCTGTGGCTCCTGATCGTGGACCCGAACAACATGGCCTATCCGCCGCTGGTACAGGCCGCGGAGGCGGGGAACGAGGACATGGTCCGCCTGCTCCTGATGAGGGGCGCGGATGTGAACTACAGAGGGAAGGAGGGCCCCACCGCCTTCCAGATGGCCGCCAGCCGGGGGCACCTCGAGGTCATGCGGCGACTCGTCGCGGCCGGGGCGCATGAGGATGACGGATATGCACTGGCCATGGCCAGCCGCGACTGCCGACCGGAGGCCGTGAAGCTCCTGCTCGGCCAGGGGGGCTGGGAACCGAAGAAGCCCCTTCGGCCCGCGATGGTGATGTGGGCGCGGAGTGAGGCCGAGGAGAAGGGGTGCGAAGCCGTGCTGCGACTCCTTCCCCCCGAGCCCCCGGCCCCCGCTCCGTGAGCTACGGAGCGCGGTGGACCTCGGTGCCGGCCACCACCGTGAGCTTCACCTGTGCCTTGAGCAGCTCCGCCACGGGCGCCTCCACCGGGTCCACCGAGAACGCCACGAAGTCCGCGTCCATGCCGGGCTTGAGCCGGCCCCGCTCCTTCTCCGCGAACGCCGCGTAGGCCGCGCCCGCCGTGAAGCCCTCCAGCGCCTCCTCACCACTCAGGCGCTGGTCGGGGTACCACCCGCTCGGGGGCTTGCCCTCCGCGTCCTGCCGCGTGCGTGCCGCGTACAGTCCCAGCAACACGTCCGGCCGCTCCACCGGGAAGTCACTGCCGAGCGCCAGCGGCGTCCCGGACTCCTTCAGCTTCCGCCACGCGTACGCGCCCTTGATGCGCTCGGGCCCCACGCGCCTCTCCGCCCACGGCATGTCGCTCGTGGCGTGCGTGGGCTGCATGCTCGCGATGAAGCCGCTCGCGCCGAGCCTGGCGATGTCCTCCAGCCGCATCACCTGCGCATGCTCCACCCGGTGCCGCCCGTCGCGCGTCCCCGTGGCCTCGGCCGAGCGCACCAGCGTCTCCAGCACCAGCGTGTTCGCCCGGTCTCCAATCGCGTGCGTCGCCACCTGGAAGCCTCGCGCCATGAAGGCCCGCACCCGCGCCTCGTACTCCTCGGGCGTCAGCAGCAGCAGCCCCTGGTGGCCCGGCTCGTCACTGTACGGCGCGTGCAGTGCCGCACCCCGGCTCCCCAGCGCTCCGTCCAGGAGCAGCTTCACCGACCGCATCGTCAGCATCCGGCCCTGGAAGGGGCCCTCGCTCAGGTACGTCTCGCGGGCCGCGCCCTGACCGTCCGCCATCGCGTAGACGCGCACCGGCAGCTTGCCCTCCTTGTCCCAGCGCTGGAGCAGGCGGTAGGTGCGCAGGTCCATCCCCGCGTCGTGCACCTCCGTCAGCCCCACCTCCGCGCACCGCACGAGCGCCGCGGCGAGCTGCGCCTCCCGCTGCGCCTCCGTGGGCGGCGGCAACACCGCCGCCACCAGGTCCATCGCGTTGTCCACGAGCACACCCGTGGGCTCACCGTCCGGGCCGCGCAGGATGCGGCCACCCGAGGGGTCCGGCGTGTCGCGCGTTATCCTCGCCCGCCGCAGTGCCTCGCCGTTCACCCACAGCGCGTGACCGTCCACGCGCTCGAGCACCACGGGCGTCCTGGGCAGCTTCGCGTCGAACTCGGCCCGGCCGGGGAACTCCTTCTCCGGCCAGTCGTTCTGGTCCCACCCGCGGCCGATCAGCCAGTCCCCCTGCCAGGCCGTGGCGGGCGCGGCCACCACGCGCGAGAGGACCTCCTCGCGCGAACCCGTGCCCTCCAGGTTCACCGCCGCGAGGCTCTGCCCAAGCCCCGAGAGGTGTCCGTGCGCGTCGGTGGGGCCGGGCACCACCGTCGCCTCCCCGAGGTCCACCACCCGCGCGCCCTCTCCCGCCGAGGCCAGCACTTCCTCCCGGCCGCCCACCGCGAGCACCTTCCCCGCGCGCACGGAGAGCGCCTCGGCGATGGGCCGCTCCGCATCGAGCGTCCGCACACGCCGCGCCACGTACACGGTGGTGGTGGAAGGAGAGGGGGGCTGCCGCGCCTCGGAACCATGCCGGGCACAACCGGCCACGCTCGCGACGAGGAGCACCGCGCCAAGGAAGGACTGCTTGCCGTGCATCGCACACCTTTCGGATTGCCCCGGAGGACGGGGACGGTGGGCGTTGCACTCTGGCGCACTCGCGCGCGAGTGGGAATGAATGGGTTCAGCGCTTCACGGGCTCGGCGACCCCCTTCCGCATCGCGTCATCCAGCAGCGCCCGGACCTTCTTCTCGGCCTCCCGGCCGTGCGCCTCCATCTTCTCGCCGAGCTCCTCCATCTGCTCGCCGTACTCCTCCATCTCATCGCCGTACTTCTCCATCTCGTCACCCAGGGCGTCCATCCGCCGGCCGATCTCGTCCATCTGTCGGCTGAGCTCGTCCTGCTGCCGGTTGAGCGCCTCCTGCTCGCGCTCGAGCTGCTCTTCCTGGCGCTTGCCTTCCGGGGTCTCATCCCCGCCCCGCCGCTGCAGGCGGGCCTGTGCCAGGGCCAGCTCCGCGTGCTTCCGCCCCAGCTCTCCCTGCTTCGCGCCGAGCTCCGCCTGCTTCACCCCCAGCTCGGCCTGCTTCTCGCCAATCTCCGCCTGCTTCTTGCCGACCTCGGCCTGCTTCCCGCCCAGCTCCGTCTGCTTCTTGTCGACCGCCTCCTCCAGCTGGAAGGCGGACTCGACGGCCTTCAGCGTCCCCGGATCGCGGATGAGGTACTCCTGCTCTCCCCGGCGCACGTAGAGGATGGGCTCCTTCCCGCCCTCCGCCAGGGAGCGGGC
>NZ_DASVWK010000401.1:0-16160 GCF_036389735.1 Archangium sp. | reverse complement strand
GCGCGCTCTCGAGCCTCACTTCCCGCGGGGTCCTCTCGCCGGGGCCTCGTTGGGGTCGTTCGCCGGGGCCTCGCGCTTGTAGACGTCCTCGTTGATGTCGTGGTTGCGGACGGGGTCCTTGTCCTGCTGTTCCTCCCACTCCTCGCCCCGCTCCACCCGGGCCTCCCAGGACGTGTCCTGTGACGGACCGGGATTCTCCGCGGCACCGCTGCGCCGGTTGATGTCCTGGGCCACCCGCGCCGCCGCCCGGTCCATGTTGTCCGAGACCGCGCCCGCGTTGCGTGGTTGGAAGTTCTCCCCCCGGTTCCAGCCCGCGTACTGGTCGTCGCCGATGTCCGTCGGGTCCTTGGGCTCCTTGTCCGTGGGTTCCTTCGTCCTGCCAATGGGAATCTTGGGGGGCTGGTCGGCCATGGGTGCCTCCGTCGGTTGAACGCCTGGACCTGCTCGACTCAAGTTCCGCACGGGGACGCACCGGACAACCGCTCCGCCCCGCTGGGGCTCGGCTGTCCGGTCGTCCGAGAGGGGACTACTTGCCGGCGCCGCCGCTCCCGCCGACCCCCTGCTCGGCGTCGGGCCGGGCCACCTCGGCGACGAGTGTGTCCACCACGGGGGCGAAGTCGGCGGTGGGGGCCGCGATGCTACACGCCGCGCCTCCGTGCACCAGGCCCACCACCTGGAGGTCTCGGTCCACCACGGGCGCACCCGAGTCACCCTTCTCCCCATGCAGGCTGGTGAAGAGCGCCTGGGGTACGCCCGGCAGGGAAGGGCAGCGCCCGAGTCGCTCCAGCTCCACCTCCTGCGGCTCGTTGGGGCGGTCGTTGCGGCCAAAGAAGAGGAGCCCCGCGCCAGGCAGGGGCAGGGCGGTGGCGATGGGCAGCGCGCGCACCGGGGCCTTCTCGTCGAAGCGGATGACGGCGAGGTCCCGCACGGGGTCCACCACCTTCACCGTCCCGTTCATCAGGTGCCCGTTGCGCAGCACCACGGGCTGGGGCGCCCCGGGGGCAACGTCGAGGCAGTGCGCGGCCGTGAGCGCGTGGTGCCCGTCCGCGACGATGACGCCCGCGCAGTGCCCGGGAAAGAGCGTCACCGTGGCGTCCTTCAAGAGGCCAAAGCCCGAGGGCGTGTCCTCCTCCTGCTGCTTCTTCGAGCCGCTACAGGCCGACAGCGCCACCAGGGCCAGGACACCGGCCAGTCTCACGGGCTTCATCGAGCGCATCACCGTCCTCCCGCGGCGCAGTCGGTGCCCCGCTTGGGGGAGACGATGTGCATTCCCGGACGTCGGGCTTCGCGCAGGTCCGCTCAGCAGGCTAGGGTGCGCGCCCCCCTGCCCCCGGGAGCCCAGCCATGCTCGTCTTCGTCAAGCTCCTCCTCGTGCTCGCCGTCCTGGGAATGGCGGTGATGCTGCTGGTCCTCAACCTGTGGCGCGCGCTCCTCGTGCTCGCCCCTGGCGGCGTTCGCGTCCGGCCCGTCTCCCCGGCCGACCGGATGGAGCTGCCCCTGGAGCTTGGTCTCCTGGCGGGCGAGCTTCGGAGGCTCGGCTTCCTCCCCCTCGGCAGCCACGAGGAGAAGCCCCGGCTGCGACGGAAAGGTTTCCGCTCCTACGACTTCGCCCACCCCGGCGAGAAGGCCTTCGCCACCCTTCATTTCTCGCCGGACGGCAAGCCCCGGCTCTACCTGCTCACCCCGCTCGCCCCCGAGGGGTTCGTCCTCACCGCCGGCTACAAGCGCCCGACTTTCGAGGTGGCTGGCCGTTATCGCTCGGGAGGGCTCGAGGCCACTTCCGCCGAGCACCTGCTGCGCTCCCACCGCGAGCGCCTCCAAGGGCTGGAGCCCACGGGGGATTTCTCCTGGGATGCCCGGATAAGGGCCGGGCAGGCATGGTACCAGGGCCTCGGTCAACGGGAGATCCGACGACAGAACGTCCAAGGATTGTTGTGGACGGTCGTGGCCGTCGCCATCGTCGCCAGTCTCTTCCTGGGAGGCGGGCGCCCGGCCTGATGAACCTTGGGCGTGCACTGCGCGCCTTCCAGGAGTAGGAAGAGCGAATCTTTTCAGCCTGTCTGGAGCCCGTCCCGCGATGAAGAGCGTGTCCAAGACCGAGGAAATCTACTTTGTGTCCGGCAAGCGTACCCCCTTCGGTACCTATGGTGGAGCGCTGAAGGACTTGAGCGCCACCGAGCTGGCGGTGGAATCGGCGCGGGCCGCGCTGGCGCAGGCCAAGGTGTCCCCCGAGTCCGTCCAGCACGTCATCTACGGCAACGTGGTCCAGACGAGCGCGGACGCCATCTACCTGCCGCGTCACGTGGGCCTGCGCACCGGGGTGCCGGTGCCCGTGCCGGCGCTGGGCGTCAACCGGCTGTGTGGCTCGGGCTTCCAGGCCTTCATCACCGCCGCGGAGCTGATGCTCACCGATCAGGCCGACTGCGTGCTGGCTGGTGGCACCGAGTCCATGAGCCAGGCGCCCCATGTCATCCGGGGTGCCCGCTTCGGCATTCCGCTGGGCAAGGGCGGCATGGAGGACATGCTCTGGAGCGCCCTGACGGACAGCTACACCGGCAACCCCATGGCCATGACGGCCGAGCAGCTCGCGGTGGACTACTCGCTCTCCCAGGACGCGGTGGACGAGTACGCCGTCCTCACGCAGAAGCGCTTCGCCGCCGCCCAGGAGTCCGGCCGCTTCGAGCAGGAGATCTCCCCCGTCACCCTCAAGACGAAGAAGGGGGAGACGCAATTCGCCCGGGACGAGCACAACCGGCCGGACACCACGGTGGAGGGCCTCAAGAAGCTGCCCAAGGTCTTCAAGAAGGACGGCGTGGTGCACGCGGGCGCGGCCAGCGGCATCTGCGACGGCGCGGGCTCCATGGTCATGGTCACCCGCTCCTTCGCGCAGAAGCACGGCCTCACCCCCCTGGCCCGGCTGGTCAACTGGGGCATCTCCGGGTGCGACCCGAAGGTCATGGGCATCGGCCCGGCGCCGGCCATCCGCCAGCTGCTCGAGCGCGCCCAATGCAAGCTGGGGGACGTGGACCTCTTCGAGGTGAACGAGGCCTTCGCCCCGCAGTACCTCGCGGTGGAGAAGGAGCTGGGGCTGCCGCGCGAGCGCACCAACGTCAATGGCGGCGCCATCGCCGTGGGCCACCCGCTGGGCGCCTCGGGCGCGCGCATCACCATGACGCTCGCCTATGAGCTCAAGCGCCGGGGGGCCCGCTACGGCATCGGCTCGGCCTGCATCGGTGGTGGCCAGGGCATCGCGCTGCTGATCGAGGCGCTCTGAACCTCCGGGTCTCCAGACGAATTCAACGGACCATGACGATGAGCAACGAGTTGGATGCGAAGGCGGCCCGGGAGCGGGCCAAGGCGATCGCCGAGCAGCGGCGTGCCGAGCGCCGCAACCGCAAGCGCAAGTGCGTGGTGTGTGGCGTGGAGGAGAGCGACAAGGCGCCGCTGGGTGCCCATCCGGACGGCATCGGGCCCTCGTGCAAGGACGAGGTGTCCTGCCAGGCACGCCGCGCGGCGGCCTCCCGCTGAGCGACTCCGGGGCGACCGGGCCCCACGTCACCGGTCCCCCGCCCTCCCTGCCGGGTAGGGTGGACTGTCACCTGGACGGCATGGAAAAGGCCGGGATTTCGGGCCGTTTCCTTGATGGACGTCAAGACTCGCGGTAAACGTGCGGAATCTCTGGTTCACACGAGGGTCGGAATGGGCGTCATCAACTTCACGGGAGTCAAGGTGTTCTCCACCACGCTCGCGCGTGACCGCGAGAACATGGGTGAGAACATCACCAAGTGGCTCAAGGAGAACACGAACGTCGACGTGGTGGACAAGGTCGTCACGCAGTCCTCCGACAAGGAGTTCCACTGCCTGACCATCACCCTGTTCTACCGCCATAAGTCCTGAGTCGGACTTCCTCGCGGTGACCACGGGCCCAGGGCGCTCTCCCCAATGACGGGGATGGGCGCCCTCGCCATTCAGGGCGCCCGGAAGTGGACGGATTCGGTTGCGAAGCGGGCGCGGTTCCCCCACCTTTGGGCGACTCTCGGGTGTCCCGAGTGGAGGATTTGATGCGACCGATGCAGAGGTTAGGGGGCGGCGGGTTCGGCTTCCCCGGCGTGCAGTCCATGGCGGCCAAGTTGGCGCTTGGGCTCGTGGTGGGCTCGGTCCTGTCCCTGCTGGCTGGCAGCGCGGGCGATCTGCTGCTGCTGTTTCCCAGCGGCGTCGTCTCCCGGCTGTGGCTGTGGCAGCCCTTCACCTACCCCTTCATCGAGCGCAGCCCGCTCGGCATCATCTTCGGCGCGATGATCCTCTACTCCATCGGCGGCAGCCTGGAGGGGAGCTGGGGCCCGCGTCGGCTGTTGTGGGTCATCTGGGGCGGCGCGGTGCTCGCCGGCATCCTCACCACGCTCCTGTCCCTGGTGGTGCCCCTGGCGGGGGCCTACACCGGCGGGTGGGTGATGGGCACCATCGCCTGGGTGGTCCACGGTCTGTACATCGGCCGCGGGCAGACGAACTTCTGGGGCATCCCCGTCACCGGCAATGTCATGGCCCTCATTGGCGCGGGTTTCGTCGTGCTCAATGGCCTCACGGGCGGCTGGGCCAGCCAGATTCCCGAGCTGTTCGCGCTCGGCATCGCCTTCGTCTACATGCGCGGCGGCAGCCCCCGGCACCTGTGGCTGCGCGTGCAGCACTGGCGCCTCCAGCGTCAGCTGCGCGGGCGCTCGCGGCACCTGCGCGTCATCTCCGAGGAGCGGCCGGAGTCCGACAAGTTCCTGAACTAGTCGGCAAGTGCCTCACCCCCGCCACAGGGTGAGAGCGGTCAGCGCGACGAAACCGAGGAGCGCCGCGATGAGTACCCACGGAGGCCCGCCCACGAAGCGCGTGGGTGGAGGCCCCGAGCGCGCGAGCTGGCGCCTCACCCGCCAGGTCAACACCATCCCCAGCATGAAGCACAGGGCGTAGGACGCCGCCGCGCACCCGAGCAACAGCCCGGGCAGTGCCGGATCCTCGCCAAGCGCCAGCCCCAGTGCGCCGCCGAAGACCGCCGTCACCACCGCGGCGCCCTTCGCGGCGCTCACGGCTACCTCGCTCCAGGGAAAGTCTCGCGCCATGTGGGCTCCGTGGCCCCCAGCATACCCTTCGAGAAGAAGCGACAAACGGCGACGGGCCCCGAGGCGCCAGATGCGGCGTCTCGGGGCCCGTCTTCACTCCGTCCTACGACCTACGCCACCGCCTCAGCCGATGAGGCCGTTGATGGCGTCCAGCACGCCCAGCAGGTTCTCGAGCGTGCCGGAGAGGGTGTCGAGGAACCCGAGCGGATCGAGCAGCCCGGCCACCGCGCACAGCAGATTGCCCAGCAGGTTGCCCGAGCCGGAGACCGCCGCGAGGTCCAGGTTGATGGGCGCCAGGTCGAGCACCAGCCCTAGCAGGTCCAGGTGGATGGCCCCGACGTCGAGGGTGAGGATGTCGCAGACGGCCTGCGTCGAGACCCCCGCGGCGGTGCCCTCATTGAGCGTGGCGGGGATTCCCGTCACGGACTGCTCGAAGTTCTCGAGGACCTGACCGGAGGCCGTCGTCACCGTGCCGTGGAGGAACCCATCCACGGTCAGACCCTTCGTCGCGTCGTAGGCAAAGCGGGTGACGGAGAACTTCCCCTTGAACGTCCCGCCATCGGCGAGAGTTCCTTCGATCCGGAGGTTCTTGAGGAAGTGCTTCTCGTTCGCGGCTTCCGCCGAGAACGGGAGGACAGCGAGAACGAGGAGGACACACACCTTCCACAGCGACGCCCACACGGTGCGATTCACGATGTTTCTCCTCCTGCTGTAGTTGGGATAACGGCTGTCAGCCCAGCAGGGCAGCTAGGTTGAGGACCGGGAGACGGAGTCACAACACGCCCCTCGGGACGAGTGCACTGTCAATTCAAGGTCTCTCAGGGAGTTCGTGAAAATCCAGTTGGACTGGGTGCTCTCTTCCAACCAGGCGTTCACTCGAACGGTGGATGTCCCCAGGCCCACGGGCTAAGTCCTCGCCCCAGAGGAGGGAAAGCCCATGACGGAGATGAGCTATCGGACGGCGCTGGTGACGGGAGCCTCCAGCGGCCTGGGACGTGGTCTGGCGCTGTGGTTGGGCAAGCGCGGTGTGAAGGTGTACGCCGCCGCGCGGCGCCGCGCCCACCTGGAGTCGCTCGCGCAGGAGGCACGGGCCTTCGGCGCCCACATCGAGCCCGTGGAGTTGGATGTGTCGCACGCCGACGCCACGGTCGAGCGCGTGCGCGAGCTGGACACGGCCTGCGAGGGGTTGGATCTGGTGGTGGCCAACGCGGGCGTGGGCAAGCAGACCAACGCCCTTCAGTTCGAGTGGGCGGACGCGAAGCAGGTCATGGATGTGAACGTCACGGGCGCCGTGGCCACGCTGTCCGCGGTGCTGCCGCGCATGGTGGAGCGCAACCGCGGGCACCTGGTGGGCGTCTCCAGTCTGGCGAGCTGCCGGGGGCTGCCGCAGAACGCCGCCTACTCGGCCTCCAAGGCCTTCCTCAACACCTTCCTGGAGAGCCTGCGGGTGGATCTGCACGGCACCGGGGTGCGCATCACCTGCATCAAGCCCGGCTTCGTGAAGACCGAGATGACGGCCAACATCCGGCACCTCATGCCCTTCCTCCTGGAGGCGGATCCCGCCGTGGAGCTGATGGGACGGGCCATCCTGCGCGGAGAGGCCGAGTACGGCTTCCCCTGGCAGATGGACAAGGTCGTCGGGCTGTCGAAGTGGGTGCCCAACTTCCTCTTCGACGCCGTCGCGAGCAAGGTGCTCTGAGGTGGAGGCCCGCCCCCGCCCGGGCCTTCTCGTGCTCGCGTACCTGGCCTTCGTCAGCCTCGGGCTGCCGGACGCGGTGCTGGGCCTGGCGTGGCCTTCCATCCGCGAGGCGTTCGGCCTGCCCCAGGCCGCGCTGGGCGCCGTACTGGCCACGGCCGCCACCGCGTACTTCTTCTCGGGCCTGCTCGCGGGACGGTTCATCCTCGCCGCTGGGATTGGCACCCTCCTGGCCGCCAGCACGGGGCTCGTCACCCTCGGCATCGCCGGCTATGCGTCGGCCCCGGCCTTCGCGTTCTTCCTGACCGCCGCCTGCTTCATCGGGTTCGGCTCGGGCGCGGTCGACTCCGGGCTCAATACCCATGCCGCCCGTCACTTCGGGGCGCGCCACATGACGTGGCTGCATGCCGCCTACAGCGCTGGGGCCGCGCTCGGGCCCGTGCTCATGACGGCGCTCCTCACGCGGGGCGCGGGGTGGCGGGCTGGCTACGTCGCCATCGCCGGGGTGCTCGGCCTTCTCGCGCTGGCCTTCACCGTGAGGCGCGGGCAGTGGGACAGCGGGCCGGCGCCTCGAGCGGGTGACGCGGAGGCCGGGAAGCCTCGCGTCACCGCGTGGGCCACGCTCCGCCGCCCCCGTGTCTGGCTTCAGATCGCCATCTTCTTCTTCTACTGCGGTGTCGAGGTCACCGCGGGCCAGTGGAGCTACACCGTGCTCACCGAGTCGCGCGGCGTGGGCTCCACGGCGGCCGGGACGTGGGTCAGCCTGTACTGGGCGAGCCTCCTGGCCGGGCGCGTGCTGCTCGGCTTCATCGTCGAGCGGGTGGGCTCCGTCCGCCTGCTGCGGCTGAGCACCGTGGCCGCCGTCGCGGGGGCGCTCCTCTTCGCCCTTCCAGGGGCGCCGGCCGCCCTCGGGCTGGCGGTGCTCGGGTTCGCGCTCGCGCCCATCTTCCCGGGCCTCATGTCCGAGACGCCCCGGCGCGTGGGGGTGGACGCCTCCACGCACGCGGTGGGCTTCCAGGTGAGCGCGGCGACCCTGGGCGTCGCCGTCATCCCGAGTGTCGCCGGCCTCCTCGGCGGGTGGCTGGGCCTCACGGCCATCGCCCCCCTCGTCGTCCTCTGCGCGGTGGTGCTGGCCGTGTTCCACGAAGTGCTCGTCGCGGCGGCCGACCGCCCCACTTGAGCGCGAGCTCGTGGAGGGCACCCGCTGAGCAGGCAGGCTCGGTGGGGCTGTTTGGTGTTTTGTTGGTTTGAACACAAAACTCCGAGCCCCCATGCTCGACAGTCACATCCACCCGCTGCCCTCCGAGCCTGTCTCCCTCTCCCCCACGCTGGAGCACCTGCGGGCGCTGTACCCGAGTTCCCTCGAGGGGGAGGAGCGGTTGCGCGAGCTGGAGGCGCTGCTGTCCTCGGCCCCGGCCCGGGCGCCGCTCGCCGAGCGCATGGAGTGGTTGGAGGAGCTGGCCCGCTGGCTCCAGTCGCCCGGAGCCCCACCGTCGCGGCGCGGGCGTCTGGCACCGGTGGAGTCGGCGGGCTCGGCGCGTCTGCGGCTGCTGGTGGAGGTGCTCGGCGAGCTGCCCGCGTGGTGCGAGTCCCTGCGGGGAGTCGTCGCGTCGGTGCTCGCCGAGACGTCCGCGTTGGGCCTGCTCACCGAGCCGGGCCTGTCCGCGGGGCGAGGTCTGCTGGGAGAGGCCCTGACGCGGCTGGGCCGGAGGCTGGTGCCGCCCGCGCCGGACGAGCGGGGGCTGGCGCCGCTGGTGTGGCGCCTGTTCCCGGGAGGGGAGGGGAGGGCCTGGCTGGAGGCGGTGTCCGAGGAGCACGTGGCCGCTCTCTGTGCCCTGCTGCGGGCGCCCACCTTCGCCCCGTTGCACACGGCGGTGGAGGACGCGGTGTCGGTGCTCGCCGTGCGCGCGAGCGCCCTCGGACTGGCGAGTGATGTGCTGGCGCGGCTGCCCCCGGCGCCCCTCGAGCAGTCGCCCTTCGTCCGCCTGCCGCGCGTGTGCGAGGCGCTGCGGGAGAAAGTGGGGGAGCGCGAGCGCGAGGCCTGTGCGGAGACGCTCGCGGGTTGCCGTGCCGCCGCCCAGGTGGTGCTGAGCCACCTGCATGCGCACGCGGTGGACACCGACCTCGTCTACCGGCTCGAGCAGCTCGGCCACACGCTGGACCGGCTGGAAGCGTTGCTGGGGCTGCTCGCCCCGGACGGCACTCGTCCCACGTCGTGCGCCGCCACCCGGTTGCTCTCCTCGCTGGTGCGAGCGTACGCGGAGGAGCGGAGCCTGGGCGGGCTGTTCCGCGGCGGCGTGCGCTGCATCTGGCGACGCATCTTCGAGCACACCGGCGAGGTGGGCCGCCACTACATCACCACCAGTGAGGACGAGTACCACCGACTGGTGACCGCGGCGGCGGGCGGTGGGCTGCTCACCACGTGCACCGCTGCGCTCAAGCTCGCCATCACCTTCGCGGCGCTACCGCTCTTCTTCGAGGGACTGGCGTCCGCCACCAACTACGCCCTCAGCTTCATGCTCATCCAGTTGCTCGGGTTCACCCTCGCCACCAAGCAGCCCTCGATGACGGGCGCGGCCCTGGCGGCCTCGCTGGACGTGAAGGCCCGGGACAAGGAGCTGAGCGGCCTGGTGGAGCGGCTGGCCTGCATCACCCGCTCGCAGCTCGCCGCGGTCTTCGGCAACCTCGGCGCGGTGGTGGCCACGGTCACCGGGGTGGGCCTCGTCCTCCAGGCGCTCCGAGGCGCGCCCCTGCTGGAGACGCACGAGGCGGAGTACGTGGTGCGCTCGCTCCACCCGTTCCGGAGTGGGACGATCCTCTTCGCCGCCCTGACGGGGGTGCTGCTGTGGTGCTCGAGCGTGGGTGGGGGCTGGCTGGAGAACTGGGTGAACTACCGGCGCCTGCCGGAGGCGCTCGCACGGCACCGGGGCCTCATCGCCCTGCTGGGCGAGGCGCGGGCGAGACGGTTGGGCGAGGCCCTCGCGCGCAACGCGTGCGGACTGGGCGCCAATGTCAGCCTGGGCCTGCTGCTGGGCATGACGCCCGCGCTGGGGCGCTTCTTCGGCCTGCCGGTGGACGTGCGCCACGTCACCCTCAGTGCCGGCACGCTCACCTTCGCGGGCACGGCGCTGGGGCCCGAGCGGCTGATGGAGCCGGACTTCCTCTGGGCGGTGCTGGGCATCGCCGTGGTGGGCGTCATCAACCTGGGGGTGAGCTTCTCGCTGGGGCTGTCCTCGGCGGTGCGAGCGCGGGGCCTGGCTCCGGTGGGCTTCCTGAGTCTGGTCCTCGCGGTCTTCACCGGCGGCCTGCGCTCCCTCTCCGAGTTCGTGCTTCCTCCTCGCACCCTGCTGCCGGCCCAGCGCCCCGCCTCGCCCTATGCCGTGCGGTCCGCGGCCCGTCCCTGCTCCTCTCTCCGAGGGGGACAGGAGAACGGGTGAGGTGGGCCGCCTGCTCAGCACCTGATTCATCGGAACCACATGTAGGGTGGTAATATCGGAAAATTGTGACTTGACTGTAGTTCTGAAATAATGGGAAACCAAGGGAGTGTTCGACGCACCTGTCGAACCCGGAGAGGAACTCCCGCCATGAGCACTCGTCGCCTTGTGTCCGTTCTCCCCTTCATGCTCCTCGGCACCGCCTGCGGGGTCGACGCGAACGTCGACGCTCAAGCCGACCTGGGGACGGAGCTCAGCAGCCTGTCCGTTGTCGCCGAGGGCCGGGGTCTCCAGCAGGTCAAGGCGCAGCGCCCCGAGTTCCTCCAGGGCGTGGGTGAGGTGTCCACCAAGCGCACGCTGGTCGACGGGCGTGGCCAGTCGCACGAGCGCATCTCGCAGTCCTTCCGGGGCGTCCCCGTCTTCGGCGCCGAGGCCATCATCCACCTGGACCGCAACGGCGCCGTCGCCTCCATCACCGACAAGCTCGCCCGCGACCTGAAGGTCGACACCTCGCCGAAGCTCCGCTCCGAGGAGGCCACGCAGCACGCCGTGGCCCGCGCGGGCGGCTGGGATGCCGTAATGAGCATCCCGAAGGCGGACCTCTACATCCTCCCCGACAGCATTGGCTCTGGCGCCCGCCTCACCTGGCGCGTGCAGTTCGAGGCCCTCACGGCCAAGGGCGAGCCCTCGATGCCGAACCTCTTCATCGACGCGGAGACGGGCGCGGTCGCGATGGAGTTCGACAACCTGAAGACGACCCGCAGCCGCAAGACCTACAACGCCGGCAACCGCACGACGCTCCCCGGCACGTTGGTGCGCTCCGAGGGCCAGGCTCCCTCGGGCGACGCGGTGGTGGACCAGGCCCACGACAACGCGGGCATCACGTACGACTACTACTTCAGCCAGCACGGCCGCGACAGCTACAACGGCGCTGGCGCCACCATCACCTCGACCGTCCACTACGACCGCAGCTACGTGAACGCGTACTGGAACGGGACGCAGATGGTCTACGGCGACGGCAACGGCGTGGACTCCGGCCCGCTGACGGTGCTCGACGTGGTCGGCCATGAGCTCACCCACGCCGTCACCGACACCTCCTCGGACCTCGTCTACTCGGGCGAGTCGGGCGCCCTCAACGAGGCCATGTCCGACGTCTTCGGCGCCTCCATCGAGGCCTTCCGGGACGGCGCGGTCAGCGGCAACACCTGGAAGATCGGCGAGGAGTGCTGGACCCCGGCCACCGCGGGTGACGCGCTCCGCTACATGAACGACCCGGCCCTCGCCGGCGACTACGACTACTACCCGACGCGCTACACGGGCACCTCCGACAACGGCGGCGTGCACTGGAACTCGGGTATCGCCAACCTGGCCTTCCAGCTGGCGGTGTCCGGCGGCAGCCACCCGCGCGGCAAGACGAGCACCGTGGTGCCCGCGCTGGACGTGAACCCCGTCGCGAGCATCCAGAAGGGTGCGGCCATCTTCTACCGCGCCAACACGGTGTACCTCACGCCGGGCAGCACCTTCTCCGATGCGCGCGGCGCCACGGCGCAGGCGGCCACCGACCTGTACGGCGCGACCGCCGCCGCCGCCATCAACGCGGCCTGGACCGCGGTGGGCGTGGGCGCTCCCCCGACCTTCACCGTCATCTCCACCGTGAACAACCTGTCGGGCGCTCGCAACAGCAACACGAACTACAGCTACGTCACGCCGGCCGGCGCGACGGCGATGAAGTTCGAGATGTCCGGCGGCTCGGGTGATGCCGACCTGTACGTGCGGTACGGCAGCGCGCCCACCACCACCACCTATGACTGCCGCTCGGCGGGCGCGACCTCCACGGAGAGCTGCACCATCAACGGCGCGAAGCAGGGCACCTACTACGTCCTCATCAAGGGCTACTCGGCCTACTCCGGCGTCACCTACAAGGTGAGCTCCGGGCAGTAATCCCGAGCAGCACCGAGTCCCTCGGCCGGCGCGGCTGCCACTCCTGGCGGTCGCGCCGGTTGTCTTTTGGGGCGGGCCGCTTCAGCTCAGTTGGGGGGCTCGGCCTCTCCGTACTGCTTGAGCTTGCGGTAGAGCGTCGCGACGCCGATGTCGAGCTGCTCGGCCGTGCGCGCCCGGTTGCCCCCGTTCTGGGCCAGCACCGCCAGGATGTACTCGCGCTCCATCGACTCCAGCGTCCGCGGCGTCTCCCCTGGGACCAGATTCGGCGGCGCCGCCCGCACCTCCTCCGGCAGGTCCTCCTTCTCCACCCGCGCGTTCTCGCACAGCGCCACCGCCCGCTCGAGGGCGTTGGCCAGCTCGCGCACGTTGCCCGGCCACGCGTAGCGCAGGAGCTGGTCCGCCGCCTCCGGGGAGAAGCCCGTCACCCGGCGGCCCAGTCGCTCCGTCGTCTCCGCCAGCAGCATCCTCGCCAGCGGCAGGATGTCGTCCCGCCGCTCGCGCAGGGGCGGAATCCGCAGCTCGATGACGCGCAGGCGGTAGTAGAGGTCCTGCCGGAAGCGGCCCGCCACCACCTCCGCCGCCAGGTTGCGGTTGGTGGCCGCCACCACCCGCACGTCCACCTTGCGGCTCTGGTTCTCTCCCACGCGCCGCACCTCCCGCTCCTGGAGCACGCGCAAGAGCTTCGCCTGCATGGACGCCGGCACCTCGCCCACCTCGTCCAGGAAGAGCGTGCCCCCGTGCGCCGCCTCGAAGAGGCCCGGCCTGTCGTGCGTGGCCCCCGTGAAGGAGCCCTTCGTGTGGCCGAACAGCTCGCTCTCCAGCAGGCTCTCCGTCACCGCCGCGCAGTTCACCGCCACGAAGGCCTTGTGCGCCCGCCCCGACTCGTCATGGATGAGCCGGGCGATGCGCTCCTTGCCCACGCCGCTCTCGCCGGTGACGAGCACCGTGGAGTCCACCTTCGCCGCCCGCCGCGCCAGGTTCAGCACCTGCTGCATGGACTCGGTGCGCGCCACCATGCCCGCCGGATCCTCCGACACGCCCGACACCCGCGCCAGCGTCTGGCGCTTCACCCGCAGCTTGCGCTCGGCCTGCTTCAGCGCCTCCGTCACCTGCGCCAGCGCCCCCTCCATGCACTGCGTTTCGTAGAAGCGCAGCGACTCGCGGCACTCGGGGCTCCACTCCTCCTCCGGCTTGCCGATGGCCTGGCACACCGGGTCCCCCTTGCCCACGCAGCGCGTCTCGATGCAGTACACGGACTTGCCGTGGCAGTAGCTCATGTACCCGCTGGCGAAGCCCGTCAGTGCCCAACACACCGGCTCCTCCGCCTTGCCCAGGTGCAGCAGGTGCTGCTCCGCCTCGTACGAGTCGTGCCAGAGCGCCTCCGCGAAGGGCTCCGGTCCATCCTCGGGGCCGCGCTCCACCCGCTCCATCACCACCTGCCCCTGGAGGGTGTGCAGCCGCCCACCCGCCCGCCTCCACTGCGACTCGTCCTCCCAGGGGAAGGCGCCCTTCATCGTCTCCGCCGTGCGCCAGCCGTGCGCGAAGCCCAGCCGGGTCAGCATGCCCCGGGCCGCCGTCATCCCCACCGTCCCGATGAGTTCCTTGCGCAGCAGCCCCAGCACCACCGGGTCCACCAGTAGCACCCGCTGGCCCGCGAAGTGGATGAGCCCTCCCTTGGGCTCGAACGACAGCAACTCCCTCAGGTCCAGCTCCAGTCTCGGCGCCACGGCTCCTCCCTCTCAGGATGAGGGTCTTCTCTATCGTTTTGAGAGCCGCGGCGCGACCCGAAGTGAGTCAGGTGAGGAGTTACAAGGGGTTGGAAAGTTGACTTCGCTGGCCCGTGGGTTGCTATGGCCTCTCCCCGAGGTCCACTGCTTGGAGAGAAACCACATGAAGCTGTCCCTGAAGCCCGCCGTTGCCGCCCTGGTGCTCGCCGCCCCGATGGTCGCCTTTGGCGCCGAGTATGAGATCGACCCGGCCCACACGAGCGCGCAGTTCGCCGTGAAGCACATGATGGTGTCGACCGTGCGCGGCGCCTTCCAGAAGGTGGCCGGTAAGGTCAACATCGACGAGACCGACATCACCAAGTCGACCGTGGAGGCGACGATCGACGTGGCCAGCGTCAACACCCGCGTGGAGCAGCGCGACAACCACCTGCGCAGCCCGGACTTCTTCGACGTGGCGAAGTACCCCACCATCACCTTCAAGTCGACGAAGGTGGAGAAGGGCGCCGGCGAGGGCATGAAGGTGACGGGCGACCTCACCATCCACGGCGTGACCAAGCCGGTGGTGCTGGAGATGGAGGGCCTGACCCCGGACGTGAAGGATCCCTGGGGCGGCACCACGCGTGGCGGCTCGGCGACCACGAAGATCAGCCGCAAGGACTTCGGCATGACCTGGAACAAGGCGATTGAGAGCGGCGGCGTGCTGGTGGGCGATGATGTGGCCATCACCCTCGACTTCGAGATGAAGAAGAAGCAGGCGGCGGCCCCGGCGGCGGCTCCGGCGAAGACCGCCCCGGCGGCCCCGGCCAAGAAGTAGTCGCCTGAACAGGACAAGGCGATTGCCCCGAGGGGCCTCGGAGACGAGGCCCCTCTTTCATTCGCGGGCCTGGGCGGGGGAGGCACCGCCGACGCGTGGGCGTCGGCGGTGGGGCGGCGGCTCAGCCCTCGGCGACGGCCTGCACGCTCGCGCGGTAGATGAAGATGCGCGAGGTGTTGGTGCGCGTGTCCGCGGGGATGACGAAGAAGCCCTGACCAGTGCCCTTGTAGTCGTGGGAGAAGCCGGCCACCTGGCGACCGTCGTTGAAGGTGACGCGGACCTTCTGCCCCTCTGGCTGCGGCGGACGGCTGCCGGTGGCGAGCATGAAGAAGATGGCCTTCACGCGCGTGACCGGGATGCGCTCGGGGGCGAAGCCGGTCTGCTGCTCGAGCGGGATGGCCGCGTCGAGCAGGTCCACGTCGCGGATGGCACCGCGCTTCACCTGGCCCTCCACCGTGTGGATGATGACGCGGTGCTCACCCTCGATGAAGGCGTTGACGGGGGCGATGGGCACGGAGGGCGCGGACTGCGTCACCGCCGCCGACACGGCCGGCACCGCGACGAACGAGGCCCGAGGCGGAGGCGGCCCGGGCACGAGGACCGGGGTGGCCGACGCAGTCATCGGAGCCCTCGGGGCCGTCACGGGCGGCGGAGGCGGCATGGCGATGGCCGCGGGCGTGGGCGGAGGAGGGGGCATCGAAGCCGCCCTGGGAGGCGGAGGCGGTGCGATGGCCACCGGCACCGCCATGGGAGGCGGCTCCACGACGTCCTCGGAGAGGTCGATCTCCGGCATCTCGGGCTCGGCCTCCATGACCTGAAGCTCGGGCTCGACCTCGACCTCCATGACCGGGAACTCGGGCTCGGGAGCGGCCACCGGCTCGGCGCCGGCCAAGTCCTCGACCGGCGTGGCATATGCGTCGTCGCTCTGGCCCCAGGCGGGGGCGGGCGCGTTCCAGGCCGTCTCCGCGGGCGCGCTGGCCCACTCGCCCTGCTGAGCGGTTTCCACCTCGAGAGGCTGCGCGTCCGTAGCGGGCGCGGACTCCGACGTCGTCCACTCGGGCTGCACTTCCTCGACGGGGGCACTCCACTCAGGCTGAGCCTCGGCGGGCGCGTTCCAGTCCTGCGAGGCGCCACCAGGGGCCCACTCAGGCTGCAGCTCGACGGGGGCCGACGGCTCGGCGGCGGTCATCCACGGCTGCTGCTCGGCGGGCGCGGCCCACTCGGTCTGACCCTCGGCGGGAGTGGCCCACTCGGTCTGGGCCTCGGCGACAGGCTGCTCCTCGTCGGCGACCCACTCGGGCTGGGCCTCGGCGACGGGCTGCTCCTCGGCGGCGGCCCACTCAGTCTGGCCCTCGGCGGGAGTGGCCCACTCGGGCTGGGCCTCGGCGGCGGGCTGCTCCTCGGAGGCAACCCACTCGGGCTGGGCCTCGGCGGCGGGCTGCT
>NZ_DASVWK010000400.1:0-4742 GCF_036389735.1 Archangium sp. | reverse complement strand
CCCGCTTGCGCAGCCAGAGCCGGTTCCAGCGCAGGAGGGCATTGGCCTCGGGGTAGTGCCGCAGCGCATCCGCCGCGGCCTTGGCCACCAGGTGCGTCACCGTGAGGCGCTGGCCCGTGCGCGCCCGGAAGGCCTCCACGTACGCGAGCGCGCGCTCCATGCGCACCTCCAGCGTGGCGTAGGCGCTCGGGTCCCGGGGCGACTTGTAGGAGCCGATCGCGAGCCGGCGCAGCGGGTCGAGCGGAGGCGCGGGGGGCAGGGAGGAGTTCACGGGCTCGCGAGCCCCCTATCACTGGTACTCGCTGGAGCGGAACCGCCGCGTCCACCTCCTGACGTGCCCCGGACGCCCCGGTGGCGCACCGGCCACGGGCCCGTCATAGATGCGACATGCGCACCGGCCTCCTGCTCTCCGCCCTGCTGTTCCTCGCCGCCTGCTCCGGCTGCCGCAAGAGCCAGGCGAAAACCGCTCCCGACTGCCTCCTCGTCGACGACGACTTCGGTCCCGACGGCACCGTGCCCATCACCGTCGACGTCGTCGCCGAGGGGCTCAACACCCCGTGGGGGATCGCGTGGCTCCCGGGCGGTGACGCCCTCGTCACCGAGCGCCCCGGTCGCATCCGCCTGCTGCGCCAGGGCGCGCTCCAGCCCACGCCCGTCGCCGCCGTGAAGATCGCCGACAGCAGCGAGGGCGGCCTGCTCGGCATCGCCGCCCACCCCGACTTCGCGAGCAACCGGCTCTTCTACCTCTACGTGACCAACGAGGTGAATGGCTCCGTCCAGAACCGGGTGGAGCGCTGGACGCTCTCCGAGGACCACCAGAGCGCCACCTTCGAGCGCGTCATCCTCGGGAACATCCCCGCGTCCAAGTACCACGATGGTGGGCGCATCCGCTTCGGCCCGGACGGCATGCTCTACGTCGGCACGGGCGACGCGCGGGATCCGGACAACTCGCAGAACCTGGACACCCCCGCGGGCAAGCTGCTGCGGCTCACCCCGGACGGCGAGGTCCCCGCCGACAACCCCTTCCCCGGCAAGGCCGCCTTCCTCCTCGGGGTGCGCAACGCCCAGGGCTTCGACTGGAAGGACCGCGACACCCTCTACTTCACCGACCACGGCCCCAGCGGGGACACGCTCCGCAGCGGTCATGACGAGGTCAACGTCGTGCGCAAGGGGGACAACCTGGGCTGGCCCACCCTCTATAGCTGCGAGGCCAGCGAGGGGCTCGTCACGCCGTCCCTCACCTGGGACGACGCGGTGCCTCCGGGCGGGGCCGCCGTCTACACCGGAGAGGCCATCCCCGAGTGGAAGGGCTCGCTGCTCGTCGGCGCACTGGGCGCGCGGCACCTGCACCGCGTGGTCTTCTCCCAGGAGAACCCCCGGCAGGTGACGCGACACGAGGTGTACCTGCGCAACACCTGGGGCCGCCTGCGAGAGACCCTCATGGGCCCGGACGGCCACCTCTACGTCACCACCAGCAATTGCGACGGCCGAGGCGACTGCGGCGAGCGCAAGGACGTCATCCTGCGCATCCGCCGCTGAACGGGGCCGCGTGCCCACGGCGGGACACGCGACCCCTCGGGCTCACCAGCTCACCGAGTCCACATGCACCGTGCCGGACCAGGCGGCATCGGTGAAGAGCTCGAGACCGAGCTGGTGCAGCGGCGTCGTGGCGGTGGTGGGCACCTGCACGGTGACGGTGTTCCACTCACCGGCGCGCAGGGTCGTCGCGGACGTCCACTTGCTCGTATACGCCCAGCTCCCCGTCGCGCCCTGCTGCACATAGGGCTGGACGGCGGTGAAGCGACTGCCCGCCGGCAGCCAGAGCTTGAAGGACACCGTCCGGCCCGCGGGCACGGAGGCATTGCCCACGGAGACCCGGGACATGCCGGACGCGGTGCCATTGAGCGTCACCGCCAGCGAATAGCTCCCGGACCAGGCCCGCGCGGTGGCCGTGGACACGCTCGCCGCGAGCCCCGCGGCACTCCACCCCTGCGTGCCACTCTCGAAGTTGAACGGCGCGGCATCGCCGGTGCTGGGCGTCGGAGTCGGCGTAGGCGTCGGAACTGGCGTGGGCGTGGGCGTGGGCGTGGGCGTCGTCACCGTGGGGCTCGTGGTGGAGCCCCTGGGGATGGCCAGGCCACCGGCCTTGAGGAAGGCACCCGCGCGGCTCTTCATGAAGAGCTGGCCGTCCGTGTAGTAGTCGTTGGTGTACGAACTCTGCCGGCCCTCGCCCTTACCGAACAGCAGCGCGATGACACCACTGCTGGCGAACTTCTCGCGGTGCTTGGCGCCATCGGGCCCGAAGAAGTACTCGGGGCGGTTGTCCTTGTAGCCCGAGCGCGGCACGTTGGCGTTGAAGTTCACGTTCAGGTGGTTGGAGTTGCCCAGCGGAATCTGCCAAAGCACCCACCGCTTGCCCGACTTCACGTTCCACAGGCGCAGCCACTCGGCGTAGCGGTTGAAGCTGCTGGACGAGATGGAGGCCGTGTCGCTCGCGTCCCACCACCGGTTCTGCCCCAGTTGGCGCACGTAGAAGTCCGAGTCGCGGTCGAGCGGATCTCCCACCAGCACGTCGAAGGTGGCGCCCGTGACGTTGGGCCCCAGGCCGAGCGGCTTGAGGAAGTTGTAGACCTTGTCGACCTCCGGCTGGAGCGTGTCCGCGACCGAGAAGTAGGCGATGTCCTTGGTGCTGGCCCACCCCGAGATGTGGATGCCCAGGATGACGTTGTTGGCCCCCACCGCCTTGCGCAGCTGGAGGAAGGCGAGGCTCCAACCGGCTACCGTGTTGGGCAGCCCCGACAGCTCCGGCAGCCCGGTGGCCGCCACGGCCGCGTAGGCGTTGGGGTTGTTGCCCGACTGCTGCTGGAGGTAGCCGAAGCCATCCGCCTCCAGGAGGACGAGCACGGGCTTGTTGAACTCCTTGGCCCGCTGCATCAGCACCTTGAAATCGGAGAAGTAGTTCTTGTTGGTGGTGGCGTTCTGCGCCTTGGCGAGGAACTGGGCCTCACCCCCGCCCGGCTCGAAGTTGAACTGGTAGTACTGGATGGCCGGGAGGAAGCCCTGCTCCGCGGACTCCGTCATGAACTTCTTGCCCCAGGAGCCATCGGCGGGGGACCAGCCCCAGTTGTTGATCCACCCCTTGGTGAAGTAGCGATAGCGCACGTCCCAGGGGACTTTGCTGTCCCGCATCCAGGTCTGGCCGGTGTCCTCGAACAGGCCCACCGCCAGACGCGAGGGCATGCCCACGGGGATGGAGCCCGCGGACGGTGCGACCAGGGGCGCCTCCTGCGTGTCCAGGTTGTCCAGGCCAGGGTGCTCCTGCGTCTCCGGCCCGCAGGCCACGACCGCCAGGAAGGCAAGCGATAGGATGATGTGTTTCATGGGAAACCCGAACCGGATGCCGGAAGCGGTGCATCCCGAGCCCCTTCCCGGTCAGCCTCCTGGGCTCCCCTCCCCTCCTCCGGCCCGGGGCTCGCCTCCCAGGACCCCGAGATGCGCGGAAACCGTGCAGGCCCCTCCTGCTTCGTGAGAGGCTGGGCCCCGCGTGCAACTCGAGATGCCTCTCATCATCGGCCTGATGGTGGCCGCCAGTTCGCTCGCCATCGCCGCCAAACGTGTGCGGATTCCGTACAACGTCGCGCTGGTGGTGGGGGGCCTGCTCCTCGCCGTGGGCGGCATCCTTCCGGGCGTCCCTCCGCTCAACCCCGAGGTCGTCTTCCTCGTCTGCCTGCCGCTGCTGCTCTTCGAGGGCGGCATCACCGCGGACGTGGCCAACGTGCGCGCCAACCTCCTGCCCATCGCCACCCTGGCCACCCTGGGCATGGTGCTGGCCATCGGTGCCACCGGCACCGCGCTCCACTTCGCCCTGGAGCTCGCCTGGGGGCCCGCGCTGCTGCTCGGGTCCATCCTGGCCGTCACCGACACCGTCTCCATCCTCTACGCCTTCCGGCGCGCCCCCGTGCCCCGGCGCCTCTCCGGCATCATGCAGGGAGAGAGCCTCTTCAATGACGGCACCGCGCTCGTGGCCTACGCGGCCATCGCCGCCATCGTGGTGAGCGGTGACACGGCCTTCTCCGTGCCCTTCATCGGCGCCAAGGTGCTGGGGGCCACCGTGGGGGGCCTCGCCATCGGCCTCTCCCTGGGCCTCGTGGCCGGCTTCGTCATCCGCCACACCGAGGATCCGCTCGCGGAGATCATGGTGACGACGGCGCTGGCCTTCGCCGCCTTCGTCATCGGCGAGCAGTTGCACCTGTCGGGTGCCATCGCCGCGGTGACGGCCGGGCTGAGCACCGGCATCAACCTGCGGCGCCACGTGGCCCCGCAGAGCCAGGTGGCCATCCACACCTTCTGGGAGTACGCCGCCTTCGGGGTGAACACCTTCCTGTTCCTCTCCGTGGGCCTCACCACGCGCCCCGAGACGCTGGTGCGCTACATGCCCCAGACGGTGCTCGCCGTGGTGTGTGTCTTCGTCGGGCGCGCGGTGGCCATCTACCTGCCCTTCCTGCTGCTGCGCCTCGTGCGGCCCTCCGAGGCCGTCCCCCTGCGCTGGCAGCACGTCTTCGTCCTCGGCAACATCAAGGGCGCGCTCTCCATCGGCCTCGCGCTCGGCCTGCCGGAGGCCACCCCCGAGCGCGAGCTGCTGGTGGCCATCGCCTTCGGCGTCACCTTCCTGTCCCTCATCATCCAGGGGTTGATGTTCACCGACATCCTCAAGCGGCTGGGGCTCTTCCATGAAGACCCGG
>NZ_DASVWK010000399.1:0-16872 GCF_036389735.1 Archangium sp. | reverse complement strand
CCGCGAGGAGATGGGCCTGGACGACGAGGCCCTCAAGCGCTGGGACGAGCTCGACAAGGTGCGCGACACCCGCTGGGAGGTGGGCTCGCAGTACATGTCCGAGCGCGAGGCCCTCGCCCAGCAGTACTCCGGCGCCGAGCTGGAGACGAAGCTCCAGGAGCTGCGCACGCGCTACTTCGCCGACGAGGCGGGCACCGTCGCCGAGGAGGAGGAGACGGGCTTCTACCGCTTCAGCCGCCCCCGGCAGTGGGGCCGCAACTAGCGCGCCGTGTAGCCGCCGTCCACGACGAGCTCCGAGCCCGTCACGTAGCGCGAGGCGTCCGAGGCCAGGTAGAGGATGGCCTCGGCGATGTCGTCGGGCTCGCCCATGCGGCCCAGCGGTGAGGCCGCCTCCAGCCGCTTCCAGGCCTCGTGCTCACTGCCCATCTGCTCCACGAAACCGTCCCACCAGTCCGCGGTCTCCCAGATGGGCGTGCGCACCCCGCCCGGGAACACCGAGTTGACGCGGATGCCGTCCGCCGCGCACTCCACCGCCACCGCCTTGCTCAACATCCTCACCCCGCCCTTGCTCGCCGAGTAGGCACTGGTGCTCGGGCTGCCCACGAGCCCCGAGACCGAGGACACGTTGACGATGGAGCCCCCGCGCCCCTCCAGGCGCATGGCCCGCACCGCGTGCTTGATGCCCAGGAAGACGCTGTCCAGGTTCACCGCCATCTGCTCGCGCCACTCGGCCAGCGTCATCTCCGCCACCGACCGGGAGATCGCGATGCCGGCGTTGTTCACCAGCACGTCCAGCCGCCCGTAGGACTCCAGCGAGCGGGTGATGACCTTCATCCACACCGTCTCGTCCCTCACGTCGTGCACCGCGAAGGTGGCCACCCCTCCCGCCGCTCGAATCTCCTGCACCACCTGCTCGCCTGAAGGGGAGATGTCCGTCGCCATCACCCGCGCGCCCTCGCGCGCGAACAGCACGGCCGTCGCTCGGCCAATGCCCGACGCCGCCCCCGTCACCAGGGCCACCTTGTCCTTCAATCGACTCATATGATGCCGCGCAGCCTTTGGAGGGGGGGACTACCCTACCCGAGTTACGTCCGGCCGCCACCCCTCCGACTGGTGCCCCGCCTCTCGGGGTTCTGTCTGGCCCCGCCCCGCTGGGTGCTCCGAGTCTTTGGCTTGCTCGGAGCGGAGGTGCGGGCCTTGCGCGCCGCCTCGCTCCGGGGGGCCCGCCGCTCACCGCTCGACGCCGTGGCGCTCCGGGTCGCCCGGCGTGGCTTGGCCGCCGCCTGCTCCTCCAACTTCCGGTGATGGCGCGACGGCCCCACCCTGTCCCCCGTCTCCAGGTCCACCGTCTCGCGCGCGATGAACTTGTTGAAGTTGCTCCGGTGCCCGTGCGCGTGCGCCGAGTACACGAGCGCCAGCTTGCTTTCCTCGAACTTGGCGAAGAATTCGTCCCACGAGATGGGCTCCAGCGTCCCCCTGCCCGCGTAGCCCGGGAAGTCGATCCGCAGGATTCCCGTCCCCTCCCCCTTCCCCGTCCCCGTGACCATCGACGGCCTCCCACAGCGGCTCTCCGCCCATTCGCGGATCTCCTCATGGTCGATCGTTACATGTGAACTCTTCGTGGACATCGCGCACCCCCTGGGCATCCTCTCCGGGCCTGTTCAGCGGCCCCTCCCTCCACGGTGCGCCTCCTTGTACCCGGGGACTACCTCTCGGCCCCTCGGGGAAGCCTCTTTTCCTCCACGCCCCGCGGGCTGACTCGGGGGGAGAACGGGGGCGCGGACCCTCACCCCGTCCCTTTCCCGGAGGGCGCGGGGAGGGTCGCTCCGTGGCGCCTCAGGTCCTCTGGCGTGTTCACGCTGGTGACCGCCCTCAGCTCCGCGTCCACGGCTCGCAGTGCGTTCTCCGGTAACAGCTTCGCCCGGCAGCTCGACAGCAGGCTCCTCAGCGAGGGCTCCTCCGCTTTCAGCCTCTCGCCCCAGGGGGCCGCCAGCGCGCTCCGGTACACGGCCAGCAACGGCTCCACCCGGCCTCCCACCGTGAAGCACACCGCCTCCACCTCCGGGCCTCGTTCCTCCAGCAGCACGCGCACCGCCTCCTGCGTCACGAAGGGCATGTCGCACGCCACCGCCAGCACCCACCCGGTTCCCGCGCCCACCAGCGCCGCGTGCACTCCCCCCGGAGCCCCTCGCCCTCGCACCACGTCCTCCACCGTGCGCACCGGGAAGCGGGCGTAGGGGGTCGGGTCGTTCGTCACCAGCAGCACGTCTCCGAAGCATCGGCCCAGGTCCAGCAGCCTCGCCAGCACCGGGCGCCCCTCCACCTCCAGCAGGCCCTTGGCCACGCCCCCCAGTCGCTCGCCTCGTCCGCCCGCGATGACCCCCAGCGTCACGTCCGGGTACTCCGGCCCGCTTCGTTCCCTTTCGCTCACGTCGCGCCTCCTCGTGCCCTGCTTCTCCCCGTGCTCCGTCCGCTGGTGGAGGCTACCTTCTCCCCAGTCCCCACCCGCCCCGCCCTTGCGCTAAAGCCCGGTGGACGACTCCTCATGTCCCTCACCTCGCTCCCCGCCGCCCGCGCAGCCGCCCTCGACGCCCTCCGCCCCGCTCCCCCCGAGCGCGTCCCCCTCCTCGAGGCCCTCGGTCGCTTCCTCGCCCGGGACGTCGTCGCCTCGCGCTCCCTCCCCGGCTGCCCCGTCTCCGCCATGGACGGGTATGCCGTCCGCGCCGAGGACACCTCCGGCTCCAACCGCGACCGCCCCGCTCGGCTCCGCGTCGTCGACACCCTCTACGCCGGCCACCTGCCCTCGCGCCCCGTCGCTCCCGGCGAGGCCTCGCGCATCTTCACCGGTGCACCCCTCCCCGAGGGCGCCAACGCCGTCGTCCGGCAGGAGGCCACCGTCCCCGCCGAGGGGTTCGTCGACATCTGCGTCGAGGTCCCGCCCGGCAAGGACCTCCGCCCCGTGGGCGAGGACATCCTCACTGGCACGCCCCTGCTGCGCGCCGGCCAGCGCATCGAGTCCTCCGTCCTCGGCGTGCTCGCCTCCATGGGCGACACCCACGTCCTCGTGCGCCCCTTGCCTCGCCTCGCCGTGCTCGCCACCGGAGATGAGCTCGTCTCGCCCGGCACTCCCGCCCTGCCCCATCAGGTGTACGAGAGCAACCTCGTCCTCGTCGCCGCCATGGCCCGCGAGGCCGGCGCCCGCGTGGTCGCCCTCGAGCGCGCCCGGGATGATGACGCCGAGCTGCGCGTCGCGCTGAAGCGCCTGTCCCTCGACGCCGATGTGCTCATCACCACCGGCGGTGCCTCCCAGGGGGACAAGGATCGCGTGAAGCACCTCCTCTCCGAGCTGGGGGCCTCCTTCCTCGTGGACGGTGTCGCCCTCAAGCCCGGCAAGCCCGTGGCCGTGGCGAGGCTCGGCGCCACCGCCGTCGTCGTGCTCCCCGGCACCCCGGGCGCCGCTACCGTCGCGTTCGATCAGCTCGCCCGCCCGCTGCTGCTGCGCTTCCAGGGCGTCTCCGAGGAGCGCCAGCGCCTGCGCGTCCGCCTGGATGACGCGCGCCACAAGCAGGCCGGCTTCACCTACCTCATCAGTGCCTCCCTGGAGACGCGCGAGGACGGGCTCGTCTGGGCCCGCATCCGCACCCAGGGCGGTGGGCACCACCTGCAGAACATCGGCGCCGAGGGTTATACCGTCCTCCCCCCGGGCCGCGCCGACTTCGCTCCCGGCGACGAGGTGGACTTCGAGCGCTTCGATCGCCCGCGCTTCCTCCCCGTGGAGCCGTGATGCACCCCCCGCCCGCCCTCGCCGTCGTCGGTTGGTCCAACTCGGGCAAGACGACGCTCCTCGCACGGCTCGTCCCCGAGCTGCGCCAGCGCGGCCTGCGCGTGGGCGTGGTGAAGCACTCCTCGCACCCGCACCCGCTCCACCCCGAGGGCACCGACACCGCACGCTACGCCGAGACCGGGGCCGCGCTCGTCGCCTTCGCCACCCCCGCCGGCGTGCAGCTCTCCTTCCCCGAGCCCCCCGAGCACGTGCTGTCCCTGCTCGCCCGCTTCGCCGACGCCGTGGACCTGGTGCTCGTCGAGGGGTGGAAGCACGGCCCGCTGCCCAAGCTGGAGGTCTGGCGCGAGGGACTCGGGCCGCTGCTCGCGGCGTCGCGCCCGGAGGTGCTGGCCGTGGTGAGTGAGTCGCTCCTGCCCGAGGGCCCCCGGCGCTTCTCCCCCGACGAGGTGCCAGGGATCGCCGCCTTCATCCAGCAGTGCCTCCGGGACGGACTCCTGCGCGCGCCGGAGGGCCCATGAGTGAAGACAGACGTCCCCTCCCGCTGCCCTCTGGAGTCACCCGGCGGCCCGTGGTGCGCTACACCTCGGACGGGCAGCTCGCGCCCGAGGAGCCGGACAGCGTCGCGCTGGAGGAGCCGCTCGACATCCGCCTCAGTGGCGACACCGTGGCCGTCACCATGCGCACCCCGGGCGAGGACCGCTTCCTCGTCACCGGCTTCCTCTTCGCCGAGGGGCTCATCCAGTCCGCCGAGGACCTCGGAGGGCTCGCGCACTGCGGCCGGCCCGGCGAGGAGGGCTACGGCAACATCGTCGAGGTGACGCCCGCCCCCGGGCTGGTGATCGATGTGGAGAAGGTGGGCGCCACGAGGCGCGGCACGCTCACCACCGCGGCCTGTGGCGTATGCGGCCGGCGCTCGGTGGAGGACCTCATGGCCGTGTGCACCCGCCTCCCCGAGGGGCCCGAGCTCCCCGCCTCCGTGCTCGCCCACGCCACCGAGCACCTGCGCTCCGTGCAGCCCAACTTCGCCCGCACCGGCGGAGTCCACGCCGCCGCCGCGCTCGACGCACAAGGCCAGGTGCTCGCCGCCTTCGAGGACGTGGGCCGCCACAACGCCGTGGACAAGGTCGTGGGGGCCCTGGTGCTCCAGCAGGGGCTGCGCTCGGCCCGGGCCTCACAACCCACCGACATCCGGCCCACCGTGCTCGTGGTCAGCGGCCGCGTCAGCTTCGAGATCATCCAGAAGGCCGCCATGGCCCGCTGCCCCATCGTCGCCAGCGTGTCCGCCGCCAGCTCGCTCGCCATCGACCTGGCCGAGCGCGCCGGGGTGACGCTCGCCACCTTCGTGCGCAACGGGCGCTTCAACCTCTATACCCACCCCGCGCGCATCCGCCCGGGATAGGGGGGCCTCCCGGGCGAGTTCTCGTGCAAGTGGTCCGATGGTTGTACCAGTTGGCGCCAGGTGCGACCGGCAGGCGTACGTTCGTCCAGCCCCCAAGCTGCCGAGCATCCCTGGTCTCCCGGTATCGCCGCTCCCCCGTCCCCCGGAGACGATGCACCCGAGGCACTTCACGCCGCATCGTGTCGCGCAGCCGGTCCATGAGGGGGGAAAACATGCGTGTCTGGGTTCAGCTGGCATGGGTCTGTGCATTCGCCGTGGGTTGCGGTGGACCGCTCACCGAGGAGCCACCTCCTGAAGAGGTCTCGGAGCAGGAGTCCTCGGACGAGGGCGCCCCGGGAGAAGTCTCCGCGCAATGGAACAGGACGAAGCTCGGCACGCCGTTCCTGGTGGAGGACATCTTCCCGCCGCTGACTCCAGCGCCGCCGCCCCTTCCCATCGAGGGCCCCCTGCCGACAGACCTGGTGGACTTCCGGGGGACGCTCTTCTTCGCCGCCAACTTCACCAGCGGGGAGTCGGCACTGTGGCGGAGCGACGGCACGGCCCCCGGCACCTTCGCGGTGCGGGAGTTCGAGGTCACCGGCGTCAGCGGGTTGACCGTGGTGGGCAGGCGGCTCTTCTTCGTCGCGAGCGATAGCGTCCACGGAACCGAACTCTGGGTGAGCGACGGCACGACCGCGGGCACACGGCTCCTGAGGGACATCACCCCGGGCGGCGTCAGCTCGGAGCTGGAGGGCCTCACCCGGGTGGGCGACACCCTGTTCTTCTACCGGAGGCTCTCCAGTGAAACGAGCGGCGAGCGCCTGGAGCTCTGGAGGAGCGATGGTACCGAGGCGGGCACCGTGCGGGTGAAGGAGCTGGGCCCGGGCTTCGCCCTGTTCGAGCTCACCGCATTGGACGACGACACGCTCTTCTTCGTGGCCGATGATGGCGAGCACGGCTTCGAGCCCTGGGTGAGCGATGGCACCGCCCGAGGCACCCGGCTGCTGAGGGACATCCGCCCGGGTCCGGATAGCTCGGGCGTGATGCGGCCCACGCGGGTGGACGACGGCCTCCTCTACTTCTCCGCCGAGGAGCCGGCCCACGGGCGCGAGCTGTGGCGCACCGACGGCACCCGGAGGGGCACCGAACTCGTCGAGGACACCGTGCCGGGCCCCGAGGGCTCGGGCGCACAGCCCATCGCCCTCTTCAAGCGGCGCCTCTACTTCGTCACCTTCGAGCCGGCGGACCGTGGAGCCCGGCTGCGCAAGCTGGACCCGGACCCGGACTGCCATCCGCGCTCGACCGTCATCGAGGATCTGCCCAATCCCTTCCCGGACTTCCCGCAGGTGAGTGCCTTCCTGCCCGCTGGCGGCATCGCCGAGGTCAACGGCCGTCTGCTCTTCACCCTGGCCTACTCCACCTCCGGGCCCGCGCTGGCCGACGTGCAGCTCTGGGCCACCCGAGGCACCGCCCGGACCACGGAGTTGCTGCGCCGCCGGCTGGTCAACGCCATCGACATCCCCGTGGCGACGCTCACCGCCGTGAACGAGGATCTCGCCCTCTTCGCCGCCGCGGACGCCGAGCACGGCCAGGAGCCGTGGGTGACGGATGGCACGCTCCGGGGCACGCGGCTGCTGATGGACATCAACCCGGGTCCCGCCAACGCGTTTCCGTTCGACTTCACGCGCTCGGGCGACTTCATGTTCTTCGTCGCCAACGACGGCGTCCACTTCCACGAGCTGTGGGCCGTTCCCGTCGGTGACACGAGGCACCGGGCCGGGCGCTGAGCCCGGGCCCGTCGTGACTCCTCCCGAGGCTCAGCCCCGCGCGAAGGCCTCGCCGACAATCTTGCGCGCCTCGTCCACGATGGAGTCCAGGTGCTTCGCATCCCGGAAGCTCTCCGCGTAGATTTTGTACACGTCCTCGGTGCCCGAGGGCCGCGCGGCGAACCAGCCGTTCTCCGTCACCACCTTGAGGCCACCAATCTCGGCGTTGTTGCCGGAGGCGCGCGTGAGGCGCTGGAGGATGGGCTCGCCCGCGAGCGAGGTGGCGCGCACCGCCTCCGGCGACAGCTTCTTGAGCGCCGCCTTCTGCGCCGACGTGGCCGCCTGGTCGATGCGCGTGTAGAGCGGCGCGCCGAACTTCTGGGTGAGCTCGTGGTAGTGCACGCCCGGGTCCTTGCCCGTGCGCGCGAGGATCTCCGCCGCCAGCAGGTCCAGGATGATGCCGTCCTTGTCGGTGGACCAGACGGTGCCATCGCGGCGCAGGAAGGAGGCGCCTGCGCTCTCCTCGCCGCCGAAGCCGAGCGAGCCGTCCAGCAGCCCGTCCACGAACCACTTGAAGCCCACGGGCACCTCGACGACGCGCCGGCCGAGGTCCCTGGCCACGCGGTCGATCATGCTGCTGCTCACCAGCGTCTTGCCCACCGCGGTGTCGGCCTTCCAGCCGGGGCGATTGCGGAAGAGGTAGCTGATGGCGACGGCCAGGTAGTGGTTGGGGTTCATCAGCCCCACGCTGCGGGTGACGATGCCGTGCCGGTCCGAGTCCGTGTCGTTGCCGAAGGCGATGTCGTAGCGGTCCTTGAGCTCGACGAGGCCGGCCATCGCGTAGGGCGATGAGCAGTCCATGCGAATCTTGCCGTCGTGGTCCACGCGCATGAACCGGAAGGTGGGGTCCACCGTCTTGTTCACCACCTGGATGGACAGGCCGTAGCGCGCGGCGATGGGCTCCCAGTAGTCGATGTTCGAGCCGCCCAGGGGGTCGGCGCCGATGGACAGCTTCGCCCCGCGCACCACCTCCAGGTCCACCACGTCGCCGAGATCCGCGACGTACGGGGTGATGAAGTCATACGGCTTCACGGTGGCGGAGGTACGGGCGCGCTCGTAGGGAATGCGCTGCACGCCGGTGTTGCCCGCGCCGAGCAGCTCGTTGGCGCGCTTCTCCACCCAGCCGGTGATGCCGGTGTCGGCGGGGCCGCCGTTGGGCGGGTTGTACTTGATGCCACCGTCCTCGGGTGGGTTGTGCGAGGGGGTGATGACGATGCCATCGGCCAGCCCCCGCTCGCGCCCGCGGTTGTAGGTGAGGATGGCGTGGGAGATGACGGGGGTGGGCGTGGAGCCGTCGGTGAAGCGCACCTGCACGCCGTGGGCGGCGAACACCTCGAGCGCCGTGCGCTGGGCCGGCTCGGACAGGGCGTGCGAGTCCATGCCGAGGAAGAGCGGGCCGTCGATGCCCTCCTTCTTCCGGTACTCGCAGACGGCGTGCGTCACCGCGAGGATGTGGGCCTCGTTGAAGCTGCGGCGCGCGGCCGAGCCTCGGTGGCCGGAGGTGCCGAAGGCCACGCGCTGCTCGGGTTCGCGGACGTCCGGGCGCTCGGAGTAGTACTGGGCGCGCAGCGTCTCGGGGTTGATGAGGAGGGAATCAGGGGGGAGCTTGCCAGCGAGAGGATGGGCCACGCGGCCAATCTACCGCCGTGGGCCTCCTATCGAGCACCGCTGTTTCCCCTGTGTCGCCTCCCTTACGCCTCACGGCTCGGGCACGGTATCGTCGGAGGGGAACTTGTTGCCGCCGAGCTCCTGGCTCTCGTCGAACCGGGAGTCCTCCTCCTCGTAGCCCGAGCCACCGGTGCCCCCCGGCGTCGTGGTGCCAGAGGAGGTCCCACCCTGGTTCGGGTCGGTGGTTTGAGGCCGCGAGGTCTGGTCCGTGGGCGCCTTCTCCGCCGCCTTGTCGGACTTGCACGCGGTGCCCAACGCCATCGCGCCAGCGATGAGGCCAGCCAGGATGAGCTTCGTCCGGGTCATGAGTCGTCCCCCTGTGAGAGCTGAGTGCCCTGCTGGTCGGGAACGTGGACAGCCGGATGCCCCCCGGCAGGGAGCGCTCCCCTGGGCGCTTGCTGCTCGGGGTGGCGTGTCAGGCCGCTGGCCGGGCGCCGTCTGTCACTTCGATGTCACCGGGACGCGGCGGGGCCCTCCGTGCGTCCGCCTCGCAACACTGTTACACTTCGCCGCCCTCAATGAAGACCCCCGCTCCCATCTCCGTGGATGACTCGCTCTGGCCGCTGGTCGTCATCCGGTTCGTGGGTACGCCGTCCCTGCGGGCCTTCGAGGCGCACCTGGAGCAGCGGGCCGAGTTGTTGCGCCGGGGCGAGCCGCACCTGCTGCTGATGGACGCGTCCCGAAGCGGCCTGCTGCCCACCGAGCACCGGCAGCGGCAGGCGGCGTGGACGGCCCAGCACGACGAGGCCCTGCGGAGCACGGTGCTCGGCACCGCCTGGGTCACCGACTCGGCCTTCCTCCAACTGTCGCTGCGCAGCCTCTTCCACCTCGAGCCGCCCACCCACCCCTACGTCCTCGTCCCCACCGTGGAGCAGGCGGCGGACTGGGCGGCCCGGCAACTGGAGGCGGCGCGCCAGCACGAGGCCGCCACGCGCGTCCGCGCCCACTTCGCCCTGCGCAGTGAGCGGCCCACCGGCTAGGGCGTCCCGGACGCGACGAGACGTCCGGTACCCAACACCTCGTCATGACGCGCCGCGCCGTGCGTGCGGACCGACTCGGCCCTCCCGAGGACTTCCGTCCACTTCCGCGCTTTTCGCGGAAGTCCCCCTATAGTGTGCGCTCAAGGGGGTTCACCACCGCATGAGCAGCAGCAAGCGCGTCCTCGGAATGATTCTCGCGGGAGGCCAGGGCACTCGCCTGGCGCCTCTGACGTCCAGGCGCTCCAAGCCCGCAGTCCCCTTTGGCTCGAAGTTCCGCATCATCGACTTCGCCCTGAGCAACTTCCTCAACTCGGGCGTCTACGCCACCTATGTGCTGACGCAGTTCAAGGCCCAGTCCCTCACCGAGCACATCCAGCGTGGCTGGCGCTTCGGCTCGGGCCTGCTCGCCGACTACTTCATCACCCTGGCGCCCGCGCAGATGTACCTCTACGAGGAGCTGGGCAACGTCTGGTACCGGGGCACCGCCGACGCCATCTACCAGAACATGCACCTGGTGGAGAACTACCGCGCCGACGACGTGGCCATCTTCTCCGGCGACCACATCTACAAGATGAACGTGGCGCACATGCTGGAGCAGCACGAGGCCCAGCGCGCCGACATCACCATCGCCGCCTACCCCACGCCCGTGGCGGAGGCCTCGCGCTTCGGCGTGATGCAGGTGGACGAGCGCGGCCGCGTCATCGAGTTCCAGGAGAAGCCCAAGGACCCCAAGGCGATGCCGGGCAAGCCGGGCATGGCCCTGTGCAGCATGGGCAACTACATCTTCAAGCGACGCGTGCTCAGCGAGCTGCTGGAGGTGGATGCGCGCACCGAGGGCTCGCAGCACGACTTCGGCAAGGACGTGCTGCCGCGGGCGCTGCGCGACGGCTACCACATCCAGGCCTACGACTTCCAAACCAACCCCATCCCCGGCCAGACGCGCCCCAACACCTACTGGCGTGACGTGGGGACGATCGAGGCCTACCACGAGGCCTCGATGGACCTCGTGTCCGTCAACCCCGAGTTCGACGTCTTCAACCCGGAGTGGCCGCTGCGAACCGCCGTCGAGTACACCCCGCCGGCCAAGTTCGTCCACGAGTCCGGCGAGCGCGTGGGCCGCGCCGTCAACTCCATGGTGGCCGGCGGCTGCATCATCTCCGGCGGCACCGTGCGCGAGAGCATCCTCTTCCGCCGCGTGCGCGTGAATTCCTACTCGCTGGTGGAGCGCTCCGTCCTCTTCGACGGGGTGAACATCGGCCGGCACGCCCAGGTGCGCAAGGCGATCATCGACAAGGACGTGCAGGTGCCGCCCAACGCGAAGATTGGCTTCGACCTGGCGGCGGACAAGGCCCGCGGCTTCACCGTCACCGACAACGGCATCGTCGTGGTGCCCAAGGGCTACAAGTTCGAGTGAGCACGGCTCGGGAGGAGCGGGCTCACACGAGTGCGTCCAGCTCCTCCAGCAGCCGGTCCACGTCCGCCTCGGTGTTGTAGAGGTGCGGGGACACGCGGATGTTGTCCCCGCGCACGCTCACGTACACCTTGCGCGCCGCCAGCTTCGCCGCCACGTCCGGCGCGTAGCCGCCCCGCCTCTTGATGCCCACCAGGTGCCCCGCTCGCCGTGACTCGGGCGGCACCTCCAGCCGCAGCGCCGCCGCCCCCTTCGCCACCCGCGACGTGAGCGCCCCCAGCGTCTGCTGGATGTCCGCCGCTCCCCACGCCCGTAGCTGCTTCAGCGCCGCCATCGCCATGGGCACCAGCACGAAGTTGCTCCGCTCCCCCACGTCGAAGCGTCTGGCCCCCGGCTGGAAGTCGTCCCGGTAGTCCACCAGCCGCGAGAAGTCCTCGCTGCCCCCTCGCATCAGCCAGTTGTGCTCGATGGGCCGACCCTCGCGGAACCGCGGCGCCACGTAGAGGTAGCCCTGGCTGTAGGGCCCCATCAGCCACTTGTAGCCCGCCGCCACCAGGAAGTCCGGCCGCACCTCGGCCACGTCCAGCGGCAGCGCCCCCAGCGACTGCGTCGCGTCCACCGCCAGCACCGCCCCCACCTCCCGCACCCGCTCCCCCACCCGCACCAGGTCCACCCGCCCGCCATCCGTCCAGTGGCAGTGCGGCACCGCCACCAGCGCCGTGCGCTCATCCACCTCCTCCAGCAGCGCACGCGTCCAGTCCCCGTCCTCGGGTCGGCGCACCGCCACCACCTGTCCCCCCGCCCGCTCCGCCAGCTCCCGCCACGGGTACACGTTCGAGGGGAACTCCTCCGCCAGCACCAGCAGCCGCTGCCCCACCTTCACCGGCACGTTCGCCGCCGCCACCGCCAGCCCGTAGCTCACCGAGGGCACCAGCGCCACGCCCGCCGCGTCCCCTCCCACCAGGCCCGCGAACTGGCCCCTCAGCGCCTCCGACTCCGTGAAGAAGTCCTCCGGCCGCAGCTCCCACGGCCTCGCCTTGCGCAGCACCGCCGCCTTCCCCGCCTCGCTCACCGCGTACATCTGCGGCGACATGTACGCGCAGTTGAGCCAGGTGAGGTCGTCCGGCAACTCGAAGAGGTGGCGCTGGGTGGGGAGGATCATGCGCGCGCCACCCTAGCGCACCCGCCTACCGCGGCAACCGCTCCTCCGCCTCTCCCCGCCCCCGCGACGCCCCCTCCAGCGGCAGCTCCACCGTGAAGCTCGCGCCCCGCCCCGGCTCGCTCTCCAGTCGGATGTCGCCCCCGAGCGCATGGACGATCTGCTGCGTGATGTGCAGCCCCAGCCCCAGCCCGCCGTAGTGGCGCTCGGACACGGCGCGCTCGAACTTGCCGAAGATGCGCGCGCGGTGCTCCGGCGCGATGCCGATGCCCTCGTCCCGCACCAGCAGCCGCGCCACGCCCCCCTCCCCCCAGACGCGCACCAGGACGGGCTTGCCCGCCCCGTACTTCAGGGCGTTGGTGAGCAGGTTCGTCACCACCTGCTCCAGCCGCAGCCGGTCCCACCGGCCCACCACCGGCGGCCCCTCGCACACCTCCACCCGGCAGCCCGCGCGTGCCGCCTCTGCGGTGAACTGCTCCACCACCTCGCGCGCCACCCCCTGGAGGTCCACCGGCTCCAGGTGGAGGGGCAGCTCCCCTCGCGTCAGCCGCGACACGTCCAGCAGGTCATTCACCAACCCCGCCAGCTTGCGCACCTGGGCCTCGCAGCCCTGTACGGCGCGCAGCACACGCTCGGGCGCCACCGGCTGCCCCGGGCTCGCCTCCACCACCCGCCGCAGGCCCTGGAGGTGGAGCCGCAGGGGCGTGAGCGGCGTCTTCAGCTCGTGCGAGGCCACCGCGAGGAACTCGTCGCGCAGGCGCACCGCCCGCTGCGAGTCCAGGAAGAGCCGCGCGCCCTCCAGCGCCGTGGCCACGCGGGACGCCAGCTCCTGGCCCATGGCGGCGTCCTCCGCCCCATAGCGCCGCCGCGACGCACTGGCCCCCAGGGTGAGCAGGCCCAGGGCCCGCTCGCGCGAGCGCAGCGGCACCACCAGCACCGAGCACGTCTCCCACCCCTCCGGCCACCGCGCGGGCTCGGCCTCCGGGGCCAGGTAGCGCCACGTCTCCTCGCCGAAGTCCGAGAAGACGCACGCGTCGCCCGAGTGCAGCGTGTCCAGCAGCGGGCCCCCCGCGTCCCGAAGCGAGGGCAGCGGCCAGCCCCGCCGCAGCCACTCCTCCAGGTCCTGCTCCGGGTGCGCCACCGCCGCGCGCCGCAGGGTGCCCGTCTCGGCGTCCACCAGGTCGATGACGCACCAGGAGGCCACCGACACGCTCGCCAGGCACGCCACGTGCTGAAGCGTCCCGTCCGGCACCTCCGGCGACAGGCCGAGAATCTGGCTCGCCGTGGCGAGGAAGCGCAGGGCCCCCTCGGCTCGCTTGAGGTCCGACAGGTCCAACACGAAGGTGAGGATGCGCTCCTGTGCCTCCACCCGCGCCGCGCCCGTCAGCACCGGCACGCGGCTGCCATCCGCGCGCTGGAACTCCAGCTCGAAGGCGGTGGCCACGCCCCGGGACCACAGCTGCTGAAACCCCCGGTCCCCGGCCTCGCGCCCCTCGAGCGGAATCAATGCCTGCCACTGAAGCTCCCCCCGCGCCACCTCCTCCGGGCGGTGGCCCACCAGCGAGAGGAAGGCCCCGTTGGCCTGGAGGATGCGCCCGCCCTCGTCACAGAAGGCCAGCCCCATCATGTCCGACTCCATGATGCGGCGGAACACGGCCTCGCCCTCGCTCAAGGCCCGCTCCAGGCGCAGGCGCTCGGTGATGTCGTCGAGCAGCGCCACGGCCGCAGTCACCCGGCCCTCCGCGTCCCGCACCGGCCCGGCGCTCACCTCGATGGTGAAGGGCTTGTCCTCCTCGAGCAGGAGGTCGATGACCTCGCCCCGCACCACCTCCCCCGTGGCCAGGGCCCTCATCAGGGGCCACTCGTGGGGCAGATAGGGTCGCCCATCCGCGTGGTACCCGCTCACGGCCATGTACTGCTCGGGACGCCAGTCCGCAGGCACCTGCCTCCCGCGCAGCTCCTCCGCCCGCTCATTGGTCATCAACATCCGCCCGCTCGGGGCCTCGGCCAGGAGGAAGGCCTGGGGCAGTTGCTGAATCACCGCCCGCAGGCGCTGGTGCTCCCGCTCCGCCAGGCACCGGTGCTCCTCGGCCTCGGCCCGCGCCCGCTCCGCCTCCACGCGCAACTGGCGCTCGCGCGCATGGAGGTGGGCGCGCTCCATGGCGCACGCGCACTGCCGGGCCACGAGGCGGGCGAAGTCCTTGTCCTCCTCCGCGAAGCCCCGCTCCCGCTCGAAGCCCAGCGTCAGCACCCCCAGCACCCGCCCCCGTACCTCCAGCGGCAGGTTCGCCCACGCCCGCTGCTCCTCCCGCACGCTGTCGCGCAGCGCCGGGTAGCTCCGCACGAGCGCCTCCAGCGATTCCACCCACACCGGCTCGCCCGTGCGCGCCACCTCGGCCACGGGCACGGGCAGCTCCACCGGCAGGGTGCGCCAGGCCCGGACGTCCACCGAGGGCAGCCCCACCACCTCGGCCAGCCGCAGCACCCCATCCTCCCGCAGGTAGACGGAGCACTCGGCCGCTCCCAACGCCGGCCCCGCCTCCAGGACGATGACGCGGGCCACTTCCTCGGGCGTGAGCGCCTGCGACAATCCGCTCGTCACCCGCTGGAGGCACAGGAGTCGCTCCACCGACTCCACCACCTTCCGCCGCCGCGTCTCGGCCACCATGGGGACCCCGCCACCAGTAGTCTTTCCCGCAGGGTAGCTACTCCCGGATTTCCCCTCATGGGCCCGCTGGGCAGGGGGGAGCGAGGCTCGTCCGCTCGGGTGCTCGCTCGTAGAACACGGCGGCGAGCGGCCCCCACCCCGTCCCTCTCCCGGAGGGCGAGGGGAAGGGGGGCTACAGGCGCACGGCCGAGGCGAAGCCGCTGAAGAGCTCGCTGGAGAGGCGCGCCCGCTCCCCGCCCTCGGCCCGGCGGATGTAGTCGTTGAGCACCTGGCCGCTCTTCGTCCGCTGCTGTGTGGGCAGGCGCAGGTTCATCCGCGAGCGCTTCACCCCATCGCCCCCGCGGTGCACGAAGACGACGGTGCCGTCGCGCTCCACCCCCTCGATGACGCCGATGTGCGTCAGCCCGTCGTTGCGCAGGCCGTCGCGGTTGCGGTCATACGTCTCATGGAAGAAGACGAGGTCTCCCGGCTTCGGGTCGCGCTTGCGCAGCGCCCCCGCGCGCTGGGCTCGCCGGTAGATGGCGCTCACCGCGTTCTCCCCGGGCAGCGTGCCGTGCGACAGCAGCTCGATGCCCACCGCGTGGTACGCGGCCCGCACCAGCCCGGAGCAGTCGTCGGGCACCTGTCCCTGGCCGGCCAGCGGCACACCCACCAGAGAGCCGGCGCGTCGGGCCACGCGCCGTCCCTTGGTGAGGGGCACCGGCTTCTTCTTCTTCTTGCTCGGGGCAGGGGCCTTCGCGACGAGCTTCTTGCCGCGCGCGCCGGACAGCTTGCCGGTGGAGGCCGTGGCCTTCTTCGCCTTCACCACGGGCCGCACCGGTTCACGCGGTGCGGCCACGGCGGGAGCCACCGTGCCGAGCACCCCGAGCACCACTGGGAGCAGGAGCTTGCGAAGCATCATGCGCGTACGGACGAGCGTATCGCGCCGCGCATTCACCGGCGAGCGGCCGAGCACTCCGCTCCCGGTGCCTGGTCGTTCCCCAGCCTACTTCTCACGCGTGGGTGCGCGACGGCCCCGTAACCTGCTCCCGCCTACCACACCCAGCACCCGGCTCAGCACATCCACCGAGCGGTCGAACAGCCTGGACTCCAGCACGTCCACCTGGTCCGAGAGCAGCAGCAGCAGCACGTGCCGCACCCGGTCCTCCGGGATGTCATAGGCCACCTGCCGTAGCACCCCGCTCAAGCCCCGGGGAGGCACCGCCGTGCCGAACGTCGGCGTCAGTTCCTCCAGCCCCTTGCGCTTGAACACCGGGAAGTCCGGAGGCCGCTGGCGCTCCGGCTCCCTCCAGTGCGCGCCCTCGCGCACCCTGGGCTTCAACAGCATGGGCACCCCGGGCCGCTTCCTCGGGTCCCCATCCACTCCCCATCCCGGAATCTCCGTGTGGTCCGCCATGGCCGTGTCTCCTCACGCATGCCCGTGCGGCAGCAGCACGCACTTGATGCACCCATCCAGCTTCTTCTCGAAGAGCTCATAGGCCCGCGCCACCTCGCCCAGCGGGAAGCGGTGGGTGATGATGCCCTTGGCGTCGATGCGGCCCTTGCGGATGTGCTCCAGCAGGTGCGGCATGTAGCGCTTCACGTTGCACTGGTTCATCCGCAGCGTGAGGCCCTTGTTCATCGCCGTGCCGATGGGCACCAGGTTCCACGGCGGCCCGTACACGCCGATGACGGAGACGGTGCCGCCCTTGCGCGTGGCTTGAATCGCCCAGTTGAGCGCCGTGGGCGAGCCCGCCTCCAGCTTCAGCTTCACCCCCAGCATGCTGTGCAGCTTGGAGCCCTCGGCCTCCATGCCCACCGCGTCGATGGTGACGTCCGGCCCTCGCCCCTCCGTCATCTCCTTCAGGAGGGGGATGAGATCCTCCTCCTGCTTGAAGTTGAGCGTCTCCACCTGGGCGTACCTGCGCGCGAACTCCAGCCGGTAGGGGATGTGGTCCACCGCGATGACGCGCTCGGCGCCGAGCAGCCACGCGGACTTCATCGCGAACAGGCCCACCG
>NZ_DASVWK010000398.1:0-18529 GCF_036389735.1 Archangium sp. | reverse complement strand
CGAGGCCACCAGGCTCGTCTGCATGCCCTTCATGTCGAGCTTGGACGTCGCCTCGATGGCCACGTTGGTGTTCGAGGACAGCTTGGCGTCCTGTTTGGCGCTCTGCGTGAGCTTGGCGCTGGAGGTGAAGGTCATGTCCTTGGTGCTCTCGAGCTTGAGGATGTCCTGGCTGGTCCAACTCGAGGCCTTCGCCGATTTGAGGGTGAGCGTCCCGGTGGCGTCCACGGTGAAATCCTTGCACGTGATGGTGACGCTGTCCTGCTTCTGGACGTAGGTGCTCGTCTCCTCGGACCCTTTCACGGTGATGGTGATGCTGGTGCCGTCCATCACCATCGTCTGGGTGATCTGGTCGTCGGCGTTCTCCACCTTTACGGTGACGCCTTTCTCCTTGTCCAGTTCAACGGTGCAGACGAGCTTGCCCATGGTTCCTCGCCTCCTCAGTCGGGAGCCAGAGGCCCCCTTGGCTTCACGACTGCTCTTCCTTCACTTGGATGAGCAACGTGCCCTCGTCTAGCTGGATCTTCTGCGTGTCCTTGGCATTGGTGCGCTGCATCAGGAACACGGGCTTGTCGTCCGTGTAGAAGTGCTTGAGCGCGGTGCCGTTCTCCGGCGTCTTCCCCACCAACAACTGCACGCCCTGCCCGTCCTGCGGCATGCGTGCGCCGGTGCGCCAATCCAGGAAGCGCTTGATCCACGCCTTCTGGAAGTCGAGCCCCACCAGCACCCGCTCGCCCTTGTAGGCGGGAAAGTAGAAATGGCCGGGAAGCAGATTGGGATTGAAGGGCGCGGGGATGACCTGATTGGCGAAGAGAGGGATCTTCACCTTGTACCCGTCCTGAGAAGTCTTCGAGTCCGTGTAGGCCTGCCACGTCTCGTCCTTCTCACCACCCTGCTCGCTGACGATGAAGCCCTCCACGTAGCGGGGGTAGCCCGGGGGCTGCCAGGCGGGCAGATCCACGTGGGGCTCGTCCTTGGGCTCCAGCCGGGAGCTCATGCGGAAGGAGAAGAGCGCGTACGGATCGTTGTACACCTCTTCCTGCCCCTGATCGTCCGACACCTCTCCAGACAGGTGGAGGTTACGGACGCGGAGGACCTGGCCCTTGGCCACGCCCGCGGCGCCCCAGGCTTCGTCGGGCGGCAGCTTCACCAGCACCCCCGGGGTCAGGGCCTTCTCGGGGAAGGAGCGCCAGATCAGCTCCAGCTCCGGGCCCCGCGCCTTCAGCCGCGTCGTCTCCAGGTCCACCCGGGCCTGCACCTCATCCGAGATGGGGGTGCACAGCAGCACATCCTGACGAATGCCGGTGACGGCCTGCTTCTGCGTCACGGCCTGGGTCACGGGACTCTCGGCCGTGGCGTTGAGCACCGTCACATCGTGGCGGATGACCTCGGGCAACAACATTTCCAGCCCGGCCAGGTTGTCCGCGTGCAGGTCCATCGGCGTGCCCGAGGCGTCCTTGGCGCCCGCGAACTTGTAACCCTGCTTGGCGTAGTCGTAGGTGAACACCCCCGTGTGGCCGTGCACGTACCACAGCACCCAGTCGTAGAAGCTTGCCCCACCCTGGGGATCCAACCCCACGAAGAGGATGGGGTGCGAGGTGCCCAGACCCGCCTGCCAGTCGTAGGAGAGGCTGATCTTGTCGCCCTTGTGCGCGTCCAGGACGTCCTTGACCGTCTTCGAGGTGTAGAGGGCGCACGGGTAGTGCTGCCGCCACAGCAGCCGCGCGGCATCCTGGAAGCGGATGCCGTAGCGGCGATGGAGGACGACATTGCTGCCACTGGTGGTGGGAACAACCTCCTCGGCGAGCGTCTTCTCGGAGACGAGACCCTTCACCGTCAGCGCGGTATGGGTGGCTTGAGCCGAGGTGTCCGCGAGGACGGCCTTCACCTCGAGCGACACCTCGACCAGATCCGACTTGAGGAAGTCCGCCAGCAGGGCGTCCTTGTCCTGACCACCGCGACCCTGGTTGTCCGTGAGCAGGAATTCCACCTCGCCCTCCAGACCCCAGCTCCACAGGTCTATCGCGAAGCGCTTGATGCTGCCGGCGATGATCTTGTGGGACTTGCCGCCAATGGTGAGGGTGAGCGTCACCGCCAGCCGCTCATCGAAGGTGGTCTCCATCATCCCTCCTCGTCTTCTTCCACCCGCACCCGGCCACTCACGGTGTGGAAGAGGAGTCGCAGCGAGCAGGGCGTACCATTCAGGGAGCCGGACAACACGAAGTGCAACCACAGCCCCGAGTCCCGGCCGCGCAACTCCAGCTCCGCGTCCTGGAGGCGCGGCTCGAACTGCTGCACCGCGTTCAGCAGCTCGCCACTCAGGGTCTTCATCAGCTCGCGGGTGCCGAACTTCACCGTGTAGCGCCCCACGCCGAAGCCCTCGACGAAGTAGCCGTAGCCCTCCTTCGTGTTGAGCGCGGACTCGAGGTTCTGCCGCACCTGTGCCAGCTCACCGCCCTTGTCCGGGCGCTGCCCGGGACTGGTGAACTTGTCGAGGAAGGAAGGGCGCGTCATCTCAAGCCCTGCGCCAGAAGAGGAAGACCTGGGTGCCCTGAAGCGCTGGGGTGACGTAGAACGCCATGCCGTTGTCGCGCAGGGCGTATTGCCACTCCTCGCCCAGTGACAGCTTGTACCAGGTGATCTCCGGGCCAAAGGCGTGGGGGAAGGCCGGGTGCGGCACGTGCTGGAAGGGAATGCCCCGGAGCGCCAGCCGGCGCACCACCGGCAGTCGGGAGGGGCTCGCCACCTTCACGCCCTCCAGGGAGGCGGGCTGGCTGGGGTCCTCGCTGCGCACCAGCAGGTACAGCTCGCTCTGCACGCCTTCCTCCAACGCGGGCAGGGGCGAGAGGATGAACTGCCCGTCCCGGCAGTCGAAAGGCTTGTACGTGAGCCGCGTGTCCTCGGGGCGGAAGGCCCGGTTGAGCAGCTCCATCCACCCCCACAGCCCGGTGCCCAGGTCATCGTGGAGGTAGGTGGGCATGGCGCCCTCGGGCGCCAGCTCCAGGTAGGAGCAGACCTCGAAGTAGAACCGGCGCAGAGCGTCGAAGAAGTTGTACGGGTGGGGACTGACGCCGTTGCGCATGTCGGTGCGCAGGGCCTGGAGGCGACGCACCTCCAACAGGGTCCGGCGGGCGCTGGCGAGTCGCTCGCCACGCTGGTAGCTGTCCAGCAACAGGGTGCGCAGCTGGCCGTGGGCCTTCTCCAGCAACGAGTCCAGCTCGAAGAGCAACTCATTGAGGAAGGGATTGGGGCCCACCAGCAGCAGCGGCGGTACCTTGCGCGAGGAAGGGCGCCACGCCCCCTCGAGATTCTTGGAGAAGGCCACCAGCTCCAACGAGGAGAGGGCCCTGTCCACGGACTGCTCGCTGGAGAGCACCAGCCGACGCATCACGCGCTGCAGGTTGGGCGGATCGTCCGCGTAGAGCGGGATACCCTCGGCTCCGCGGATCTCCTCCAGCAGGTGTAGGAAGACGGTGACCTCCGCGCGGCCAGTGGCATCCAGGGAGAAGGACGACAGGGCGGCATTGCCCGGCACGTCCACCAGGAAGCCGCCCGGCAGCACGGCGGTCATCGAGGAAATCGAGAGACTGCCCTCGGCCAGCAGCGCCTCGCTCCACGCGAGAGAGGCGATGCCGACCTGGGGCAGTCCGGACAGCTCGGCATGCAGCCGCGCCTCCGCCGAGAGTGATTCGTCCTGGGCGCGAAAGTGCTCGGGAAGGAGCGTCTGGCCAACCTGCCAGCGGACCCGCGCGAGCTTGGAGCGCTGCATGTCGTTGTTTCCTGACGTGGAGTGACTAGGCGGACTCTTCCGTGATGCCCCAGATCTTGGTGAGGTTGTAGCCATCGCCCGTGGCCATGTTCACCGTCTGCTCCTTGGTCTGCGGCTTGATGCCGATCTGGAGGGTGAAGTTCTTGGGCGACTGCACCTCGGTGGACGGGTCGTCCGCCACGGTCAGGTTCAGCTGGTCCCCGTTCTTCTCCAGGATGCCCTCGAGCTCCGGCTCGGTCCAGTTGGACTTGAAGTACTTCTTCTTCACCGGGTCGTACTCGTAGATGACGTAGCCGAACGTCACGTCCATGCTGGTCCAATCGTTGAGCAGCTTGGCGGACAGCGTCGTCTTGTTCTTCACCGAGACCTGCATGGACAGGTACATGGCATCCGTGGTGCCCGTCTCCCACAGGTAGTGGCTGAGCACTCCCACCACGCTCTCTTCCATGTCCTGTCCAGGCAGCACCGGATCCTTGATGGAGCCCTGGTCGGCCGCGAGGTCGAGCTCACCACCCAGCGTCAGCTTGGTGACGAAGCCCACCGGCGACTGCTTGTCCTTCTTGAAGTTGAAACCCTGGTAGATGTCCAGGGAGCGAGAAAATTGAGGCATTACACCCTCCTTTGTTTGATGAGTGAGGACTACGAGGGACGCCCAGCTATCCCAGGCGGGACTCCAACATCAACTCCACATTGAGGCCTTCGAACTGGATGTGCGGCAGGACAGCCAACTTGCAGTCATACCAGCCGATCTCCCCGGGGCGCGCCTCCACCTGGACGCTGACGGCCTTGAAGGGGAAGCGTCGCAGCGTCACGTCGTCCGGATTCGTCACCATGGTGACGTACCCCGACAGCCAGGACTCCAGCTGCCGCTGGACGTAGCCGGCATCGGCGGTGCTGCCGATGTTGTCGCGCTGAATGCTCTTCACGTAGTGCGCCAGCCGGGTGATGGAGAAGGTGTAGGCCAGGTTGGTGACGAGCTGCGAGTTCTCGGAGTCCTTCGGGTCCTTGAACTTCTTGGCCTGCTTGATGGACTGGGTGCTGAAGAAGGCCGCCTCGCCCGAGGACTTGCGGTACACCAGCGGGATGAAGCCGTTGCGAGCGAACTCGTACTCGCGGTAGTCGGGGATGGCGATCTCCACCGGCGCCTGGATCATCTGCTGGCCGCGCAGGGTGAAGGTGTCCACCGGCAGGCCCGTGACGAGACCGCCGCTCTTGGGGCCACGAATCGACTGGCACCAGCCGGACAGCTCGAAGGCCTTCACCAGGTTGCGGCCCATCAGGTAGGCCGTGTTGCCCCACAGGTACTTCTTGGAGTCGCCCTGGGCGTCCTCCTTGAAGTTGAGCACGTCGCAGGGGTTGCGGTCCGGATCCCACGGCAGGCGCACCACGTAGCGCGGCAGGGTCAGGCCAATGTAGGCGGCCTCTTCCTTGTCGCGCAGCTCGTGCCACTTGCTGTAGCGCGGGTGGCTCAGCACACCGTCCAGGTTCTTGAGCGAGTCGAGCTGCTCGATGCTGTCGCAGTCGAAGAACTTGGGGCTGACGGCACCGATGAACGGGCAGTGCGCGGCGTTGGCCACCATGGCCATGCGCTCCAGCCAGGTGAGATCCGCGCGCGAAGCGGAGAAGTCGTACAGACCCAGCATCACGCCGAAGGGCCGACCACCGAACTGGTCGTACTCCTTGATGTACATCTTGTCGAACAGGGCGCTGGAGAAGATGCTGCTCGAGTTCTTCTCGAAGTCCTCGGCCAGCTCCTCCTTGGCCACGTCCAGGATGTCGATGGTGATGTCGGCCTGGAAGTTGGTGTTGTTGACGAGGTCCTCGAGACCACGCCAGGCAGACTCCAGCTTCTGGAACTGCTCGTTGTGGAGGATCTCGTTCAGCTGCGCCTCGATGACCTCATCGATGCGCGCGACGGCCTTGAGGACCTCGCCCTTGTCGAAGCGGACCTGCCCCACGTCGTCCTTGATGGGCTCGACGTTGTAGAGCAGCGCCGCCAGGGAGGACATGAAGCGCTCGTCGCCCGGTATCTCCACTTCGCTGGAGGTGACGGGGACCAGGCCCGTGCCGATCATCGGCTGGGCGCTGACGGGCATCTCGAGCCCGCGAACCTTGAACAACTCACTCAGATAATCTTTTTCGACGGCCATGGGAGAATGGTTCCTCGGCGTGGAGAAGGGTGCTTGGAGAGATCAGGCCTTGGCGACCGAGACATTCTCGGCGGCGAGCGCGGACTTCGCCTTGGGCAGGCGCATGGACTCGTAGCTCTTGAGCTGATCGCTCTCCAGGAGCTTCTGGAGCTGTTCCTTGTCGGAGAACAGCTCGTAGAGCTTGCGCCGCAATTCCTTGCGGTTGTCGATGTCCGACTGCATCTCCAGCAGGAGCTTGCGCAGCAGCATCAGCGCCTTGAGCTTGGGCACGTGGTGGACGAGCTCGTCCGGATGGAAGGACTTCATCCGGTTGATGGGCAGCTCGACCTGCATCTTCGACTGGCCATCGCCGCTGACCTTGTCGTCCACCTCGAACGAGACGGACATGCCCATGTCCTTCATCAGCTCGCTGATGTTGGAGCCGGTGACCGAGCGCATCTTGCGCTCCTCCAGGTCCACCTGCCGGTCCGTGGAGCTGCCGAGCGAGAAATCACCAAGCACCACGACGCGGAACGGCAGCTTCACGTCCTGCGGCTGGCCGTTGATCTTGGTGCGGTAGACGAGCGTAATACGAGACTTGGGCAGCTTGTCCTGAATGGGCACGGCTTCTCCTTCACGAGGCGGTCTGTGTCCCCTTGAAACCCATGCGCCCACCCCCACCACCGCAGGACACAGCCCGCTGTGTTCTAGTTGGCAGTCTAGGGAGAAGCGATCGCATGGGTCAAGGGAGGTACTTCTCTTCTTTACGACGCGTTGCGGGACTGCGAACCTGAGGTGTCACCCGAAAACAGGAGAACCTGTTGGGTCTGAACGGGGGCTCCGTGTAGAGGGTCGTAGCCGAGGTGGCTCTCGCGCTCGAGACGTAGGAAGCCCTCCTGGTCGCGCAGCACGAGGATGACGGTGAGCATCAGCACCGTCTCGGAGAGCAGGGGCAGCAGGTCCGCCTCGAAGCGGCGGCGCGCCTCCACGGCCCACGGCACGCCGCTGCTGGATACAGGCTCGTTGCAGAAGATCCGCACCTCCATCCCGCCCGTGGGGATGGACGCGAAGCCACCCATCGAGTCCCCCTCGCCGAGCGCGCTGGCGCCCAGCCGCATCTCGGGCGCGGCGACGCGCTGATGGCGCACCTCGCGGCGTACCGAGAGTTCCGTCTCGGGGAAGACCTTGCTGAAGAGCCAGTGCAGCGTGCTCTGACAGGTGGGGCGCAGCAGGCGCAGCCGATCCTTCGCCGCCTCCGGCCACCCTGGCAGCAAGGCGCCTTCACGCTCGGGGTACAGCCCGGCGAAACACTCGCGAAGCAACAGTTGATCGAAGAAGCCGATGAAGCGCTCGAGCCGATCATGGTCGAGCTGATCCATCGTCTGCATCATGAAAGAGGGCAGCGGAGACTGCGCGCTGAGCAACCCCACGTTCACCGTGATGATGATGTGCTTGCGCGGCTGATGAATGAATTGGATGTCGTGCACCAGGTGAGACTGGTGCACGGTGGTGCGGTGACCGCGGTACTCGATCTCCGCATCGCCATAGCCGGAGGCGGTCAGCACATCCAGCAGCGCCGGGATGTCGAAGCCGCGGATGCGCTCGCGGATGCGCTGCTCGAAAGGGCCGTTCATGGCCCTAGTCCTCCCCTGCCCCTTCGTTGTTCCCACCCTGCGCGAGGAAGGTGTCCAGGTCCACCCGATAGAGCTGGTCCAGCGAGCGGAAGGACAGCGTCTCGGTGCTCTGAAGCAGCGACTCCACCTGCTCCGCGTTCGTGCTCAGCCCGGCGAAGAAGCGGGAGAAGAGCGCGGGCAGATACACGCGTGGATCGAAGTGCTCCACCACGTGCAGCACGTCCGCCGCCACCACGCTGGCACGATGGAAGTCCTGGCGCTCGACGAGCGTGTCGAACGCGGCCAGCTTGCGCATCAACTGCGCCAGCGCGGGCGAGACCGGGATGGAGGGACCAGCCGACGCGGGAGCGGAGCGCGGGGCCTCGACCGGCCGCGAGCGAGCCCGGGAGTCCTCCTCCTCGGGCTCTTCCTCGGGCTCCGGCTCGGGCTCGTTCAGCGGGGCCGGGGTGGGCAGCGTCTGGAGGTGCCCCTCCATCCACTGGCAGAGGCGGCGGAACGGAGCCTCGCAGCCGTTGCGGGGCATCACCCTGCCGAACGCGGCGAAGATCTCCTCGCTGAGGGTGAGCGCCTGCTCCAGGGGCTCGCGGTTGCTGGCGAGGCTCCAGCGCTTCCACGTCTCGTCCTTGAGGCGCTCGTGGTGCTCGAGGTGCCTGTTGAGCACCTTGAGGAACCAGCGCAGGCCACCGTCGGCGAAGACATCCTTGCGCTCGAGCGGTCCGAAGGACGGCCAGTTGAGCAACAGGGTCTTGGAGAGCGAGTGGAACACCACCGGCATCGCCTCCAGGCCGCCCTCGATGAAGAGACCGAGGAGATAGGGGCCTACCAGGCGAACGTCGTAGAGGCCCTGGCGCAGCACGGACTCCGCCGCCCGCGCCGCATCCACGTACTCGCTCCGGGCCACCAGGGCGTTGACCTTCTCCAGTCGCTCATCCGCGCTCTCCAGGTTGGACGCCTCGCCCGCCAGCGGCTTGTCCAGGAGGTGAAGCTCGAGAGGAGGAGGAGGTTGCTGCTTCGCGGGATTACCCATCTTGCACCGTGAACTGGCCGGGGGAGACGACCTGGATGACGCCGCCCCAGTTGCACATCAGTTTGCAGTTGCTATCCACTGCCGGCATGTTGCCGATCAGCAGCTTGGGGCAACCAGGAACCCACGGAGCCGCCGTGGCCGGGATGCACGGCATGGGCGTGAGCACTCCCATGGCCGCCGCCGTCGCCGCGGCCACCATGGGGTTGGCCAGCGACATGCACACGCCGAACGGCAGGATGTTCATCATGGGCTTGTTGTCCATGATGTTGGCCGCCGGCGTCGTGGCCAGCACCTTGTTGGTGGGCAGTACCATCAGCGAGGAAGGGGCCGCGCCAAAGCTGCACTGAAGCATGGCCCCCGTGACGACCTGAACTCCCATGGCGCATCCCTTCGAGAGACTTCGTGGGCCGCGCCATCCTCACACACCCGGCCCCTCCTTTTCCAGAAGGTGGCCGCGCACCGCCGTGAGCGCTTGGAAGAGCGGGTCCGAGCTCTTCCGGTGCAGCGCCCCCGTCAAATACTGCATGTGACACCAGGCCTCGTCCACCTGCCCGTCCGCCTTGCGAGGGTAGAGGGGAATGAACTCGGTGCGATCGGGCAGGTGCTCGCCCCCGAGCTGTAGCTCGATGGAGCGGCGGATCTCCTGCAGCCAGGCGCCCGTCTGCTGCGCCTGGGCCCCGGTGAAGACGAGCAGCACGTAACGGTAGTGGCCGGCCACACCGCCCGTGGGGGCAGGCACCACGCACGCGCCCCGCGCGAAGGGCAGCCCCTGGACGACCTCGGCGACCTCGGCGGCCGGATAGACGCGCCCTTCCCTCCTCGCCGTACGCGGCCCTCCGTAGTGATACAGACCATAGCCACGCGAGAGGACCAGGTAGGCGGGCGGCCGAGTCTTGTCTGGCAGCAAGGTGAAGACTCCCAAGTCTCCCGGCGCCTGCTGGCCGCTCAAGTTCACATCATTCAGCGTCCAGACACGGCCTGGAGCGGGAGGCGTCTCCGTGTGCAGGTCCCTCACCCGCCGCGGAGAGACGAGCACCGCTCCCCCGGCGGCCGCATCCACGAGCACGTTGGAGGACGGCACCGCGGCCAGCCCGCACTGCTTCACCCACGCGCGCCAGGCCACCCAGTCGATGGGCTCCTCGGGGTTGCGGAACCAGTGGGCCACGTTCTTCAACTGCGTCCGGGCACGCAACAGCACGTCCCGCAGGGCCGGGGTGACGCCGAGCGCGCGCACCGGGTGCTCGGTGAGCAGCGCCGGGTTGGCCTCGACGTCCGACAGTTCGAGGTGGAGGTACGTGGCCCCGCGCAGCAGCGTGGCGAAGAGGAAGGCTGGCAGGTGCTGCAACGGGTGGCAGCCGGGCGCGGACAGGTGCTCCCCGGCGCCGAGACCAAAGGTAAGCAGCCCGTCCACCAGCGCCCCGCGCCAGGCGTCCTCCGCGGTGAGCAGCGCCGAAGTCCCCGGCGGCTCCACCAGCGGCGAGAAGAGCAGCCCCACCGGCTCGCCCAGCTTGTAGGTGTGCGAGGTGAAGGCCGGAGAGGCCTGACCTTTACTCTGCAGCAGTTGCTTCTCGAAACCCTCCAGCAACAGCACCTGGTGCGGCTCGGCGGCGATGTGGTCCGGCTTGAGCGCGGCCAGTCGGCGCGTGATGAAGCGCCGGCCCTGGGGCGGCAGGAAGCTGATGCAGGCGCCCAGGCCCAGGGCCGCCACGAGAGAGATGAGCAGCTCGCTCCCCACGGGATAGAGCAGACACACCTTGGCCCCGGCCTTGACGCCCTGCCGCGCCCACTCGGTGGCCCGCCGCGAGGACTGCTCTTGCAACTGCTTGTAGCCCAGCACCTGCCAGCCGCTCCTCCGGTCGTAACTGCGCAGGGCCACGCGGTCCGTGTTGCCATGACGGACGACGAGATCGTGGAAGAAGTCGTAGTACTGGCCCGCGCGGCTCTTGAGCGGCGCGCCGCGGCCCACATGGGCCGCGGCCAGGGCATTGGCGAACCCTTCAGGATCCTGCCAGCTCTCCTGCTGCCAGACCGGCACCCCTGGATCAGCGGGGGTGCCAGTCTCGAGTTGCTCGAGGATCTTCCTGACGTCGAAGACCATCCGACTACTCACGCCTCCGCCGTGAGCGCAGGCCCACGAGCGTCAGCAGCGCCAGGATCCCAACGCCCCCGGCATTGGTACTGCCGGTGGAGCATCCACCACCATCCACCGAGAGGCTGCGTCCGTGTCCCTTCACGGGGAGCTGCGCCTCGAGATCCTGGGTATTGTTCCCTCCCCTTACCAACACCTGCACCTCGTCCTCGACCAGGGTCGCCGTGTCGGGGTTGAAGCCCACGGAGAAGGTCGCGCTCGCTCCTGGTGGCAGAGGATCGACCAGGGGCTTCGCGTCCACCGTGAAGGGCGAGCCCGTGGATTTCAGCTTCACCACGACGAGCTTCGCCTCGGCGGACTTGTTGGTGACGGTGACCACCTTCGGCTCCGCCGGCTTGTTCACGGGCGGCCGGCCAAAGTCCAAGCTGTCCGGCTCGACACGAAGGAGGAGCGTCGTCCCCCGGCCCTGCAGTTCCACGCTCGCCGCATTCGCCTGATCCGGAAGGGTGGTGCTAAAGGACAGCGTGGCCTTGGACAGGGTCTCCTCTTGGGGCTTGTAGGACACATTCATGGAGAGGGACGCACCGGCATCCAACGACCTCCCCTCGAGGGTGTTGAAGATGTCGACGGTGAAGCTCTCCCCCGTGGGCAGCAACGACGGCTTCCCGAGGGTGATCGTCTGACCACTCTCGTTCTTGATGAAGAGGGACTTCGTGCTCCCGCTGGCTCCAACACGTACCGTGCCGAAGTCCATCGCCGAGGCAACGGCGGTCGTGGAGAGAACCGAGGCAATGCCCCGGCCGCTCAAGGTCGTCTCGAACACCTGCGGCATCTCGCTGAAGGCGATTTTCAACGAACCATTCACCAGGTCCGTGGACTGGGGGTTGAAGCGCACGTTCAACAGCAGTTCGTCATCCGCGGGCAGGATGGTCTGCGTTCCCGGTGGATCCTTCAACGAGAACCCCGCCGCCGGCAGCCCCGACAGCGAGGCAAGAGTCACCGGCTTGTCACTCTTGTTGACGATTTTCACCTGGAGCGTCTGCTCTGTGTTGATGAGTTGCCGGCCAAAGTCCAGCGCCGCGGGCGAATGAGCGATCTCCTGACGGACGCCCGAGCCCACCAAGGGTATCGATGCGCTCGACACGCCGAAGTCGCTCGACTCAATCAACAGCAGACCCGAGAACGAACGCTCCGCACTCGGCGTAAAGGTCAACAGTACTTCGACAGACGACGCCGGATCTCCCTCATAGGCAGGTGGCGGAAGCTCGGGCAATGAGATTGCCGACATGCTGAAGGCAGCATGATCGGGACCTCCCATTTCCAACTTGCTCAGCTTGAGCTTGCCAGTACCCTTATTGGTGATTTTGAGGGACTTCGACGTGGAGGGACTCCCCACCCGCACAGGTCCGAAGTCCACGAGTGGGGGTGCCACGTCCAGGACTGGCGAGGTGCCCACGCCCAGAAGATGCGCCACGGGATAGCCGCCATCCGCCGTCCGAACACCCGAATAGATGACCGCCTGGGCCTGACGCGCACCCACCCGGCGAGGCAGGAACTGTACCGGCACGGTGAGCGTCGAGCCAGCATCGATGTCCTTGGGGAAGCCCATCACGGTGCTGTAGTCCAGGCCCACTCCTGCATCGCTGCCCTCGACATCCGTGAAAACAATGCCCGAGACAGACAGGATCCTCTCCCCCACGTTCATGATGCCGAGATTCTTGACAGTGGCCGTGCCCACGTTGGACTTGTCGAACAGGACATCCTCGGGCACCAGTTGCACAGCCGCGGCGACCCCTCTACCCGACAGTGCCAGCGGGAAGTTGGGCAACGTGAAGGAATCACTTTGAATGACAGTCGTCGCGAGGGCAGGGCCGCGCGCCCCGGGTTTGAAAGAGACCGTGAACGGCCACCCAGCGTCCGGCGACAACGTCAGACCAGCATCCCCCGTGGGCAATCCGGAAACGGTGAACGCCGCGTTGTCGGGAGGAATCACGTTGCTGATCGTCAGCGCCGCCTGTCCGATGTTGGTGATGGTCGCACTCCGCTGCGCGGTGCCGGTACCCGTCACCTCCACCTGCCCGAGGTCGACGATGTCGGGATCCACTCTGATCTGACCAGCGACGCCCACACCTGTCATGTTCGGATTCAGGTAGTCCACAGCGGAATTGCTAAGGAGCGTGAGCGTGCCCGTCGTCGAGCCCAGTTCCTTTGGGGTAAAGGTCACCTTCAACACCTCCACTCCACTGGGTTCGATGACCAGGTGAGAGGTGGGGGTGACGATGGGCGTCTGGATTTGAAACGCGGCGTTGTTGGAAAAGAGTTCACGAACAACCAGCGGAGCCTGGCCCGTGTTCTTGATGGTCAAGGCCTGGACGCCACTGGTCTGACCCACACGCTGATTGCCGAAGGTGAAATTGCCCGGCGTGGAAACCTGCAGTTTGGCAACGGTGCCGTTGCCCGCGAGAGGTATCACCACCTCTGGAATGTCCCCACCCGGGTCCGTGATCTGAATACCGCCATCCGCCGGCCCTTCCTTCGAAGGATTGAAGGAGACGTTGAAAGTGAAGGGCGTGCCTCTATTGATCGCAACGCCTTCGACGGGCGTGCCACCATCGAGGTGGGAAATGGAGAACGATCCCTGCACGGATGGTTGCTGCAGAACTATCGCGGCATTGCCAAGATTGGAGATGGTGATGGATTTCTTGGTCGAAGTACTCACCGGGGTGTCTTTGAAATCAATACCCGTAGGGGAGACCTCCAACTTCGAATAGGCCCCCAACCCCCGCAGTGGCAGACTCATCGGGCTGTTGCTGGCGTTCGAGGTGATGGTCAGGACGCCGTTGTATGTCTTATCCCTTTCCGTCGGTGAGAAGGACACTGGGAATTCGTAGACTTCGTCCTTATTGAGCGTCTTGTTGGCCAAACCGAGGTAGGTAAAGGCGCTGGACGTGGTGGTGGGTATCTCGGAAGCTTTGGGCGCCGCGGAAAAAGTGAGAGGAAAATCGCCTTTATTGGTGATCCTCACCATGAGCTGCCCGGTGGTGTTCACCCGCACTTCACCGAAGTCGAGTTCGGTGCGGACGGTGTTGTCGGCCTTCCTGAACTCTCCCGTTGCGACAGCGCTTGATCCCGAGAGGGTCAAGGTGTTGGGGCTCACCTGGGTATCAGCATTGCTCGACACGGTGAAAACCCCGTCGGGGAACGACCCCGTGCTCTGGGGATTGAAGCTCACGTTGACGGTGACGGTGTCGGAGGGGCTGGTGGAGCCTTTGGCGCCGATCGTCATCGAGCTGGGGGCAGCGGCGGCGAAGGGAGAGCCAGACGTCGTTGGCGCGGCCGAGAGCGTGATGGGCAACGAGCTGATATTCTTGATCTTGACGGGCTTGGTACTCGTCTTCCCCGTTTCCACCACGCCAAAGTCGACAGTCGTGGCAGTGACCGGATCCAGCACGAACACAAACGCGGATACCCCTTGGCCGGAGAGAGACACCGTGCCGGATTGACCACCGCCGGTAAAGGTGAGGTCGCCGGCTTCTGGCGCTGTACTGTTGGGGGCAAACGTCACCGTGAAGGGCTGGCTCTCATCCTTGCCCAACGTGAAATTACCATTTGGCGCGATGGTGAAGTGCGTGCCACTGATGGTACCAGGGACGTTGACGGTGATCTCACCGGTGCCGTCGTTGCGCAATACCACTGTATCGGTCGCGGGGGTGTTCCCCACGATTTTCTTTCCAAAGGTCAGCGAGGGCTTGCTCCACGATACGCGGGGATCCACACCCGTGCCCAAGAGGTCGATTTTGACCATGGGCTTGTCCGTGGAAGGGGCGTTGGTGTTGATGGTGAGGGAGCCCGGTACCTGCACCCCATCTCCGGAGCTGGGCCTGAACGCCACCAACAATTCCTCTTTCGCGCCCGGCGCCAGATCGAACGCAGTCGCCTGAGGTCCGACCAACTCAAAGGGTCCGTCAATGGGGAGGCTGAGGATTTTAAGGATGGTGGAGCCAGCGTTCTGCACCCATACCGACTTGGGCGTACTGCTGACGGTGCCCACACGCTGTTCGCCGAAATCGAAAGGCTGCGCCTCCGTCGTGGTTACATCATGGGCGAACTGCACCCCAGTGCCAGAGAGCGCGACGGTGGTCGAACCATTCGTGGTATTCGTGGTGTTGGAAGAGTTGCTGGTAATGGTGAGCGTGCCCGTTTGAGCACTCCCCAGTGCGTCAGGAGTGAACGTCACCTTGATGTCGCGGCTTCCCCCCTTCGGTATGGGTGTTGCGAATCCCATACTCGGGTTGGCTGGCTCGACGACGGTGAAGCGTGATCCGGGATCAGGGGAGATAGCGGAGACGGTCAGCGGCGCGTCGCCGTCGTTCCACACCGTGATCGTCTTGGCGGGAGCACTCTGGAGGCCAACCTTCTGTTTACCGAAGTTCCAGGTCCCAGGAGCAACCCGGATGCGTCGCTCCGCGAGGGTCAGATAGATCTCGACATGGGAGACACAATACAAATCAGTGGTGGGTGAGAGCGTGATCGTATTGGTCCCCCCGTTGTACTGGTAACCACTGATGCCGTTGGAGTCTGTTTTGGAGAAAGAGGGCACAGACGTCGACAACGGCGCCAGATCGCAAGATTTGATACTGCAGTTGCGACTGTCCGAGGAGAGCGATCCGAGCACGAGGCTGTTCAGACTCACACCGACCGTCGTCTTGACGGAAACGTCACTGGGACTCGCTTTCACGCTGGCGCCGTAAATCTTCGCCTCGACCCCTACCACCTGATATCCAGCGGGGACTTTGTCCGTGAAGCTCTTCGTCCAGTCGCCCGACGTTTTTGGCAGGCAGGCATACGAATGGGCGGGGGTACTATTGGGGTTACAGGTCAGGCAGCCGGACGTACCGCCGCTCCACGTGATGACGTGATCAGGGGCGACAGCCGCCATGGACTTTCGCTTCAGCGAGTCCGCTGACTCCGCCTTTTCCGGCGCAGTAGGCCCACAGGCGACCAGGACCCCAAGCCACACCACGACCAGAACTTTCAATCGGAGCACTTGCCCCTCCCCACATAGAGCGCGGTAGAATTCTACCCGAACATGAGCTTACCTTCATTCGCCCGGGGATCAATGGCCGCCACGCTGCTGGCATGCTCGCTGGCATCGGCCCAGTCAACCGAGCAGCTTCCGGGCTTCGACCTGGAGCGGCTGGACACGAACGTCGGGCGCGGCACGCTGCTGGTTGGCAACGGCGAGCTGCTGGTACCCGGCGGGCTGAGCATCAGCCTCCTGGGGCACTACCAGAGCATGCCCCTGGTGCTGAGCGACGGAGAGCAGAAACTGCAGGTGGTGCGGGACCGAGCCACCGCACAGCTCTCGGCCAGCTACGGGGTGTTGCCCTGGCTCGAGCTGGGAGCCAGGGTGCCGTTCGTTCTCTGGCAGCAGGGAGATGATCCGGCCGAGGCGGGCCTCGCCCGGTTGGCTGCCCAGGGCCTGGGGACTCCCGTGCTCCAGGCGCGGTTGGGATTGCTGTCGCGACGCCATCGGCAACCCGTGGACCTGTCCGCGGATCTGGGTGTGGGGCTGCCGGTGGGTACCGGGACGGCGCTGGCGGGTGATGCGGGTCCTCGCTTCCATGCACGGATGGTGGTGGGCACGACCCTGGGTTGGCTGCAGCCCTCGCTCGAAGCGGGCGTGCTGTTTCGTCCCGCCATCCTCCTGGATACCTCCGCGAGCATAGCCAAGCCCGGGGCGGACTCCGAGGTACGCGTGGGTGCGGCGCTGGCCACCGCGGGCAAGGGGTTGCGCGGAGAGCTGGGCCTGCGAGCCACGCTCGCTCAACAACAGGTGTCGATGGAGCTGCTCGGAGGCGTGCGCTTCCCGTTGTTGGTCGGACTGGACGCCTTCGTCCAGGGCGGTCCCGGCATAGGAGGGGCCCCTGGAACGCCTCGCTTCCGGATGCTCGCCGGCGTCACCTTCCGCAGCGAGCCGCCGCCCAAGCTCTCCTTCCTCGACGAGCACGCGGATCGGGATCTCCAACTCGCACTCGCCACGCCGACGCCCCCACCGCAAGACAATCGGATCCGTCCAGCCAGCACCTGGGAACTCAACTCGCTCACCCGTGATGACGCCGAGGGGACTTCGGCCGATGGAACGCCGCGGGAAGCACCGCGCCCCTACCAGCCCGGCCTCCAGGAGAGGCTGGTGCTGCGAGGGGAGATCCACTTCACGCAGGGCAGCGCGGAATTGCAGGGCGTGGTGCCCCTGCTGGACCAGACCGTGCTGCGGTTGTCGGAGCTGCCCAAGGGCGGCACCCTCATCATCGAGGGGCATGCGGACACCGAGGGCACCGACACGTCCAACAGGATCATGTCGCTGCGGCGTGCACAGGCGGTTCGGCGCTACCTGATCGACCAGGGCGTCCCCGCGGCGCGGATGCGGATCCGTGGCTTCGGCTCGGACTGGCCGGTGAGCGCCAGACCCGCCACCGACCAGGAGCACCAGCTCAACCGCCGCGTCGAGCTCCTGCTCGTCACCGAGGCCACGGCCCCCATCACCACCCAGGCGCCAGCCCCGTAACACCCGCCCCTGCTCGCGCGCCCTGGTCGGTGACCAGGGCGTGCCGCCTCATCGCAACGCGAGGCGATGGGTGTTGCTCAGCTCCGGGGCGAAATGACACCAATCCGGACGAGGAACCGGGCCTTTCGCTCCAGATCCCGCTGCAGATCATGCAAGTGCCGGGTCGTGTCGCGCACGGGAACACTGGCGGGCGGGCTCACCGGCGCGGGCACGAGGGGCGGAGGACTCAGGACGGGCCGCTGTTCCGGCACTGTCCGCGGGGCCTCCCGCTCGACCGGCGCGCTCCGGGCCTTCCCGACCAGCGCCTGCCGGACCGGGAGAGGCGGCACACGGTCCTCGACCGCACGGCCATAGAGCCACGCACCGCATCGCCAGAGAACGTCGTAACGCTGGTGCAACAGCGTCCAGAACCGATCCCGGAGCTCGATGACCTTGACGAGGGACGGCGTCCCCCCGTCGCTTTCGACCCCTTGCTGCCCGAGCATCACTCGCAGCTTCCCGGTGAGCTGCTCCGCTTCGGCGACATCGGAGGCAACCACCGGCGAGCGGCCGGCGATCCTCGCCTCGTTCCTGCGAAACAACGCGACGAGCGCCAGGCAATCCTCCAGGACATCGTGTTTCCCACGCAGCCAGACCTCATCGATGTCGGCATCGGGAAGGAGGCGCGCCTCGGCGAGGGCGTCAGCGGCCTTGCGCAGCTTGCGGCGCAGCTGTTGCGCCCGCTCGAACAACTTCCCGAACGAGGCGACCTCAAGCTCGCGCTCCACCTGCAGCGCGGCGAAGGCCAACCCCTGGGCAAGCCGTGGGAGCATCGAGAGCGCCACGACATCCACGTTGGGCAGTCTGCCAACAACCACCGTCCCGCTGCCCAGCACGTTCTCCACACCCCGCATCACATTGTAGTAGGTGAGGACGATGTCGGCGCAGCACTCCTCGACGAAGCCGGGCTCGATGGCCCTCGCGTCGACGAGGAACGCGTCGTAGGCGGCCTGCGAGCCGATGCTTTCGAGCTCGGAAGTGTCCGCCGAGCCGTTCCCCGATGTTTCTGGCCTGCTGCCGTCGTCCTCTGCCATGCGGGCAGATTATCGAGCGCCTTCCAGCGCTGCAACGCACCAGGGCCTGGCGTGGTGCGCGGGAGGCGGGGGACGCATCGGGCAGTCCCCACCGCCTCCGAGCGGGTAGTCAAGCACGCGATCCGACGCGCGAGGGCCTCCTCGGCCTCAATCGACTTCACCTCCCCATGACCAATCCGTCCTAGTATCCGGGCCCTCAAGTCTGAAAGGAGTTCACAACCCATGAGGCCCAACAAGGCATCT
>NZ_DASVWK010000397.1:0-24596 GCF_036389735.1 Archangium sp. | reverse complement strand
CCGGTCTCCGGCCTGACGGGTGCGGCGGCCCTCGTCGTCCTCGGGAAGCGGGGGCTCGTGCTTGGGCCTGTCGTGCTCGGCCATGGTGTCTCCTCCTTTTCCCTCTCAAGCTAGGAACGGGAGTCGGGCGCGGGCAGCCGGACACGGGCGAGAACAAGCGCGAGGGCCCGGTCGCAGGCCTGCTCTCCATCAGGAGCCGGAGGCGAGCCCGTTGCGTTCCAGGGGCCGGGAGGACCAGTGCTCCTCGATGGCCTGGACGAACTCGGGGCGCACGAGCTTGGCGCGGGCCTCCAGGAAACCACCCTGGTCCCGACGCAGGTAGAGGCCCTCCACGAGGCCGTGGGTGAGCCGCGAGGGGCCGAGGCGCTTCTGGACCTCGGCGAGGGAGAAGCGTCCCCGAGCGAGGACGGGGACGCGGGCGAGGCCGAGCTCCTCGACCAGGGCATCGCGGCGCTCGGTGGACCAGAATCGTCCCGCCGCGCGGTCGTAGACGTCGAAGGCGAGGAACCAGTCGGGGAGCGCGTCATAGCGGACGCTGTGGACGGCGAAGCACCACTCGCCGAAGAGCATGAGATTCTCCCCGAGCGCCTCGACGAGCCGCTCGCGCCGCGCCTCCAGCCAGGGCCAGAGGGGCTGGAACTGGGGCGAGGCGCGCGTGCCCAGGAAGGAGCCGCGGTTCTGCGCGCGCAGGGCGCCGGAGGAATCGACGGAGAGGCCGAGGTTGGCACCATCGACCTTCTCCTCAATGAGCACCTCGCTGGAGAGGAAGTCCCGGACCTCGGGAGGCGAGAGCACCTTGTCCTGGCGCGCGGGCGCGGAGGAGAGCCACGCGAGGTGCGGCGTGTGCGGGAATTTGAAGAAGTCGGTTGAGCTCACTTCCCCTGCTTCTCCACGTACTTCGCCCGGCACCAGCCGTCGATGATCTGCTCCACATTGATTCCAGCCTGCATGAGCGCGGCCTCACAGTCGTACCAGTCGGTATCGCAGGCATTGACCAGGGAGCTCTGCCCCTTATCCGCCAGAGTGACCGCGACGAACTTGCGATCGGACCTGTCCTTCACCTCGGTCTGTAGGGGCTCCGGCAACCGGGCAGCGCCCGCTTCATCTAACTCGATCCGGTGAAATCGAGCCGTCTGAAACTTCTCGATGAAGACCTGATATCCGTAATCTTTCTTCCCGAGTTGCTTCTTGTACTCGCGCATCACCTCCCCTTGGGAGTCGAGTACGAGCTGACGCGACCGGTCCCTCCGGAACTCGCGCAGCCACGCCAATACCGCCCTCTGCTCTGCCAAGGGCACATGAGCACTGTCCTTGAACGGCGAAGAGGGATCGCCCGCACTCGCCACGAGGAGCACGTTGGTGTCCAACACATGGTCACCCGGAGGCATTCGGTTCCTCCTGCTCCATGCGGCGAAGCATGGCGTCCATCTGATGCTCCGTGTCGCCGATGGCATCACCGAAGAAGTTCTCGGGCCAGTTGGCGATGCGCCCGTACTTGTCGACCTGGAGCTTTTCGATGGTGGACCCCTCTGGACCCGGCGAGCAGAAATAGAGCGCGGTCTCGTCCGGACTCAGCTTCCCCTCCGCGATACGGCGCTGAAGACGCCGGAGGAAATGCTCCGAGTGACTCTCCACCAGAAGCTGAATGTCACGAGGACTCTCGTCCTCCCACATACGGATGGCGTCGATGAACAAATCCGCCAGAGAGGACTGCGCCCTGGGATGCAGATGAAGCTCTGGCTGTTCGAGAAGAACGACGCTCCCCGGATCGACGTAGAACGCCTGCACCAGGACCGGCAGAACCTGCGAAATCCCCAGGCCAACGTCGGTCAGCTTGACCGTTTCGGCACTGCCGCGGCTTCGAACGAGAACCTCATAATCCTTCCGATTGGGCGCGATCGGCCTGACCTCGAAGCTGTCGAGCAGTTCCATCCGAAGGAGCCACTTCGCGATGAGTTCCCCGAAACGCACGGGGTTGCCCCCACTTGGCTCCAAGGTACGCGTCATCGCTGCCAAGAGGGCCTCAATGGTGCGATCTCCATCGAGCCCTACGTCTACAGGAGCTTCACCTGACCAACTGTAGTAGCGCGCAGGCAGTTCCCGTAACGGACCCAGGTAGCAGATGGAATCGAGCTGTACTTCGAGGGCCTGCTCGAATTGGTCGAAAAGGCCCTCTGTATCCACGTACTGGACCGCGGCCTCTCGAGGAAAGCCGTAGAATCGAACTGGCGCAGACAGTTGGCCAGACGCCCCGGGCTTCCTTTGGATATCGTTTCCACGAGTTGAAAGCTCGTAGCCCCCAGCCACATCATCACGCCTCATTTTGATGGTGGTGGGGCCGAGGTTTATGAGCGGTGCACAAACGGAGTACTGAAACGAGTGCACGCTGATGGGACCGGCGTCACCACTGGTAGAGCCAACGCTCGCCTTGAAGGCGACCTTGGTCTCGCGAGCCTCAGTTCCAGCACCCCGAGTCGGTCCCTGATGTGTTCCCGGAACGCGCCACTTGAGCGCGAAGCGCAGTTCCCTCTGTGGCTCATGTCGAAACACCATCTCGGGATACACGCCCAGGTCAACGACGCTGTGATCATCTCCGAAGTGCAGAACGCGCTTACGATCGGAAGACTGCTCGGACTGCTGCAACAAGAGCAGAAGCTGGAGGAGACTCGTCTTGCCGGAACTGTTGGGCCCGAAGAAGACGGTCAGTGGCGCGAGGCGGATGTTCCCCGTGTCCCTCCACGCCTTGAAGTTTTGGATGCGCAGCTGCGTGAACATGGCCCCGGTTTCTATCACCCCTCCAGTCCCAACTCCCGCCTCAGTCCAGAGACGTCCATCCGCTCCTCAACGGGAAAGCCCGCCTCCGTGCGCTCCAATTCCTTGAGTATCACCTCCACCGCATGGCGCCCGGCCTTGGTGCGCACCGCCTGACGCGGGCTCTTGCCCTTGAGCGCCGGCAGCCCACTGTCCAGCCATGCGGCGTAATGCCGCTCCTTGAGCTCGTGCAACGCGGCCAGCGCCTCGGGCGAACGGGGCTCCCTGGGCGGTAGAGGCTTCCCCGCCTGCTCCTTCCGCAGGGCCTCGGGAGTCTTCTCGTGGCGCGTGCGGTGGGTGAGGAGTCCCTCGCAGGCCGCCTCCACGCGGCGGCGCAACGCGTCCGCCCGCTTCACCGAGTTCGTCTCCAGCCGCAGCGAGTCCATCGCCACGTCCGCGCGTCCGACGACGGTGTTCTCCCACTCCGCGTGCATCGCATTGCCTTGCTTCATGAAGGTGTGGATGACGCCCTTCTCGTCCTCCTCCACCTCCACCCCCTCCAGCTTCGCGAGCGCCTCCAGCACGCGCGAGCGGACCTCGGGCGAGAACGTGTAGTGGTCCTCCACGTACACGACGGGCTCACCATCCGTGTTACGCAGCGCCGGCATCCGCCCGGCGTTCGCCTCGAGCCACTCCGCAGTCTCGCGCCAGGCATCAATGAGTTCCAGCTCCATTTCCACGAGGGCGAGCTTCTCCCGAGGTACCGGGCCCCCTCCCCGCACCCGGAGCCGCTTGCGCATGGCCTGCACGATCTCATCCGCTTCCCTGGGGCGCAGGGGCCGGGGGTAGAGTCCGCAGAACACCGCCGTGCCCTCGTGCGGCACCACCCGTCCGAGCACGGCCTCCCTCGGGCGCAATACCCGCGAGGCAGTCACCTCGTGGACGAAGTGCTCCTCGCTCCCCAGCAGGTCCTTCACCCGCAGGCCCTCGCCCGCGCGCACCTCCAGCACCTCCCACACGGTGAGCACCACCTGCCGCTGCGCGAGCAGCCACGCCCGCTCCGCCTCCGTCAGCTTCGTGCCCCGCTCCTCGAGGAACCACGCCCGGAGCGGGCGTCCCTCCAACGGCCAGTGGTACACGGCCCACGGCACGAGGATCTGCGCATCCATCGGCCCGAACTCGAAGTCGGGGTCATCGTAGAAGACTTCCGCCGCCTCGCGCAGCCAACCCCGGCCAAAACGCCGGTCGGCGTAACGCCGTATCGCCTCCACCACCCGCTCGTCCAACTCGTGCACGGCGGCCCTTCCCGAAGAGGGCGCTGGCCGATTCGCCGCCGCCTCCTTCCCGGCACAGCACCGCTTGTACTTCTCTCCGCTCCCACAGGAGCACGGCTCGTTCCGTCCAGGCGCACGCATGGGTTCTCCTCCTGGCTCCACTTTAAAAGTAGGAGCCGGGAGGTGACCCTAGCAGTCATGTCGCCGAGGTGGGAGCCCTACCTGCCAGCCGGGGGAGCGAGTTCGGTGCGCACATCCCAGAGTTCGGGGAAGAAGCGCAGGTCCAACGCCTTGCGCAGGAAGCCCACGCCCGAGGAGCCCCCCGTGCCCGGCTTGAAGCCGATGACTCTCATCACCGTCATCATGTGACGGTAGCGCCACAACTGGAAACGCTCCTCCACGTCCACCAGCTTCTCGGCCATCTCGTAGGCATCCCAGTGCTGCTCGGGCTTCTCGTAGATGTTTCGGAACACCTCCACCACCGCGTCACTCTTCTCGTAGGGCAGGCGCCAGTCGCGCTGGATGCGATCCGCCGGGACGGCGTGGCCCTTGCGCGACAGGTGGCGGAGGAACTCGTCATACACGCTGGGCGCGTCCAGGTAGTGCTCCAGCTGCGCGTACACGCCGGGGATGTGCCGGAAGGGCCCCATCGCCTGCGCGTCCTTGTGGCCCAGCAGGAACTCGATGGCGCGGTATTGATGGCTCTGGAAGCCCGAGGCCTGTCCCAGCGCGCCCCGGAACTCCAGGTACTCATTGGGAGTGAGCGTCTCCAGCACGCTCCACTGCTCGAAGAGCATCCGCTGGATGTGGCCCACGCGGGAGAAGATCTTGAACGAGGGCTCCAGCTCGTCCTTCTGGATGTAGCGGATGACGGCCGTCAGCTCATGCACGAGCAGCTTCATCCACAGCTCGCTCGTCTGGTGCTGGATGATGAAGAGCAGCTCGTCGTGGTGGGGCGGTTGCGAGCGGGGCACCTGCGCGGACAGCAACCGGTCCAGCTGCAGGTATTCGCCGTACGTCGTCCGTCCGGCCAGGTCGGTGTGGATTCCGGGTTCCAGCTCGCGCTTGTTCATGAACCAAGAATGTCGGGCCCGGGCCGGCCCCGCAAGAACCGGGACCTCCCCCTATCCAAAGGAGGACCCGGTTCAGGCGTTGGCGAGACTCAGCCCGCGTTCTTCTGGGCGGCCTCGGCCAGGGCCTTGGCGGCGGCGCGACCACGCGGCAGCTTGATGTCATCCACGCTGTTCGGCTCGGCGTAGTCCACCCAGGCCGACGGGCGACGGCCCGTCTTCTCCAGCATCCGCAGCTTCTGGTAGTGCGCGGCGCAGTAACCCTTGGTGCGGCTGGGCTTGCCACAACCACCGATGGCGCACTCACGCGCCCCGCCCTCGGCGGCCGGCTTGCGGCCCCGACGCTTGCCACCACCGGACGCCGCCGCCGCGGGAGCCGCCGCGCTCCGGGCCGGACGGCCAGGACCCCGCCGGGCCGGAGCCGCCACCGCCGCGCGACCACCGCCGGCCCCGAAGAGGGGGCCCACCGCGGAGGCCAGCGGGGCCAGCTGCTCGGCCACGCTGCGAAGCCTGTCGAGATCCGCCGTGCCCGCCTCCAGACGCGACACCAGATCGCGCAGGGGCTTGAGCTGCGCCTCGATCTCGTTGCGGACCATCTCTCGGAATGCCTTGTCGACCGACATGCTCGTGTATCCTCGCTGCGATGAGCCCATCTCCAGGGGGAGACGCCTCATCCGTGGGGGGTTTGTCGTTGGTGCTGTCTTATCTCAACAGCAGTCCTCTCATAACCCCACAATTACACGACTTGTCGATTTAATTTTCAAAAAGGTTGCGTTTTCCGCGCACACACCTGAACGGGGGTTCAGACCCATTCTGAGCAGGAATGGACCGAATCCAGACCTCGGAACGCCGAGCGGGCCCGGCGCATTTCCAGCCACAAAGCCTCGCGGGTGGCCGCCATGGACCGCACGAGGTCCACGGCTTCGCCCTCGTCCAGGGCCTCGGACAGTCGGGGGAAGAGCTGGAGTTCCAGGGAGCGGACGTGGGCGAGGGCCGCGTCCTCCAGCGCCATCAGCCGCGCGAGCCATTCCATACTTCCGCAGGGGAAGTACTCCAGCTCGGCCATCAACTCGTGCATGGCCAGGAGGACCTCCGCCTCCTGGAGGGCCCGCTTCTGCCCCTCCACGCGCACCACCAGGGGCTGAAGGTGGCGCTCGGTGACCCTCACGTGCAGACGGACTTCATCGAGCAGCTCCCCCACCCTCACCCGCAGCGGCTCCGTCCCCTCGACGTCATCCAACGACTCGAAGCACGCCAGCAACTCCCGTTGCTTCCCAGACAGCATCTCGAATGGCTCCATGGCGTCACAACCATCCGCACCCCCTCCAGGGCGGACAACCGTCACGGCAGGACACTTGCCCTCGCCCGTGCTCCCCTGCCCCCCTGACAGGCGTTGAACGCGGTAAATCCCTGGCGACTTTCCCCCCCGAAGGAAATTGGCAGGCAGGCGGGCAAGGCGGGTCTGAAAGCCGGGCGGGGCATCCCCATCTTCAGGCCCCGTGGAAGCCGCCCAGAATCCCATCCGCCGTGCATTTTTCCGCTTCGCCGAGACGGGCGCGGCCCTGTCCGCCCTCTACCACCAGGCCCGCCTGTTGGACGCCGAGCACCTGCCCACCGAGGGGCCGGTGCTGTTGGTGGGCAACCACGGCCTGTGGGGGTATGAGACGCCCGCCTTCTTCCACCTCGTGCACCAGGCCACGGGCCGCTATCCCCTGGGACTGGCCGAGCGGGGGTTCTTCAAAATCCCCCTGGTGAGAACGCTTTTACCCTGGTTGGGAGGCGTGGAGGGCACCCGGGAGAATGCCCTGGCCTCGCTGAAGCAGGGCCACCTCGTGGTGTGCTACCCGGGGGGCGCCTGGGAGACCTTCAAGAAGCCCCGGCACCACTACCGGCTGCGCTGGGAGGGGTCGCTCGGCTTCGCGCGGCTCGCCGCCCAGGCCGGCGTGCCCATCGTCCCCTTCGCCGGCTTCGGGGTGGACGACACCTTCCTGTGTCCGGATGACGAGCGGCTGAGCGTGTCGCTCGCGCCCGGGGAGAAGTACCGGGTGCCGCTGGGCATCGGCCTGGGCCCACTGCCCCTGCCCGTGAAGATGACGTTCGTCGTAGGCCCGCCATTGAATCCACCGCCTCCGGATGCCCCGGACTCGCGGCTGACCCTCTTTCGCGACCGCGTGGCCAACACCGTGCGGCACCTGCTCATCCGAGCCTGTCATGCGTGAGGCCACCCTTTCCGCCGCCCACCACCCCCGGCTCGTCCCGGCGCCCGAGGACATTCAACAGGGCTATGAGCTGTCCCTCGAGCACCGCCGGGTGCGCGGCGCCGAGGTGCGACTCTTCACCTTCCCCCGGGGAAACCAGGACGAGTCGCGCACCGTGCTGTGTCTGCCCGGACTGGGAGCCTCGGGCCGCTCGTTCGCTCCCATGCGACCGCTGGCGTCCGATTGGCGCTTCCTCTTGTGGACACCGCCGGTGGCCACGCCCATGACGCACACGCCGCTGCAGTGGAACCTGGCCTCGCTCACCCACCCCGACGCCCAGCTCCCCGAGCGCTTCGCCCTGGTGGGCTCCTCCTTCGGCAGCCTCGTCTCCATCGCCTTCGCGCTGGCCCACCCCGAGCGGGTGAAGGCGCTGGTGCTGGTGTCGCCGGTGGCCAGCGTGCACCGGGTGCGCCGCTGGGCCCTCGCGCTGTCCACGCTGGTGCGCATGCCCAAGCCCTTCGCCTACCTCTTCGCGCCCACCGTGGCGCGGGTGCTCGGCGGGCGTCACCTGCCCCCCGAGGGCCGCGCGGAAATCGTCCGCGAGGCGCGCCGGCTCTCGCCCCTGGAGCTGCTGCGCCGGCTGGAGGACATCCTCGCCGCGGACTACGTGAACGCCCTGGAGAAGCTGCGCGTGCCCACGCTCATCCTCCATGGCGCCCGGGACCTGCTGGTGCCGCTCTCGTACGCGCGGGACGTGGCCGCCCGCATCCCCGGCTCGCGCCTGGAGGTGCTCCGCGAGGCCAGCCACCTGCCCTACATGAGCCACACCTCTTCCTTCAACGCCTTCGTGGACGACTTCCTCGGCCAGCACGTCTCGTGACGACATTCCATGGACCACGCCACCTACCTGTCCCGCTCCGCCCTCATGTTCCTCTCACGCCGCGAGGGCTTGAAGGACGTCGCCACTGGCGTCCCCGCGCTGCGCCGCATCGCCCGCCGCTTCATCGCCGGTGAGACGCTGGAGGAGGCCGTCGCCGCGGTGAAGGACCTCAACGCGCGCGGCCTCACCGTCTCCTTCGACCACCTCAACGAAGCGGTGCGCAACGACGCGGAGACGCACGACGAGGTGCGCGAGTACCTTCGGCTGCTGGCGCGCATCGACCAGGTGGGTGTGCGGGGCAATGTCTCGCTGAAGCTCACGCAGTGCGGGCTGCTCTTCGACCGGGAGCTGGCGCTGGCCAACGCGCGCGAGGTGGTGGCCGAGGCGAAGCGGCGCGACACCTTCGTGCGCGTGGACATGGAGCACGGCGCGGTGACGCAGGCGACGCTGGACATGGTGCGCGCGCTGCACCGCGAGTTCGGCGAGCCCCACGTGGGCGCGGTGCTCCAGAGCTACCTCTACCGCACCGAGGCCGACGCGCGGGCCCTGTGCGCCGAGCGCATCCGCATCCGCCTGTGCAAGGGCGCCTACCTGGAGGGGCCCGACATCGCCTACCAGGACAAGAAGGACGTGGACGAGAGCTTCCTGCGCACCATGCGCGTGCTGCTCGACAGCGGGCTGTACCACGGCATCGCCACGCACGATGAGCGGATGATCGACGAGACGCTCGCGTATGCCCGGAAGAAGGGACTGCGTCGGGGCACCTTCGAGTTCCAGATGCTCTATGGCATCCGCAGGGACTTGCAGGAGCGGCTCGCGGGCGAGGGTTGGCCGGTGCGCGTCTACGTGCCGTATGGCAAGCACTGGTACCCGTACTTCATGCGGCGGCTCGCGGAGCGGCCCGCCAACGTCTGGTTCGTGATGAAGAACCTGGTGAAGGACTAGCGCTCCGTGTCACCATTGCGGCCGGTGGCCAGCCGCACCACCGCGCCGGCCAGCCGCAGGGACAGCTCCAGCGCCGTGTGCGCGAGCACCCAGAAGGCCGTGGAGGCGATGCGCGCGCGCACCTTCCACATCGGCTCGCCCCGCCGCACCATGGCGTGGAGGGACTCCAGCGCGTCGCCCATCTGCTCGGTGTCGATGCGCCGGGGCAGGTAGGCCCCCAGCCGGTCGAAGGTGCGCTGCGCGCGCAGCACCACGGGAGCCGGCGCGGGCGGCGGCGGGGGAACCACGGCCTGCACGGGCCCGAGCGGCTTGAACACGGACCGGCGGGAGCTGGTGAGCCCATCCTCGCAGTCCTCGTCCACCGAGAACGCGTCCAGCAGGGGGAGCTTGCCGTCCATCAAAAGGCCTCCGCGGGGTGCAACAGGTTGAGCAGGGCCGTGCGCTGCTCGCTGGCCACGCGCCGCCCTTCCCCCGTCAGCTCGTAGTAGCGCCGCGGTCGTCCTCCGCGCTCCGGCATGGGCTCGCCGTCGTAGCTGCGCAACAGCCCATCCCGCTCCAGGGCCTTGAGCGCCGGGTAGACCGACCCCTCGTTCAAGAGGATCTTCCCCTCCGTCCTCTCCCGGACCCGCTGGATGATTTCCAGCCCGAACCCCCTGCCGCTGATGAGCGACATCAAGATGGCTGTCCTCGCGGAAATCGGCGTCTCCATGAATGCTAGGCTAACCGGGTAGTCTGGGAATGCAACCCAGACTCTTGAGATTGCATTCCTTTGACAGCACTGGAAATCCTGTCATTCAAGTCAGACCCGAAGGTTCAAGCGGGGATGGCACGCCGGAGGAGCGGAGACTCGGCCTCCACCGACTCGGCGTCCCGCGTCGGGGAGAGGACCGAGCGGCGCGAGGTGGTGATGCCGTCATCCAGGTCCTCCCACCCGAAATCTTCCGAGGTGGGCTTCCAGTACGCCTCGCACTCGGAATCCCTGGGAAGACCCTTCTTCATCTCAACCATTGGAAAACCCCCCTGGGCTGCCGTGGCTATCGCTGCTGGAAGACTATCCTCAATCCTAGAGGATTGCAATATTCCACTCGTACTGTGTTCTGCCGCGACCGTGAAACCATCGGCGGCGGCGGGGACGATTGAAGACCAGACAGCCGGACAAGGTCGGAAGTTCTCCTCGCCAACGCGGGAACGCGAGGTGTATTTCAACGTTTACCGAGGCGAATTTCAACATTCTGATTCCTCTGGCTTCGACGATTTTCTCGCGAAGGGTGGAAAAATGCGTTGGTTGAAGAGCCTGTGCCTGTTGGGAGGCCTCGCCGCCGGGTGTGCCTCCACCCGCGAGTCCCACGGGGAGCTGAGCAGCCTGAGCGTCGCCACCTCCGAGGACGCGGCCTTCTGCGAGCACCGTATCCCCCAGGAGAACTGCACCCGCTGCCACCCCGAGCTCGTCCCCCGCTTCCAGGCCGCCCGGGACTGGTGCGGCGAGCACGGCGTGCCCGAGTCCCAGTGCTTCACCTGCCACCCGGACCTGTCCTTCGAGCCCCTGCCCGTGCTCGCGCCCGGCGCGGACTTGAAGAAGCTGTCGCAGGCGGGCGAGGACGTGCCCGAGCTCGCCCCCCACGCCGTGCCCGGCAAGGTGACGGTGTTCGACTTCTACGCGGACTGGTGCCCGCCGTGCCGCAAGGTGGATGCGCACATGTTCGCCCTGCTCAACGCGCGCGGGGACGTCGCCTACCGCAAGCTCAACGTCGTCTCGTGGGACTCGCCCCTGGCCAGGCGCCACCTGGCCCAGGTGGAGAACCTGCCCTACCTCCTCGTCTACGGGAAGGACGGGAAGCTCGTGCGCGCCATCCCCGGCTTCGACCTGGGGGCGCTGGACGCCGCTATAAAGGAAGGGGGCTCGCGATGAGGTGGGCCGCCGTCGCCGTGGGGCTGCTCGGGCTGGCCATTCCCAACCGCGCCGCCGCCTGCGCGGGTTGAAGCAACCCCAACCTCCCGGTCGGGAGGGACAGCGTTTCCACCCTGCGCGCCGGGGAGACTTCTGTCTCCCTGTCCTCGCTCCTCACCGCCGTGCACGTGGTGCACCCGTCCGAATGCCCGGACATCGGCCCCATCTGCCAGGTGCGCGAGGAGCCTCCGCAGCTCCATGACCAGCGCTTCACCGTCGCCGAGCTGCGCGCCACCCTGGAGCATGGCCTCACCGACGCCCTGGGCGTGGAGGTGCAGCTCCCCGTGCGCCTCAACCGCACCACCGTGCGCTTCACCGCGCTGGATGGCACGCCCCTGTCGCTCGACTACGAGAACATCCACCACCGCGACGAGACCCTCTTCGGGCTCGGGGACCCGTGGGTGATGGGGCGCTACGCCTGGCGGCTCGGTGAGGTGGGCCTCTCGACCCGGGTGGGCTTCACCGTGCCCCTCGGAGGGACCGTGGAGAACCCCTTCGCCCTGGGCGAGGCGGGGCTGCCCCACCAGCATGTGCAGTTCGGCACCGGCACCGTGCAACCCCTGCTGGGCCTGGAGGCCTCGCGCGCCTGGGGCACGTGGGGGGCGCGGGCGTGGGGACAGGCGCAGCTGGCACTCGGGGAGAACCGCTTCGGCTACCGCAGTGGCCACCGCTTCGCCGCGGGACTGGCCGCCGAGGGGCCCGTGGTGGGTGCCCTGCGCTTCTCCGTGAACGCGGACGTGGCCAACGAGCAGCCCGAGCGCTGGGACGGCCTCGTCCAGCAGGACGGCAACCTCGGCCGCACGGACGTGCTCGCGGGCGCGGGGCTGGCGTACCCCGTGGGGCGTGTGCGGCTCGGGCTCCACCTGCGCGTGCCCGTGTACCAGCACATCATCGGACACCACGGGCAGCTCAGCTACCCGGGCATCCTCCAGCTCAACGCGGGCACCACCTTCGGCGGGCCCGGACGCTGAGGGCTCAGTGCGCGTGCGGCACGGCGTCGCGGCCCCGCTCCTGGGCCGCGGCTTCCTCGGGGTCCGGCCGCTTGTCGCGCATCGTCACGAACTCCTCGGCGGCCGTGGGGTGGATGCCCACCGTGGCGTCGAGCTGCTTCTTCGTCACCCCACACTTCAGCGCCACCGCCATCCCCTGGATGATCTCGGGCGCATCCGCCCCCACCATGTGGAAGCCGAGCACCCGTCCGCTCGCGCGCTCTACAATCACCTTCATCATGGTGCGCTCGTCCCGACCGCTCAGCGTGTGCTTCATGGGCCGGAAGTTGGAGACGTATACGTCCACCTGGCCGTAACGCTCGCGCGCCTGGTTCTCCGTGCACCCCACCGTGCCCACCGGCGGCTGGCAGAACACCGCCGAGGCCACCCCCGTGTGGTCGAACTTCGTCGGGTTGTCGTGGAAGAGCGTCTCCGCGAGCGCGCGGCCCTCGGCGATCGCCACCGGGGTGAGGTTGATGCGGTCCGTCACGTCCCCCACCGCGTAGATGTTCTCCACGCTGGTGCGAGACCACTCATCCACCTGCACCGCCCCGCGCTCGTTCAGGCGCACGCCCACCTCCTCCAGCCCGAGCCCCTTCGTGTTGGGCACCCGTCCCGTCGCGTACAGCACCGCGTCCACCTCGAGCGTGTCCCCCATCCGCGTCAGCAGGCTCAGCGTGCCGTCCGGGCGCTTCTCGATGTCGCGGATGAAGGTCTCGGGCCGCAGGTCGATGCCCTTCTTGCGCAGCTCCTGGGTGAGCATCCCGCGGATGTCGTTGTCGAAGCCGCGCAGCACCGTCTCGCCCCGGAGGAGCATCATCACCTTCGCGCCCAGGGCGTTGAAGATGCCCGCGAACTCCACCCCGATGTAGCCGCCTCCCACGATGGCCAGCCGGCGTGGCAGCTCGGGCAGGCTCAGTGCCCCGTCCGAGGTGATGGCGTGCTCGATGCCAGGAATCTCGGGGAGGAAGGGATGCGAGCCCGTGGCCACCAGGAGGCGCTCGGCCGTGTAGCGCTTGCCGCCCACCTCCACCGTGTGCGCGTCCACCACGCGACCCCGGCCCTCGATGAGCTGGACGCCCGAGTCCCGGAGCAGCCGGCGGTACACGCCGTCGAGCCGGTCCAGCTCCTTGTTCTTCGCCGCCTGGAGCTTCGTCCAGTCGAAGGTGGGCTCGGGTACGGACCAGCCGTAACCGGCGGCGTCCTCGAAGTCCGCGTGGAAGTGGGCGCCGTAGACGAGCAGCTTCTTGGGCACGCAGCCCCGGTGGACACAGGTGCCGCCGATGCGGCTGTCCTCACAGATGGCGACACGTGCGCCGTAGGAGCCCGCCCGGCGGCTCGCCGCCACACCGCCCGAGCCCGCGCCGATGGTGAACAAGTCGAAATCGTACTGGGGCATCGCGTCTCCTCATCCAGCCCGTGAAAGCGGACAGGGTGGACCCGATGCGCCCCCGCGTGAACCGGAGACGCCGTGCGCCTCCGGTCTTCCGGCGAGAAACCAACGTTCTGTTCCCCCCTTGGGAACGACAGGCAACGAGAACGGAGCTCGTTACGCGGTCAGGGCCTGGGGTGATTCGGGTGGGACGGACTCGTCCTGGCTCGGAGTCTCCGGGGGGAGTTCGCGTGCCTTCCACAGGGCGAACAGCGCCGGGTACACCGTCAGCTCCAGCAGGAAGGACGTCAGCACCCCGCCCACCATTGGCGCGGTGATGCGCTTCATCACGTCCGACCCCGTCCCCGTGCTCCACATCACCGGCGCCAGCCCGATGAACGTCGTCAGCACCGTCATCAGCTTCGGGCGGATCCGCCGTGCCGCTCCCTCGACAATCGCCTCTCGCAGCTCCCCGAAGTGCCGCATCCGGCCCGCCTCCTCCGCCTTGCGGTGCGCCATCGTCAGGTACAGGAGCATCACCACCCCGGTCTCCGCGTCCAGGCCCGCCAGGGCGATCAGCCCCACCCACACCGCCACGCTCAAGTTGTAGTCGAGCAAGTACAGCAGCCAGATGGCCCCAATCAGGCTGAAGGGCACCGCCAGCAACACGATGCCCGTCTCCGTCCAGGACTTCGTGTTCAGGTACAGCAGCACCAGCACCACCAGCAGCGTCAGCGGCACCACCACCTTCAGCTTCTCCTTCGCCCGCTCGAAGTACTGGAACTGCCCCGTCCACTCGACGCGCACCCCCGCCGGCAGTTTCACCTCCTTCTCCACCACCGCCCTCGCCGTCTGCACGTAGTCGGCGATGGGCACGCCGCCCGGGTCCACGAAGACGTACCCCACCAGCTTGCCGTCCTCGCTGCGGATCATCGGCGGCCCGTTCACGAACCGGATGTCCGCCACCTGCGCCAGCGGCACCTGCGCGCCTCCCGGCGTGGGCACCAGCACCTCGCGCAGCAGTTGCGGCGTGTCCCGCAGCTCTCGCGCGTACCGCACGCTCACCGGGTAGCGCTCGCGCCCCTCCACCGTCTGCGTCACCTCCTCGCCGCCGATGGCCCCCATCACCACCTCGTTCACGTCCTTCACCCGCAGGCCCAGCCGCGATGCCTCCTCGCGCTTCACCTCCACGTCCACGTAGAAGCCACCCGTCGAGCGGTCCGCGAACGCGCTCCGCGTCCCCGGCACTCCCGCCACCGCCCGCTCGATCTCCACCGCCGCCTTCTCGATGGTGTCCAGGTCGTCTCCGAACACCTGGATGCCCAGCGGGCTGCGGATGCCCGTGGCCAGCATCTCCGTGCGCGTCTGGATGGGCATCCACCAGATGTTCGGCATGCCCGGGTACTGCACCTTCTCGTCCATCTCCCGCAGCAAGCCCTCCCACGTCAGCCCGGGGCGCCACTCCTCCTTCGGCTTCAACATCACCACCGTCTCCGCCATGCCGATGGGCGCCGGATCCGTTGGAGTCTCCGCCCTGCCCATCTTCCCGAAGACGCTCACCACCTCGGGAATCTTCTTCAGCTCCGCGTCCATCGACTGGAGCACCTTCGAGGCCTCCGTCACCGACATGCCCGGCGGCGCGCTCGGCATGTAGAGGATGGCTCCCTCGTTGAGCGGCGGCATGAACTCGTTGCCCAGGCGCAGGAAGGCCGGCACGGTGAACACCATCGCCACCACCGAGCCCACCACCACCGCCCTGCGGTGCTTCACCACGAAGCGCACCACGGGCGCATAGCCCTGAATCAGCCAGCGGTTCACCGGGTTGCTGTCCTCGCGCATCACCTTGCCCCGGATGAACAGCGCCGCCAGCGCCGGCGTCAGCGTCACCGCCAGCACCGACGCGAACGCCATGCTGTACGTCTTCGTGTACGCCAGGGGCTTGAACATCCGGCCCTCGGTGGCCTCCAGCGTGAACACCGGCACGAAGGCCACCGTCATCACCAGCAGCGAGAAGAAGACGCTCGGCCCCACCTCCTGCATCGCCTCGATGATGGCCTCCAGCCGCGTGCCCTTGTGGCCCGAGTCCTCCCACTCCTCCAGCTTCTTGTGCACGTTCTCCACCAGGATGATGGAGGCGTCCGCCAGCTCGCCAATCGCCACCGCGATGCCGCCCAGCGACATGATGTTCGCCGTCAGGCCCTGCCACAGCATCGGCAGGAACGAGAGCGCCACCGCCACCGGCAGCGTGATGATGGGCACCAGCGCGCTGCGCGCGTGCATCAGGAAGAGGAAGATGATGAGGCTCACCACCAACATCTCCTCCAGCAGCGTGTCCGTCAGCGTGGCGATGGCGTCCCGGATGAGTCCCGAGCGGTCATACGTCACCACCACCTCCACCCCCTCGGGCAGGCTGCGCTTCACCTCCTCCAGGCGCTCCTTCACCGCGTCGATGACGTCCAGCGCGTTCTGCCCGTAGCGCATCACCACGATGCCGCCCACCGTCTCGCCCTTGCCGTCCAGCTCCGCCAGCCCTCGCCGCGCCTCCGGGCCCAGCGACACCTGCGCCACGTCCTTCACCCGCACCGGCGTGCCCTTGGCGTCCACCTTCAGCGGGATGCTCTCGATGTCCTTCGTGCTCTGGATGTAGCCCCGCCCGCGGATCATGTGCTCGTGCCCGGCGATCTCGAGCACCCGCCCGCCCACGTCCTCGTTCGACTCGCGGATGGCCTGCGCCACCTCGCCCAGCGTCACCCCGTAGGCCCGCAGGCGCGTGGGGTCCACGTCCACCTGGTACTGTTTGACGAAGCCTCCCAGGCTCGCCACCTCCGCCACCCCCGGCACGCTCTCCAGCGCGTAGCGGATGTTCCAGTCCTGGAGGCTGCGCAACTGCTGGAGGTCCGTCTTCCCCGTCTCGTCCACCAGCGCGTACTGGAAGACCCAGCCCACTCCCGTCGCGTCCGGGCCCAGCGAGGGCATCACCCCCTCGGGCAGCTTGGATCTGGCCGTGTCCAGGTACTCCAGCACCCGGCTCCGCGCCCAGTACATGTCCGTGCCGTCCTCGAAGATGACGTACACGAACGACATCCCGAACATCGACTGGCCTCGGACGTACTTCACCCGCGGCGCCGCCAGGAGCGACGACGAGATGGGATACGTCACCTGGTCCTCCACCAGGTCCGGGCTGCGCCCCGCCCACTCCGTGAAGACGATGACCTGCACGTCCGAGAGGTCTGGAATCGCGTCCAGTCGCGTGTCCCGCATCGCGAGCACCGACCAGATGGCCAGGCCTCCCACCAGCAACAGGGTGAAGAACGGGTTCTTCGCGCTCCCCGCGATGAGGCGTTGGATCAACCCGGGCTTCGACTCAGGGGGACTCATGCTCGCCTCCACCCCAGTGGTCCGCCGCCGAGCGGATCCGACTCTCCGCCGCCACCAGGAAGTTCCCGCTCGTCACCACCACCTCCCCCTCCTTCAAGCCCTCCAACACCTCGTACGCCTCCCCCGCGTGCACCCCGAGCTTCACCTCTCGCGGCGCCATCCGCCCCTCCCCCAGGTCCACGAACACCAGCCGCCTCGGGCCCGTGTAGAGCACCGCCGACTCCGGCACCTGAAGCCGCGCCCCTCCCTCCACCTTCAGCTTCAGCTCCACGTACATGTCTGGCTTCAGCTCCAGCGCCGCGTTGCGCAGCTCCACCCGCAGGAGCCCCGTCCGCGTGTTCGCCTGGAGCGCCGGGTACAGGTAGCCCACCTTCCCCTTGAGGACCTTCCCCGGCATGTACGGCAGCGTCACCTCCACCTCCTGCCCCACCTTCACCCTCGGCAGGTCCCCCTCGTACACGTCCGCCTCCACCCATACCTTCTCCAGCGGGGCGATCCGGTACAGGCGGTCTCCCGCCCTCACCGCCGCTCCCTCCACCACGCTCTTCTCCAGCACGTAGCCGCTCGCCGGCGCCAGGAACGGCAGGTTCTCGATGGGCTCGCCCCTCTTCGCGATTCCATCCAGCTGCGACTCCGTCAGGCCCCACAGCTCCAGGCGTTTGCGTGACGCGCGCACCATCGAGTCCGCCCGCTCCGGCATCCCCGACTCCTTCGCCACCGTCTGGCTCTTCAACGCCAGCAGGTACTCCTGCTGCGCCGCGTACAGCTCCGGGCTGTACAGGGTGAAGAGCGCCTCGCCCCGCTTCACCGGCTGCCCCGTCGCGTCCACGTGCAACTCGTGGATGTAGCCGTCCAGCTTCAGCGTCACGTCCACCAGCGCCGTCTCGTCGTACGTCACCCGCCCCGGAGACCGCACTGACAGATCCATCGGCGCCACCTTCACCGTCGCCGTCTTCACGCCAATCCGCTGCCGCCGCACCGAGTCGATCAGCACCACCCCGCTCTCCAGCTCCTCCCGCGTCACCGGTGTCAGGTCCATCCCGCAGATGGGGCACTTCCCCGCGTCCTTCTGCTTCACCGAGGGGTGCATCGGGCACGTGTGGTGCGCGACCTCTCCCGGCGCCGCCGCGGGCCTGGCCGCCTTCACCTCCACCTTCCACTCGGACTGCGAGCCGCACGCCAGCATCCGCTCGCCCATGTACGGGTTGGCCAGCCCCGGCGTGCGCTGCACCCACTTGTTGAAACCCTTCTCCATCGGGCACTGGAAGACGTGCCAGCCCTCGCGCAGCCGCGCGTCCCCCTCCGCCAGCCCCACCAGCACCCGGCTCACCGCGCTGAAGTGCGGGCGTGCCTCGTCCACGCTCTTCGCCCCCGCGAGCCGCTCGGCCGCCTCCGCTCCCGCCTCCACGCCCTTCGTCCCCTCCGCGCCCTTCAGGCCCTCCGCCACCGCGCGCAGCGCCGCCGCCGCCTCGCGCGCCCGCGTGTCCAGCCCCTCCAGCGAGTCCTTCGCCAGCAGCACGCGAATCCGCTCCGTGGCCTCGAAGGCCGCGCGCGCGTACTCGAGGGACTCGGCCGGCAGCGCCCCCGTGGGCAGTGCCGGGCCCGTGCGCTTCTGGGACGCATGCTCGAGCGCCGCATGGGCCTCGTGCGCGGCGGCCGGAATCTCCTTCGCCGCCTCCTGCTTCATCGGCCTCCCGGTGAACCAGGCCACCAGCGGTCCCCGGAAGAAGAGCACCCCCACCACCAGGACCACGCTCCACACCACCGGCCCCACCCAACGACGATTCGACGTGTTCTTCGTGCTCATGGAAACTTCCCTCCCGCGCGTTGCAGCTCCGCCCGGCGCCGCTGCACATCCGCGAGCGCCTCCTCGAAGCGCAGCTCCACGCCGCGCTGGTTCTTCTCCGCGTTCAACACCACCTGGAAGTCGTTGCGCCCGGACTCGAAGCCCACGCGCGCCGCCGCCACCTGGTCGTTCGCCGCCGGCACCAGCCGGTCGCGGTACAGCGCCACCGCCTTCAGTGCCTCCACCACCCGCGCCCTCGCCTGTGCCACCTCCACGCGGATGTCATCCACGAGCTGCGCTTCCTCGTGCTTCATCCGCTGGAGCATCGCCTCCGCCTCGCCCACCATCGCCCGGCGCTTGCCCCGGAAGACGGGCAGCTCCACCGCCACTCCCGCCATGAAGCGGTGCGGTGTCTCCATCCACATCGAGTTGTACGAGCCCATCACCATCACGTCCGGGTAGGACTCGCGCCGCGCCAGCTTCACCGCCGCGTCGCCTCCGCCCACCCGCGCCCGCAGGCCCGCCAGCTCCGGTCGCTGCTTCACCGCCTCGTCCGCCAGGGACTCGACTGGCGGAGGGGGCTCGGCGGAGACGTCCAGCTTCTCGGGCGGCGGCGGCAGCGGCAGGTGCGGCGCCCGGTGCAGCATCCCGTTGAGCCGCGCCACCAGCATGTCCCGCTGAGCCTCGAGCATCAGCCGATCCCGCTCCAGCATCCCCAGCTCCACCTCCGCCTGGAGCGAGTCCTGCTGCGAGGCCCGGCCCGCCACGTACTGCGCCTCGGCGCTGCGCCTCATCTCCCGCAGCACCTCCTCGTGGTGCCCGTTCACCGCCAGCCCCCGGTGCACCACGTACAGGTCGTCGTAGAGCATCGAGGCCATCAGCGCGAGCCGCTGCCTCGCCGCCTCGAAGTCCCCGCGCGCCGCCTCCGCCTCGGCCTTCGCCACCTCGCCCGCCAGCGCCCGCTTGCCCGGGAAGGGCAGCCGCTGGCTCAGCTCGAGGGACTGGCCGAAGTGCGTCTCCCGCGAGAAGAGTGACAGCGGCGCCACCTCGTAGCGCAGCATCGGGTCCTCCAGCGCCGTCGTCTGCTCCGGGCGGGCCTGTGCCGCGCGCCATGCCTCTCGCGCCGCCGCCAGCCCCGGGTTGCGCTCCAGCACCTCTCGGATGAGCTCCGCCCGGTCCAGCACCCGAGCGCCCTGCAAGGGCTCGGCGGACGGAGGATTCGTGCTCGCGGGTGTCTCGGCGGCCTGGGCGGCTCCAGCCAGCCACAGCACGCCCACCATGGCCCCCATCCGGGGCCACCGGATTCTCTTCTTGTGCGGCATCTGCTCGAACTCCAATGGAACGTGGACCCGTCCCGGAACGCGAGCGCTCCAGGGCCTCGGGCGGAACAGCGGACGGCGAGCACACGTGTGCCCGGCCCTCCGCGCTTCAGCGCACGGGCTCCCGGCTCAAATCAGAAACGCGCGATTCTGGAGGTACAGCGGGGGCGCGGTGGAGCGACGGATCGCCTCGGTGCGCACCCACGCGGCCGGCAGCGACTCCGGCTCCGGAGGAAGCGCCAGCACCGGCGGCGCCGGAGGGATGGCCGGGGGGGCCAGCTCCCAGCGGCTCTCGAACGAGGCCAGCGCCCTCTCGGAGGCGGGCCGCACCACGGGGGCGTCGCAGCAGCGGACTTCCTTCGCCGTGGCCAGCTCCTGGGGCACCGGCGTCGGTGCCTTCTTCTGGCCATGGCCACAGCAGCACGTGGCCCGCAGCTGGACCGAGCCCCCGCACAGGTGCAGCAGTCCCGTGAGCGCACCCATGCCGGAGTGCAGCCCGAGGAACATCACCAGTGCGAGGACGCGCAGTGCCATCGACATACGGATACGGACAGTAGGCCGCAAAGTTACAGCGGACGCAATCAACTCGCCCGGCGGGGAATTTCGTACGGATTTTCCGCCTGCTCGCCTGGGGCTGGAGCCTGGGAAGACGCACGCTCCAGCCCTAACTTCTCCCATCACGGCTGCTCTTGGGGAGGTGGAGATGGTTCGGGTATCAGGTGAGCGGCTCTGGCGCGGGCTCGGCGCGGGGGCGCTGGGAACCCTGGCCCTCACGGGTCTGGAGCCTCTGCGCGATTCGTTGCTGGGACGACCCCCTCCTTATGCGGTGAAACACCTGGCTTCACGGGGGGCGAAGCGGTGGCTCGGTCGGCGGCTCGGTCCTCGTGCGGCTCAGCGGTGGGGGCTCGTCCTGCGCTGGGTGTATGGGCCGACGCTGGGGCTGCTCCAGGCGTGGCTCCGGCCCTGGTTGTCCCAGGGGGGGGCCCGGCGCGGGCTCGTGCTCGGGGGGGGCGTGTGGCTCTTCGAGCGGCTCGCGTTCCCGCTCCTTGGCGTCACCCCGCCTCCTCGCTCCTGGGCCCCCGCCGAGCGCTGGTGGCTTCCCCTCCAGACCTCGGTGTTCGGGCTCGTCACCGAGGCCGTGCTCTCCCGAACCGGGGAGTAACCCGGCCAGGGCGGCGAGCGGTAGACGCCCGCCCCGACCCGCTCCCAGAGGGAGGGAGGTGCTCGCCGTCCGAGCGACACGGCGAGGGCGTCCCTACCTTCGAGGGCAGTGCCACCGTCCTCTGGGTAACGCATGCCCCTCCGCATCGAAGACTACGCGCTCATCGGTGACACCCAGAGCGCGGGCCTGGTGGGCAACGATGGCTCCATCGACTGGCTCTGCTTCCCCCGCTTCGACTCCGACTCCTGCTTCGCCGCCCTCCTGGGCTCCGAGGAGCATGGACGTTGGCGCCTCGCCCCCGCCGGGGGTGTGCGCCGCGTCCAGCGCCGCTACCGCCCCGGGACCCTGGTGCTGGAGACGGACTTCGAGACCGACACGGGCACCCTGCGCGTCATCGACTGCATGCCCCCGCGCAGCCGCCAACCCGACCTCGTGCGTGAGGCGGTGTGCGTGAGCGGCCACGTCTCCGTGAGCCTGGAGCTCGCCATCCGCTTCGGCTACGGCAGCCGCACGCCCTGGGTGCACCGCATCGACGGCCGCTACACCGCCATGGCCGGGCCCGATGCCCTCACCCTCTGCGGCGACGTGCTCCCGCGCAACGAGGACGCCACGCTGCGCGCCGACTTCTCCCTCTCCGAGGGCCAGCGCGCCCGCTTCCTCCTCACCTGGCACCCCTCGCACGAGCCCCCGCCCGAGCCCATCGACGCCGCCACCGCCGCCGCGCAGACCGAGGCGTGGTGGCGCCAGTGGTCCGGGCACTGCACCTACGAGGGCCCCTGGCGTGAGGAGGTGCTGCGCTCGCTCATCGTCCTCAAGGCCCTCACGTACTCGCCCACCGGAGGCATCGTCGCCGCGCCCACCACCTCGCTGCCCGAGGCCCTCGGCGGCGTGCGCAACTGGGACTACCGCTACTGCTGGCTGCGCGATGCCACCTTCACCCTGCTCGCCCTGCTCGACGCGGGCTACCTGGAAGAGGCCCAGGCCTGGCGCGACTGGCTCCTGCGCGCCGTGGCGGGAGAGCCAGCGGAGATTCAAATCATGTATGGCGTTGCCGGCGAGCGCCGCCTCACCGAGGAGCGGTTGCCGTGGCTCCCCGGCTACCAGGGCGCCTCGCCGGTGCGCCTGGGCAACGGGGCCGTGTGCCAGTTCCAACTGGATGTCTTTGGCGAGGTGCTCGACTGCCTCTACCAGGCCCGGCGTGCCGGCGTGCCCCCGCGCGAGGAGGCGTGGGGCCTGCAGTGCCATCTGCTCGACTTCCTGGAGTCCAACTGGGAGCGGCCCGACGAGGGCATCTGGGAGGTGCGCGGCCCGCCGCGGCACTTCACCCACTCGAAGGTGATGGCGTGGGTGGCGGTGGACCGGGCCATCAAGAACAGCGAGCGCTTCGGTCTACCCGGCACCCTGGAGCGCTGGCGCGCGCTGCGCGAGCGCATCCACGCCCAGGTGTGCGAGCACGGCTATGACGCCGGGCGAGGCAGCTTCGTGCAGGCGTACGGGAGCAAGGAGTTGGACGCGGCGCTGCTGTTGATTCCGCAGATGGGCTTCCTCCCGCCGAGCGATCCACGCGTGGTGGGCACGGTGGAGGCCATCCAGCGCGAGCTATGCGAGGGAGGCTTCGTGCGCCGCTACGACACGGGGCGCACGGAGGACGGGCTGCCCGGGGGCGAGGGCACGTTCCTGGCGTGCTCGTTCTGGCTGGCGGACGCGCTCTCGCTGCTGTGCCGCCAGGACGAGGCGCGCGCGCTCTTCGAGCGCTTGCTGTCGCTGTGCAACGACGTGGGGCTGCTGGCCGAGGAGTACGACCCACGCACGAAGCGCCAGTTGGGCAACTTCCCCCAGGCCTTCAGCCACGTGGCGCTCATCAACACCGCACGGAAACTCACGAACCCGAACTGCCCGGAGCCGGAGCGCTCGCGGGGGTAGGCGCGGGGAGCCCTGAAGAAACGAGACTCACGGCTTGAGCTTCTTGCGCACTTTCGGCGGTAGATCCTCGATGGTCCTGTAGATGTACACCCTGCCCCGATCCTTGGAGAAGTCGTGCTCGCCGTAGCGGGTGACCACCTTCACGACGCCGACATTGTCCTGGATGATGGCCACACCCTTGGGAGACGCCGGATCCTTCTCCTGCCCACCGCTGTCATCGACCTCGGCGCAAAGGGGCATCCTGTGCCCAGCGGGAACCTGGATGGCGTCATAGCGAATGATGACCATCTCTCCCGCCGTCCAGACCTGCCCGAACAGCCGGGTCCCCTCGGGCAGTTGCTCGTAAGGCCTGTCGACATAGCCCACGACAGATCCCTCCTCCAACCGCGCCTTGGATGCCACTCCCAAACGCTCATCCATGACGACTGGGAAGGAGTCTCCCGGGTAGAGGCCCATCCGAGCCATGGCTTCGAGGGTCTGGCGCGGGCAGTCCTGGGGCTCGGGGGTTCCATCAGGCCTTAAGCGAACACCGGAGCACCCGGTGCACAGCACCACCAGCGCACCCAGCGTGACCACCTGGAGCATTCTCCTCGGACACATGTCTGCGGACCTTTGCGTAGGAAGATGAAGCGAGAGCGAGCCAGCAACAGAACGCCCCTCAGAGTTCCGCTCCATTGTAGCAGAGCTGCCAGGCGGGACCCTCCGGCCCTTGGAGCTGGACGGAGTAGAAGTGATTGTGCGCGGAGGGAGGCGTGCGAGTGACGAGCACGACACGCCCACTTCCTCCGGGTGGAATGGTGGAGGGACGAGCACGGACGGTGACAGGAAGGGGCTCCTCAGTCCTCCCGTCGAGGATCGATCCCTGTAGCAGTGTCCAATCCTTCGTGAGGTGACGGTTCGTCACAAGGAAGACGTAGGCCGAACGCCCGGCAAGCCGCACGAGCCAGATTCGTGCGTGAACATCGTCACTTGAGACAATAAAAGGCGCTCCCTGCGCCTTCAGGAAGGACCGGGAGGCCTCGTCGTTGAGCAGCAACACGGCGATGGCGACATCGGGGTTGAACTCGTCCTCATGGTAGCGCGCGAGTTCAGCCAGTGACCGCGCGTGCTCGAGCTTCAGCGCCGCGTGCTCGGCACGTACCTTCTCCAGCGTGGCCCGCAGTGCGCCGGGCGTTGCAGGGTGGAGGAACACGTCCACCTGCGCGTCCGCCTGGGCGGGAGCACTTGGCAGGAGCACGAAGGCCAGGAGGGTGCCGTCCGCCAGCCGGACCTGCAGGTGAAGACGTGGCCACAACCATGCACCCGCCGAGGGGTGGAGCAACAACAACCGGCCGGAGACATCCAGCGACGCATGCAGCGCCGAGTCCTGCTCCAGGAGCCGAGTCCCGGTTGGATCCAATTCGGACTCGAAGCGCAGCACCGTGAGGACGTCGGCGGCGAAGCGGATCTCCGCCACTTGGCTCGGCGGTATCTCGGAGAGCACGACGTGGCGCCGTGGTGCGGCCCCCACAGGCTCCGCATGCATGGCTCGCGGGAGCACGAGGGCCAGCAATAGGAGGACCCTGGCGACCAAGGCGAAAGCGGGGAGGTTCATGACTGGT
>NZ_DASVWK010000396.1:0-21161 GCF_036389735.1 Archangium sp. | reverse complement strand
GGGGCCGCACCTGCACTTCGAGGTGCGCAAGCCCATCGACGGCAATCAGGTGCGGACACTCCCCGTCCGGTTCAAGACCGAGCAGGGAGTGGGAGTCCCACTGGAGAAGGACAAGCACTTCACCGCCGTGCGCTGACTACGGCACCAGGCCCCAGAACCTCGCCGCGTAGTACGACGAGAAGAGGTTGTAGTCGGCGAAGTACGAGGCGACCGTGCCGCCCTGGTCCACGTTGGTGCCCGGGTCGACCGGGAGGGCGTGCGCGCCGCCCGTCATCTTGTACGTCTCCACCACGCTCGTGCCCGCGGCGTTCTTGTACACGGCGTGCGCGTGCGTCCGGACCACCTCGGAGACGTCCGCCACCTGGTCCACGCCGTTGACGTGGGTCCACTGCTCCATCAGCTCGGTCATGTTCTTCACGTTGACCGTCAGGTCCGAGTCACCCTGCCAGATCATCACCCTCGGGCGCCGGCCGGTGTAGCCCGGGTGCGCGTTGCGCACGAAGTCTCCCCACTGCGCCGCCGTCAGGTTCACGCGGCCCTGCTGGCACGAGAGCGCGCTCGCCTGCGAGGCGCAGTTGTACGCGACGCCCGCGACGATGGAGCCACCCGCGAACACGTCCGGGTAGGCCGCCAGCTCGACCGCCGCCATCGCCCCGCCCGCCGACAGGCCCGTCACGAACACCCGTGTGCCGTCCACGGCATACGTCGCCTTCACCTTGTCGACCATCTGTTTGATCGACAGCGCCTCGCCCTGGTCGCGGGTGTTGTCGCCCGCGGCGAACCAGTTGAAGCAGGCGCTGGCGTTGTTGGTGAGCTGCTGCTGCGGGTAGACGACGTAGAACTTGTACTTCTCCGCGAGCTGATTCCAGCCGGCGTTCTCCATGGCGGCGGCGCTCTGTGAACAGCCGTGGAGGGCCACCACCACCGGCGCGTTCGTCGGCATGGCGGCCGGGACGTAGGTGAACATCCGCAGCGCGCCCGGGTTGGTGCCGAAGCTGGTGACCTCGGTGAGCGCGGACGTGGTGCTCCCCAACGTCTCCGGCTCCTCCTCCACGGGGCCACCGCAGGCTCCTCCGAGGGTGCCCAGCATGGCCATGACCGCGATGGATACGTACCTGCTCGAGTTGTGTCTCATCTTTCCCTCATGTCTCTCAGGGCCCCAGGAGGACGCCCGGGTTGAGGATACCCTGGGGGTCCAACGCGCCCTTCACCGCCTCGAGCGCGAGGGCGAAGGGCTCGGGGCGCTCACGGTCGTACCAGGGGCGGTGCAGCCGGCCCACCGCGTGGTGGTGGGTGATGGTGCCGCCGTGCGCGCTGATGGCCTCGCTGGCGGCGCGCTTGAGCTCCATCCACTGCTCCAACTGGCCGCCGGGCCTCGCCGGACCAATGAACGTGTAATAAGGAGCGGGCCCGTCCGGGTACACGTGGGTGAAACGGCAGCTCACGAGCCCCCCACCACAGACGCGCTCCAGGGCCCCGCGCATGGACTCCAGGATGGCACCGTGGAGCGTGTCGAAGCGGTCCCACGTGCAGGCCGTCTCGAAGGTGTCGGCGATGACGCCGAGGCTCACCATCACGTTCTGGAGGTACGGGGCCTCGATGAAGGCCGAGCGCCAGCTCTCGGCGACTCCCCCGGCGCGCGTCTGGCCGGGTTCGTCGGCGCGGTAGCGGGCCCCTTCGCGGCACTCGCCCCCGTGCGAGGCGGTGAGGGCGAGCGCGCGCTCCATCCAGGCGTGCAGCGGGTGGTCCGCGGACTCGAAGGCGAGCACCAGCACACTGGAGCCATCCCCGGCCACCCCGTTGACGAAGGACTCCTGTGCGTCGAGCAGGCGGCAGTTGGAGGGGTGGAGGCCGGACTGCGACAGCTCGCGCACGGCGCGCACCGCGGAGGAGAAGTCCGCGAAGTGGACGCTGGCACTGGCGCGGAAGCGGGGACGGGCCTGGAGGCGCACCCAGGCCTCGGTGATGACGCCCAGCGTGCCCTCGGAGCCGAGCACGAGCCGGTCGGGCGAGGGCCCCGCGCCCGAGGCGGGCAGCCTGCGCGTCTCGTACGGGCCGCGCGGGGTGAGCATGCGGGTGGACTGCACCAGGTCGTCGATGTGCGTGTAGAGCGTGGCGAAGTGGCCGCCGGCGCGCGTGGCGATCCACCCGCCGAGCGTGGAGAACTCGAAGGACTGGGGGAAGTGGCGCAGGGAGAAGCCGTGGGGGGCGAGCTGGGCCTCGAGCACGGGGCCGGTGGCACCGGCCTGGATGCGGGCGGCGCGGGAGACGGGGTCCACCTCCAGGACGCGGTCCAGGCGGCGCATGTCCAGCGACACGGCCCCGCGGAACCCGTCTCCGATGGCGGCCTCGACGCCCCGGACGACGCTGGTGCCTCCGCCGAAGGGGATGAGGGCCACGCGCTGCTCTCCACACCAGTCCATGACGGCGCGCACCTCGTCCTCGGTGCGGGGGTGGGCGACGAGGTCCGGCGCGGAGGAGAAGTCCCCGTGGAAGCCTCGGACGAGGTCCCCATAGCCCTTGCCGTAGGTGTGCGCGGCCCGGTCGTCGTCGTCGGCCGAGAACAGCTCCGCGAGGGACCCGGGCGGGGCGAGGCGGGAGCGGGGGACGCGGTGCGCGGTGGGCTCGCGGGGCTCCAGCGTGGGGCCGCCGAGCAGCGCGGAGACCTGCTCGGCGAGGGAGCGCCGTGTCTCGATGTCGGGGAACTTGTCCGCGTAGCCCCAGCCCCAGATGCTCGTCGCGCGAGTGCTCATGGCGCGTGAGCGTACTAGAGGGCGAAGACCTCCACGCTGCGAATACCGAGCCGCACCAGCCCGGTCCCCGGTCGCCGCTCCACCACGTGGGCGGCATCCTGGAGGCCCAGGGTGCTCAGCTGCCTGCGCACGCGGTGGATGTCCACGTTCAGCTTGTTGTCATCCGTCGCCAGCATCCGGCACAGCGTGTCCCGGTCCACCCAGCCCTGCTCGGGCTCGGGCCGCCCGTGGTCCTTCAGCCGCAGCCGCGCCAGCGTGGCCAGCAGGTAGTGGTAGGAGCGGGGCGCCAGCACCTTGTGCTCGTTGCCGTGCACGACCGTCACCACGACGTACTCCTCGTCGCGACTGATGCCGATCTTCAGGTGGACGACGTCCAGGTTGGGCCGCTCCCCCTCGAGCGTCTCCGTGCTGACCGTGGGCAGCTCCAGCACCCACTCCTGGTCTCCCAGCCGCAGCCGCTCCTGGTCGGTGACGTGGCGTTGCTCGTGATTGAATTCGAGCATCCAGCGCCCGCTCCCGTCCTGGAAGAGGCTGGCCAGGGGCGCCTCGTCGTCGGGCAGCAGCAGCAGGGAGCCCGAGAGCTCGCGGAGCTCCTGGGTGGCCACGCGACGCGCCCGGACCGCCGGAGGGCCGGGGTCCACCAACTGGAAGCGCGTGCCCCCGGGTCCCAACAGGAAGGACTGTCCCGCTTCCAGCGCCACGCGCTCTCCGGAGGCCAGCTTTCGTCCCTCGAGGAAGGTGCCGTTGCGGCTGCCGAGATCTCTCAGCTCCCAGCCCTCTCCGCGCCAGTGCAGGCTGGCGTGCTCGCCGGAGACTCGCGCGTCCTCCAGCTTGACGTCACATGCCGGGTGACGCCCCAGCAGACACCGGCTGCCGAGCGAGAATCGCTGTCTGTACTCCGTCCGCTCGAGAATACCCATGGTGTGTGAAGTGCCGTCGGAGACCGCGTTTGCGCGCATGGTAGCCTTCCTTCGGTGCCCGACACACCCAGCGCCAGCACCTTGTTGACTGGCTACCTCGACGAGTGCCGCGCCCTGGTGGTCGAGGAGATCCGCCGCCTGGTGCCCGCGGATCGACCGAAGGCCGCCTTCCTTTATGAGCTGATGCTGGAGTACCCCCTGCGTGAGGCCAAGGGGTTGAGGCCCGCGCTGTGCATCGCCACCTGCCGGGCCCTGGGAGGGACGCTGGAGGCGGCGCTGCGGCCGGCCGCGGCGCTCGAGCTGTACCACAACGCCTTCCTCATCCATGACGACATCGAGGACGAGTCCCTGCTGCGACGGGGCCGGCCCACGCTGCACCACCTTCACGGCGTGCCGGTGGCCATCAACGTGGGCGATGCCATGCTCGCCCTGTCATTACAGCCGCTGCTCGACAACATCGGTGTCATCGGCCTGGGGCCCTCGCTGCGCATCCTCCAGACGGTGACGCGCATGGCGCGCGAGTCCGCCGAGGGGCAGGCCCTGGAGCTGGAGTGGATCCGCCGGGGCACGTGGGCGCTGGAGGACGAGGACTACGTCCACATGGTGGAGCAGAAGACGTGCTGGTACAGCTTCATTACACCCGTGAAAGTAGGCGCAATCGCCGCCGGGCAGGAGGCTCGGCGCACCGAGGTGCTGGCCGAGTTCGCCCGCTGTCTGGGCATCACCTTCCAGATTCAAGACGACGTGCTCAACCTCAGCGGTGAGCCGGGCGCGTACGGCAAGGAGCTGGGCGGGGACCTGTGGGAGGGCAAGCGCACCCTCATGCTGCTGCACATGATGCGCCACGCCAGCCCGGAGGAGCGCGCCGAGGCCGAGCGCATCCTCTGCCTGCCTCGCCCGAGCGCCACGCTGGAGCCCCTGCTCGAAGGGCTCGTCGCGCGGGGAGAGCTCACCCCCTCGGGGCGGGAGGAGTTGCGCCGCGCGTGGGCCCCGCCGTCCCCCCCATTAAAGGAGAAGACACCCGAGCAGGTGCGCTTCCTGCTGGAGCTCATCCACCGGCATGGGAGTCTGGAGTACGGCCGGCAGGTGGCGCGGGAGTGGTTGCGGCGGGCCGAGCGCGCCTTCGCCGAGTGCGAGGCCGGGTTCCTTCCTTCCGTGCATCGCGACCTGTTACAAGCGCTGCTCTCCTACGTCCTCCACCGTGTGAAGTAATGGCCGACTCCGGCGCTCCTCCGCCCCTCTTCGACTTCCTGCGCTCGCAGGCCCTGGTATTCGAGGAGTTGCGGCGCATCCAGGCCCTCCTCGTCGAGCACGTGAGCCCGCCCGCGGAGCCGGAGGCACCGGGGACAACGGAGGTGCTGCGGCGGCTCCAGGGCCTGTTGCTCCAGCATCCCCTGGCGGCCCAGGCGGCCTTCTCCGCGCTCGTGGCCGAGGGCCGGCGCTTCGCCACCACGTCCGAGGGCGCGGCCTGGAAGAGCGCGCTGGCTGGCTCGGAGTTGGTGCGCAATGGCCGCCAGTTGTGGGACGCGCTCGCGCTCAACCTCCTGGAGGAGGACGCATCCACGGTGGTGCCCTCCACCTACCTGGAGGCCCTCTTCCAGGCGGCGTCCTCGCCCGAGCTGGAGGCGCTGGTGCGCCAACTGCGGGACGCGATGGGAGACCTCCATGGCCCTCCTTGAGGGGCTGCGCGGTGACTTCGACGAGCACGACGCCTTCCTGCACCTGCTGCTGGGACTCGTCTCGCTGTCGCGCCGCTTCGAGCCTCTGCTGCCACCGCCCGCGGACGGCGCGCCCGTTCCGCCAGCCGAAGCACCTCATGAGGGAGATGAGCGTCTGGTGTCGCTGTTGCTCGGGCTGGTCTCGGTGCGCCGCACGGTGATGGGCACCCTGGAGCCCCTCCGGGCCGCCCACACGCCTCCCGCGAGCACGGACGTCTCCGAGGCCCGGGCGCGGTCACCACTGCCGCGCGACCTGCTGCGCTGAAGCACCCCGCCACATGGTCCCTCCCCGGCCCGACCCGAAGCGACTCGCCGCGATGCTGGCGGGCACCGATTACTTCCGACGCTCGCCCTCGCGCCTGGGCGGGCGGGGCGAGCACAAGGAGTGGCAGCACTTCATCGTCCATGCCGAGGGGGTGGACCTGCTCATCAACTTCAGCCTCGTGGACGAGCCCCAGCCGGGTCGGCTGCTGCCGGTGGAGGTCGCCCGCCTCATCGTCCTGGCGCACGGCGAGGGCTGGGACGGGGATGTGGAGCGCTTCGAGGAGGTGGAGGTGCGGGTGGAGGCGGGGCGGATGGAGGCCCGCTTCGGCCACAACACCTTGCGCTTCGAGGAGGGCGTCTGGCGTCTGTCGATGGCGTTGCGCGAGCGCCCCGTCTCGGCCGAGCTGGAGCTGGTTCCCCTCACGCTCCCGGTGCTCTCGTCGCGGCACCGCCTCGCGCCCGAGCGGCCCATCTCCTGGCTCTTCCTCCCGCGCCTGGAGGCGAGGGGTACCCTCACCGTGGGCGGGCGGACGGTGCGGGTGGAGGGGGCCTCGGCCTACCATGACCACAACTGGGGCCACTTCCGCTGGGGGGATGACTTCAGTTGGGAGTGGGGCTCGGTGCTGCCGGGGCAGGCGTCCAGCCCGTGGAGCGCGGTGCTGGTGCGCATGGCGGACCGGGGCCGCACCGCCGCGCGCTACCAGGCCCTCTTCCTCTGGTACGGCGGTGAGCCGCTCCGGGTCTTCCGCGACGAGGAGCTGCACGTCTCCGCGCCCTGCTGCTTCCAGCCCGGGCGCTCCTTCAGCCTGCCGCGTCCCCTGGCCCTGCTGGCCCCGGGCTCGGCGGCGGACCTGCCTCGCCGGCTGGAGGTGCGCGCACGGGGAAGAGGGGACGAGCTGGTGCTGACCTTCGTGCCCGAGCGGGCCGCCCGGCTCCTGCTGCCCGCCGAGGGCTCGCTGGAGCGACTCACCACCATTCACGAGGTGCTGGGCCCGGTGTCGTTGCATGGGCGGGTGCGTGGCGAGTCAGTGGACCTGGAGGGGCCCGGTGTCTTCGAGTTCGTCCGAGGCTGAGGGCCTGGTGGCCACGCTGCTGGCCGAGTCCTTCACGGTGCTCGTCCGGGAGCAGCCGGAGGCCCACGCGAGGATGTGCGCGCGCCTGGAGGGACTGTCCGTGAGGGTGACGGTGGACGAGGAGCGCTTCGCCGTCGACTTCACCTCGCGGCGTGCCCGTGTCCGCGCCGTCAGGGGGGATGAGTCGGCGCGGGTCTCCACCCACCGACGCACGCTGCTCGACGTGCTGGACGACCGGCAATCCCTCACCGAGGCGGTGCTCGCGGATGCGGTGGCGGTGGTGGGGCCGCTGGACACCCTGCTGCGGCTCCACGAGGGTTTGCTGCTGTACGTGCGGGGCGCCGTGCGTTGTCCAGGCTTCGCCGTGTTGTTGAAGCGCTTGCGAGAAGGCTGCTCACGGGGGGCATGATCGCGCTCATGGGTGAGAAGACCGACAAGAGCCATGGCAGGGTCTACGTCTACGGAGGAGGCGTCGCGGGCATGACGGCGGCCCACGAGCTGGCCATCCGGGGCTTCGAGGTGCACCTCTACGAGCGCCAGGAGGCCCTGGGGCCCCAGGGCATGATGGAGATGCCGGCGGTCGGTGGCCTGGCTCGCACCCAGTACTTCGCCCTCGCCGAGGAGCAGAAGCTCTACTACCACGTGCGGAAGGAGCCTGGAGAGGAGACGCTCCCGGTCGACGCGGACGAGGAGCTGCGCAGGGCCATTCGAGAAAAGCTCCTCGGAGACGTCAAGGACCTGAACGCCACCCAGGTGGGCCTCCCGCGAGGCCAGGGCCCCAAGTCCCACGACTACTTCCCCGTGTTCTGGCTCGAGTACAAGCAAGCGGATGACGGCTCTTTCGCGCTCACGCCCCGCTCCGCGCGAGAACTGAGGGAGGCCGCCAGGAGCATCAAGCTCTTCGCCAAGGCGGGATACTTCCACACGGAACTCGGCACCCCGTGCGACATGAAGATTCTCATCCAGTCCTTCTCCGACCCGGCCCAGGTAAAGCTGGAGGATGGGGTGATGGTGCTCGGGGGAATACCGACCGATGTGGACAACCCGGCACCCAAGGAGCGAGCGCATGGGCAGCTGGCCCTGAAGACCCAGGAGCGCCTCAAGGAGTTGCTCGGGCCGCCGCTCGCGAACGCGGTGGAGATCTACGACGAGAAGGAGGGAGGCCCGCTTCATGCCTCCTCCTGGTTGGGCCTGGCCCCCGTGACGCGAGACTGGGTGCGCGTCATCGCCTACCGGCGCCAGCTCCCCGGAGAGCACGGCTACCGCTTCTTTCCTTCGTTCTACCGCCATGTCTTCGACACGATGGAGCGCATCCCGCGCTACGACGTCACCGGGCGGGCCGAGGGGGGCTCCGTCCTGGAGAACCTCGTCTCCCTGCCGCAGATCGGCCTGTTTGGCGAGACGAGTGCTCCCTTCCTCTTGAGCTGGGATCCACCCCGGGTGGGGGACGTGCTCTCCCGGGCCGAGTACGGGCTGAGCCACATCGGCAACCTGCGCATCACCTCCCAGGACCTCATCCAGTTCTCGCTGCGCGTGATGCGCTACCTGACGACGTGCTCGCAGCGCCGGGCCGCCGAGCTGGAGGGGCTCTCCTGGTGGGACTACCTGGAGGGCTACGAGCCGAGGAACGGCTCGCGCCTGTACCATTACAGCGACGCCTTCAAACGCCTGGTGCGGTCCTCGAGCCGGGTGCTGGCGGCACTCGACGGCGGCCACGGGGATGCGCGCACCTGTGGCAATACCTATGTGCAACTGCTGACCGAGGCGCTCGTCCCCACCTCGCGCAACAACTGCACCCTGGACGCGCCCACGAGCGAGTCCTGGTTCTTCCACTGGCGCAAGCATCTGGAAGAGCTGGGCGTACGCTTCTTCTGCGGCGAACTCCAGAAGCTGGAGTTGGAGGGGAAGCGCCTCTTCGCCCGGGTGCATTGTCCCTTCGAGCCGAATGAGGAGGATCGGCTCCAGGTCCACGGGGACGAGCAGAAGGTGGGCAAGCCCATCTACTTCGTCGTGGCCACGGACCTGCTCTCCGCCGAGAAGGTGACGAAGAGCCTGACAGGGGGCGTGCCCGAGATGCTCCGGAAGCAGGTCCGTGAGGTCGCGGTCGACAAGGATTCACCCCGCGTTGTCGAGAGGGACCCCGAGACGACGCACCCCCGGAATCCGTGGGACCGGCTCCAGACGATCTCCGGCATCCAATTCTTCTTCGAGAAGCATGTGAATCTCTTCGACGGCTATCTCTACTGGCTGGACGCGGAGTGGGGGCTGTCGGCCATCTGTAGCCATCTGGTGTGGAATGACCGTCCGCTCGACAAGCTCAGCGCCTACCAGTCCATCTTGAGCGTGGACATCGGCGACTGGAACACGCCCTCGAGGCGGTTGAAGAAGGCGGCCTGGGAGTGCACGCCCAAGCAGCTGACGCAGGAGGTGCTCCACCAGCTGCGCCAGGGGTTGCGCTCGCGCGGGCCCGACGAGGAGCCCGCCGACGCCGTGCTGCCGGATCCCGACTGGGTTCACATCGACGAGAGCCTCGAGTACAGCCGGGACAAGGACAAGCCGACCCTGTTGAGGAACAAGACGCCCTACCTCGTGCCCATCGTCGGGGACTGGCGGCACCGGCCCGGTCCCGAGCCGTGGGATCCCACGCCCCAGGCTCCGCCGTCCGAGCTCTGGGATTCGTCTTCTCCGAAGCACCTCTGGCAGGCCGCGCACGGAGGCTACCCGGTGCACCACGGCCGGCTCGTCTTCGCGGGCACCTGGCTCAAGACGTTCACCCGGCTCACCACCATGGAGTCGGCCAACGAGTCCGCCCGACATGCGGTGAACGCCATTCTCGACCACTGCTCCGTACACCAGAAGGGCCGGGTGTTGCGGCCGCCGCGCCCGCGCTCGGCCCAGGGCCCCTCGGCCTCCCATCCCTACGAGAAGGGCCTCTTCCCCACCACGCCCTTCGGGGACTACTGCCGCATCTGGAATCCCGAGCGCAACGAGCTGCCGGACCTGGAGCTGCTCCAGCGGCAGGACGAGAAGAGCTTCCTGGAGGGCCGCCCCCATCCGTGGGACACGTGGGGCCTGGAGCTGATTCCCTCGCTGCTCACGCGGGTCCCCGGCTCGAGGGATGCCTTCGACACGGTGATGCGCGTGGTGGGTGGGTTCGGGCAGAAGGTTTCGCCTCAGGCCACCCACGGGCTGCTGGCCGTGCTGCGGCACCTCCGGATGACGCTGGAGCGGAACCGCCCGCCTCAGTCCCGCTGAGGAATTCCTGGCACCAGCGCGGCCGCGAGTGCCTCGGGACGCACGACGCCTTCCGCGTGCATCCACTCGCGGGCCCGCTGCTGGAGCGCCCGCCCCTCGTCTCCGCCGAGCAGCGCGCCCAGCTTGTAGCGCGCGGCCTCCCGGTAGAGGGCCATGTCCTCCCGGTCGAAGCCCTCCACGGCCTCTTCCAGCCGCAGCCGGGCCTCAGGTGCGTTCGCTTCCAGCCAGGCCAGCCCCGCGCGCAGCAGGCAGCCGATGGGACGCGCACAGCCCAGCGCGTCCTTCTCGATGACGTGGAGCTGGGCACGCACGTCCGCCAGCAGCGCCGGCCGCCTCCAGCGCGGGTCCACGCCCTCGGGAGGCTCGGTGCGCGAGTCGAGGAGCGTGGCGGCGGCGGCCAGCGCGGCCCGGGCGCGCATGTGCCGCAGGTTGAGCCCGGTGGTGCGCAGCGCCAGCATGAAGGAGCCGCGCAGGGGGGCCCACTGCTCCAGCACCGCGTTCCACGCCGGCCAGGGCTCGTCGCGGTAGTGCGCGGTGTACACGGTGGCGATCAGGTTCGCGAACTGCTGGCGGCGGTAGGCGTTCTCCGGCCACTCGGACGTCCTCGGGGACTGGGCGGTCAGGGCCTCCTCGGCGCGCGCCCGGGCCTCGTCCGCCCGGTCCAACGCCAACCACGCCACCACCGGCTCGCCGAGCCACGCCTCGCCGCGCGCGTGCAGGTCTCCCCGTTGGCGGGCCTCGTGCTCGAAGGACTCCAGGCGGGCCGCGAGCTGTCGCAGCTGGCCCCGCATGGCCAGGGCGTGGTGGTGGAAGATGGCGAGGGTGACGCGCTCCCAGGCGCTGCCGGGACAGTGCTCGCGGAAGAGGGTGTCCCCGCGCTCGCCGGCCTCCACCACCTCGCGCCAGAGTCCAAGGGTGTAGCCCCGGTTGGCCAGGGCCAGGGCGTACCAGGCCCGGTCATACGGCGAGCCCGTGCGCTCCACCCGCCGCCGCACCCGCTCCAGGAGCCGTCCGGCGATGGCCTCCATCAACCGGCCGCCCAGGTGCAGCTGCATGGTCGCTTCCAGCGCCAGGGCCCTATAGAGGTGGTCCTCGCCCAGCCGCCGAGCCTCCAGCAGGTGCATCGTCCGGAAGGCATCGGACAGCATGGGGTTGACCATCACCCAGCTCGTGGCGGCCGTCCACAGCACCTCCAGCCGGTGGCGCTCCTCCTCGGGGGGAGGCGCGGCGGTGGGGGACTCCAGGTCCAGGCGGCGCGTGAGGAAGAGCAGCCGGCGCCAGGTGGCCGCCCACACCGCGGAGAAGAAGGAGCGGGGGATGGGAACGCGCAGCGCCCGCAGCACGGCGTGCATCTCGCGCCAGCCCTCGTCGAAGCGACCGCTCTTGAGGTACTGCTCGGCCGCCCGGCGCTGGAGGTCCCTCACCCGAGGCAGCTCCAGCGCGCCGCCCAGGGCCCGCGTGGCTTCCTGGTAGTGGTGGGCGGCTTCCGGCGCCTGCCCCAGGTTGGCGTGGGCCTCGGCGAGCCGCTCCAGGAGGCCGGGGCGATCCGCCTGCTCGCCGAGCAGCTCCAACGCCTTGCGGTAGAGCGTGGCGGCGTGCGCGAAGGCGAGGGCCTGGGCGGCCCGGTCCGCGGAGCGCACGGCGTGACGGCCCGCGAGGAGTGGCTCTCCGGCGCCCTCCCAATGCAGGAACAGGGCCTCGTCGTCCTCGGAGCCACGCGCGGCGAGGGCCTCGGCCACGGCGCGGTGCCGGCGCGTGCGGAGGGCTCCCGGCATCGCGTCGAGCAACGCCTCGCGGATGCGGTCATGGTAGGCGCCGAGGCCCGGCTCTTCCTCGCCCGGCACCTCGCGCAGCAGGCCCGAGTCGCGCAGAGAGCCCACCAGCACCCGGCCGCCCTCGTCCAGGCCCGCGGCCCGCAGGGCGACGCCGCGCGCGAGCGGGCGCCCGGCCAGGGAGGCGACTTCCAGCAGGGCGCGCTGCTCCTCGGGGAGGGCCTGGATGCGCTCCAGCACCAGCCGGGTCACGTCCACCTGGGCCCCGAGGGTGCCGGGCCCCCCGGGGGTGGCCTGGGCGCCGACATGGTGCGCCAGCTCGCGGGCGATGAAGGGGTTGCCCTCGGACTGGGCGACGACGGCGCGCACCTGGGGGCTGGTGTCCTCGGAGCCGAGCAGGGCCGAGGCCAGCGCGCCCACCTCGCGGGGGGGGAGGGCCCCGAGGACGAGCTCCCGCGCCTGGGCACCTTCGCCGGGCCGAGCCGGGGCCAGCAGGCGGCGCAGCAGCGGGCTGGCGTCGAAGCTCTCATCGCGAGAGGTGAGGATCAGCAGGAGGGGCGGAGCGGGGGAGCGCAGCAGCTCCTCGAGGAGGAGGGCGGAGTCGGCATCCCCCCACTGCGCGTCATCGATCCACAGCACGAGGGGGCGAGAGCCCCGGGCGAGCTGCGCGAACAGCTCGCGGAGGGCCTGGGCGCCCTGGCGGCGCAGCTCGGTGGCGTCCGGGAGCGGCTCGAGGGCGGGCCCCTGCTGGAAGGCGGCGAGTCGCCCGAGGACGGGGAAGAGCCGGGCGAGGACGGAGGCGCGCGCGGGCACCAGGGAGGAGGACTCGGAGAAGGGCAGGGCCTCGAGGTGACGGGCGAGGGCGTCGATGGAGGCGTCGAGGGCCTTGTAGGGGACGCTCTCCTGGGGGTGGCAGCGGCCCTGGAGGACGAGGGGCGAGCGGCCCGGCGGGTGGGCGAGGAAGTGGCGCACCAGGGTGGACTTGCCGATGCCGGAGGGGCCGTGGAGGTGGAGGGTCACCTGTTGGCCCTGGTCGGCCACGTCGGCGAGGGCGCGGGTGAGCACCTCCAGCTCGGGGGAGCGGCCCACGAAGAGGGAGCCGGGAGCGGTGGAGGCCAGGGGCGGAGCGGACGGGGTGGAGTCCGGAGCCAGTCGGGCCAGACACGCGACGGCACCCGGGCGCGACTCCGGCGCGAGCGAGAGCAACTCCATGGCGAGCTGGGCGAGGGCCTCGGGGACGTGGGGGGCGAGCTCGAGCACGGGCGGGGGGAGCCGGTGCACCTTGTGCTCCAGGGGGCTGCCACCGAGCACGGCGAAAGGGGGAGCGCCGGTGAGCACCTCGTAGAGCATGGCCCCGACGGCATAGAGGTCGGCGGCGGGAGTGACGGGCTCACCCGTGACCTGCTCGGGAGCCATATAGGCGGGGGTGCCCACGGGGCGGCGGGGGCGGGGGGCCTCGGAGGTGGGGGCGTGCTGGCCGATGGTGAGGCCGAAGTCGAGGAGGACGACGCGCTCCTGGGGGGTGACGAGCACGTTGGAGGGTTTGACGTCCCGGTGGACGAGCCCCGCGGAGTGCAGGGCGTGGAGGGCCTGGAAGAGCTGGACGAGTCCCCGGCACAACCGCTCCCAGGAAACCTCCTGGCCGGCCGACGGGGCACGCGGGTCGAAGGGGACGGGCCCCGAGTCGAGAAGCTCCAGGGACTCGGTGCTGGGGGTGGAGGCATCCACGGTGGAGCCGCGCACCCCATTGAGGGCCAGCTCGCCACGCGCCCAGTGGAGGAAGTCCACGCCCTCGATGGCCTCCATGGTGAAGAAGCAGCAGTCCTTCTCCGCGAAGAGCTCATGGAGCTGGAGGAGGTTGGGGTGGACGAGCCCGGCGCGAGCGCGGAACTCCTGCTTGAGGCGGTAGAGGGCCTCGGCGGCGGGGAGGCGCAGCGTCTTGAGGGCGACGTCGCGGGAGGTCTCGCGGTCGAGGACGCGGTAGACGCGACCGGTGGCCCCCTCGCCCAGGAGCGCACGCACCTGGAAGCGGTTGGAACAGGCGAAGGAGGCAGGCGAGCTCATGAAATGCATATTCCGCGTCATGGCCGGCTCTGGGAAGAGGAGACAGCGAAGAGGGAGTGGTTCGTGAGCGACATACATGGGGGGCGCCCGTTGCTGGACCAGGCCATGGCGCTGGCGCTGTTGTCCTGGCGGGTGCACGTGTTCGAGCCCGCGCGGCTGTTGAAGCGACTGGGCCTGTACGTGGTTCCCACATGGGGGGCGGCGCTGGTGCCAGGAGTGCCGGGGGGAGGAGGCCGACACCTGTCGGAGCGACACCTCGAGCCGGTGCTGCTCCCGGAGGAGCCGACGGGCTACCAGGAGGTGCGCGAGTTCGACCGGCTGGCGAGCCTCTACGAGGCGGTGGTGCGCCCGTTCTCCGAGCCCATCATCGACGAGGTGGTGGAGTTGATGCGGCCCCTGTCACCGCGCGCCCGGGTGTTGGACCCCTCGGTGGGACCGGGGGGCTCGGCGTTGAGACTGGCGCGGCTGCTACCGGAGGGCGAGGTGGTGGCGGCGGACCTGTCACGAGGCATGGTGGAGACGGCCTGGAGGGCGGCGCGGAAGGCGGGAATCCCCAACATGGCCTTCTTCCAGGCGGACGTGGCGCAACCGCCCGAGGCATTCGAGGGGTACTTCGACGCCATCGTCTGCTGCCTGTCCTTCCACCACTACCCGGACGGACCGGCGGCGGCGCGAGCCTTCCGCAAGGTGCTGGCACCGGGGGGCAAGGCCTTCGTGGCGGACCCAGGGCCCAAATGGTTCGTCGAGCTGGCCCGGCCCCTGTCGGTGCTGGCCGACCCGGGATTCGTGCGTCACCGCACGGGCGAGGAATTCCTGAGAATCTTCACGGAGGCGGGTTTTTCCTCCGTGTCTTGGATTGAAGTGTTGCCAGGGATTGGCGTCACCGTCGCCTCGGTATAACCGCTGTGTAATTGCGTGTAATCGCGGTCCTGGTGAATGCTCGGCGGGAACCGCTTGAGTCTTGCTCAGACAGCAGCGGCTCTCTTGCATCTGCGAGGAAGCTCTTCTCGCGTCCGAAAAGGAGATGTTCCCCATGTCTTGGAAGCTGGCCCGTCTCGACGAGATAGCGAAGGCGTTCCCGGATGCGAAGCTGCAGGGCACGGACATTCGCATCAACCTGGTGGAGGGCTCATACGAGCTGCCGAGCACCCAGAAGCTGGATGCGCTGACCTTCGCATTCAATGCGTCCGCCAAGGGGTTCATCGAAGGGTATGACGCTCCGGCGGACGTGGACGCGGCGGGGGTCATCGGGACGGTGGGAGGCGGGGAGGGGGCATCGCTCGCACCTCCGCTCGTTTTCGGCGCGGAACGGGCCTGGTTGAAGTACGCGGTGGAAGCTCGGGTGAAGGCGGACCTCGGCGTGGAGCTGCCGTATGTCTCCCTGGAGGGGAGTGGCGATGTCCGCGTCCTCCTGGCGGACTACCACCTCCACACCCAGCAGGAACAGGCGCGCCAGGCGCTGGCGCGCAGTGCGCTCAAGCTGCGGTTGCCGTTGCTGCCCGAGTCCATCGCTCAGCTCAAGGTGAACGATGCCATGAGCTTTCAGGCGCGTGGGACGCTGAAGGCCACTGTCACCCTGTCCTGGTCGGACGTCTTCACCACCAACATGCGGGCGCTGACGGAGCTGCTGTCGGCGAGCACGCTGGTGGCGCTCAAGACGGAGGTGGGGGCGACCCTGTCCGCGACGCTCGCGCTTACGGATGACTACGTGGTCATCTTCTCCCGGCCGGAGGATGGCCGGGTGCGGGTGCAGGTGAAGAAGACCGTCGCTCGCGAGGCGGGAGGCGCGGCCGGCTTCAAGGTCGGGGTCGGAGTCGCGGATCCTGAGGCCCTTGCCCTGCAGCTCAACAGCGTCCTCTCCGCGCTGCTGGCCACACCCGTGGAGCAGTTCGAAGGACTGTTGGACAAGCTGGCGGCCCACTCCATCTCGCCGGACGAGCAGAAAGTGCTTCACCTTGTATTGGATCGGCTCGGCCTGGAGGATCTGGAGGCCAACCCGGAGGCCCTGCGTCAGAAGTGGAACGAGCGCAAGGAGAAGTTCAACACGCAGCTGACGGAAGCCGTGACGCAGAAGGTCGAGGCTGGCTTTACCTACGAATACATGCGTACCCGGGAGACGACCACTCTGCTCTCGGCTGTGTGCACCGATGAGCAGGCGAAGGCCCTCCATCGGCTGTTGCTCGTGGGGAACCTGGCGGGGGCCATCCAGCAGATTCAGCAGGACGGCATCACGCTGGAGCAGTGCCTGCTCCAAGACCTCACCCGCAGGACCCAGGCCTGGGGGTTCACCCTCAAGCTTGGGAAGTGGGAGATCGGCGGTTCCGACAGCAAGGAACTGAAGGAAGTGGTGCAGCGCAACAGCCTGGAGAAGAATGCTCCGCGGCGCATCTCCTTCCTGGGCGTGCGCAGCTACAAGGGGACCCTGCTCAAGCCCTACTCCTTCTGGACGACGGACTTCAAAGCGGACATGGCCGAGTTCCGCCCGGAGCCGACGGTGGCGGATTTCGACTTCGGTCTGTACATGCTGCTGCGCGGCGAGTCGAGGAAGCTTGATGAGAAGGAGCTGCGCAACGCGGTGGACGAGGCCATCGTCTGGCGTGTGCTGGATGACGCGGACGAGGAGGAGGTCATCCGGCAGATTCGCGAGCTCGCGGGCGACGGGCCCCTGGAGACGCGGGTGGAGTTGAAGTTCGGAAACGGGACGATGAGGGACATCTTCGAGCATGCCGGGACCCCGGTCGCGGAAGAGGTCTTCGCACGGGCGCTGGCCCGGGCGCTGCCGTGGTACAGCGTGCCCTGCCGCGACCGGCCGGCGATCCGTGAGTCCGTGTATGCACCGCTGTGGAAGGGCTATTTGGAGCAGAACTGGTCCGCCGCCAAAGCCGCCAAGGCCGCTGCCTCGTTGCTGACGAAAGAGCCGCTCGCCGGGCACTTCGCTTACGTGGAGGGACAGCTTGGTGCGGGTGAGCTGACCTTCGCGGAAGTCATCCAGAAGAACGATGGGACGATTGGCAAGTGGCGCGACCTGTGCAAGGGGCTGGAGGATCTCCACAACGGGAACAAGCGCCTGCCCTCCGTCATTCGTGAGTCCTTCAAGCAACTGGCGCCCATGTGGGGCAACTCGTTCCACTTGAAGGCCTCGGGCGCGTTCTTCCTGGGGATGGCCATGCGGAAGGCGGGTGGGCTCGCGGCCGTCGAGCGCACCTTCACGGTCGTCACCCCGAAGGGCACCCAGCTCGTGTTCACGAAGTCCCGGAGCTGAGCTTCGCACGGAAGGGGGCACCCTTCCGCTCTTCTGAGTTCATTACCGGCCCTGCTGGGGAATTCCCTAGCAGGGCCCAGGAGTATCGTCTTGATTCGTCTATTGCCTCGACTGACAGGTGTTTCGCAGTGGCACTTCGCAGTTCTCTCGCTCTTCATCTGGTCTGCTGCGAGTTCCGCGCAGGAACGCGGTGGCGCGCAATTGCAAGGCGACGCAAGTCAATTGAACGTCGCCCAGCAGGTCCAGATTGAACAGATCAAAGAAAACCTGAATGGGGTCGAATCGGACCTGCGGGTGCTGCGGACTGAAGCTGTGAAGGCCCAGAATGTACTCAACACAATCGAGGCATTGGAGAAGAAGAGTCTCGACGAGCCGCGACTGCTCAGCCTTTTTGTGAAGCTCAACGAGATCACGAACGCGTTGGCGCAGCAGGTGGGAGCGGGTACTCGGCCGGGTCTCAACCAACTTGTCGAAGTGACGCAGGTCTTGACCGAGGTGAGCCAACTCACGAAGGGATTGGTGCCCAACTGGCCCGCGCTGCCAACGAGTGGGGAAGAGGTGCGGGCGGTACAGATCGAGGTCTATGCGGATGACGGTATCCGATACACGAGCAAGATTCCCTGGGAGCAACTCTTTGCTCTCCGCAACCTTGACCTTGCTAATGAAAAAGAGCCTGTCATCGCGGAACATGTGAAGTCCCTGCAGCGCACGCTCTCATCCATTACGGTAGAGGCAATCGCGCAGGACACCGATGCGTTCAGGGATGCGGTCAAGGCGGCCTGGTCAGCCGTGCAGGGTCGCATCAACTCCGCCCATGACGAACGCGAGAAGAGGAAGAAAGATCTCCTAGAGAAGTTGAATGAACTAGGCTCCAGTCAGCTTCAGACAGATAAGCTTCTGATCTGGGCCATCATCGGGATGATCTTCATTCTCTTCTTGATCTTCCTGTCCGCGATCAAGGTTGCGTCTCCGGAGACCCAGCGGCTCATCTTTAGTGGGCGCCTGCTCGTGGAGTTGGTGGGAATGGCCTTCCTGCTCCTCACGATCATCATCCTTGGCACTGGCGCGAAGATTGACCGACCCGTTCTTGGTGCGCTGTTGGGCACGGTTGGCGGCTACATCTTCGGGCAGCAGGTCGGTCGCGCCACTCGCGAGGAAAGGGACCAGAAACCAGAGCAGCCTGGGGTTGGTCCCAAACCGCCTGACGATGTGACGCAACAGCTGAAGAATGCGGCTGAGGCCATCAAGATGGCACAATCCGCCGATACGCCCCCTGCCGATATGGCGGTGCGGCTGAAGGAGGCACTCCAGTCTATCGAGAAGGCACAGTCCGCCCAGGGTAATAGCAGATGAGCTTGGTTCGGTAAGGCTCGTTCCTGGCGCTCTGTCCCTCGGAGTTGTCCACCTGCTCAAGGGTCGGGAGCCTTTGGCTCTCCCGGCCAGTCCGGCGGCATCGGCCGCTGGGGGGCCCTCGGCTCCTCGCGCAGCACGGGCAGCGGGAACGAGAAGGGCTTGCCGTCCGACGCCTGCGTATGCCCCGTCACCTCCGCGGCGCCCAGGCCCTGGCGCTGCGGCTGGACGGTGGCCTGGGGGTCGCTCGCGGAGGCCTTGCCCGCGTGGAACACCGCGAAGCGCGTCAGCACCGCGCCCGCCGTGCCCAGCAGGGCTCCCGCCACCTCCATCCACTTGCGCCGGCCCGGCCACACGCCCAGCACAACACGCGGTGTCCATCGCCTCCGAGCCCGCCTACACTGAATCCAGATGCTTGGCTTCGGAGAAGAGGGAGGGCGCATGCCGGTCTGGAAGCTCATCGGGGTCGTGCTCATGGTGCTTTCCAGTGGATGTGGCCATGCCACTGGCCATACTCGCGAGGCATCCGAATCCCAGCGGGTGGAGCGCCTCTCGGTCGACGAGCCAGAGGATGGCGTTCGAGTCAAGGGCAGTACCGTCGGTGCACGCATCAATGCGCTGATCGCGAACGGGCAGTTCGCCGAGGCGGAGGCATTGATCGCCGAGGCATCGGCTGGGAGCCTGCTCTCTCAAGCGCAGGCGACGGAGAAGCTGCGACAGATCGCGCAGCTGAGCACCCGGGTAGGGCAGCTCCCGGCTTCTCTCCAACGCGCGAAGGATTTCCCTTCGCAGCTCAAGGACTCCACCCTGTTCGAGATCAAGCAGATGTTGCAGCGCAAGAACTTCAGTCTGGCGACGGAGTCCCAGTTGAAGATGGTCAAGAAGCTGCTCGAGGATCCAGATCGGGTCATGGAGAAGATGGGCACGGTGAGGTGAGCCATGACGCACCTTGAGCTCGAGGAGTTGGTCGCGAAGTTTCGGGAGGCCCGGCGGGAGGCCGAGGCCAACATGGGCAACCCGGAGCAATTGAAGTTGCACAGGGAGCTGGCCGAGGCTTGCCCCGCGTTCACCCAGAACCTCCTCTTCCTGGCCTGGCGGCTGTTGCGGTCCGAGGAACCCGGGCGGCAACTCGAAGACCGGCTCGCTGAAATCCAACGCCTGTTGGAACTGGCCGTCCTGGGCTCGTACCGGAGTGCTCCCGCCGTCGTGGAGCTCGGCTACTTCCTGGACACCTATCGCAACGCGCCTCATGAGGCCGCCAGGCTCTATGAGGAAGCGGGTGCCAAGGCCTTGGAGACGGTCAGGGACTCCTGGCGGGGATTGATTCGATACTGGAACGACGAGCGCACGAAAGAGACCCTGGAAAAGGCGCTGAAGCTCGGTGAATTGGCGGAGCGGTTGTTCCCTGCCTACACGCCCCTCATGCTTGAGGTGCTCACGACGAGGGAGTACGCGAAGCTCGACGGCCTGCTCGCGACTGGAACGCCCGAGCGTTGAGGAGCGCCGCCGTTCGGCTCAAGGCGTGGGCGCCGCCGGCTCCCCTGGCCAGTCTGGCGGCATGGAGCGCTGAGGGCTCCTCAGTTCCTCACGCCCCCTCCCGTTGTGCCCAGCAGCGCCCCGGCCACCTTCATTCACTTGTGCTTGCCCGGCCACATGCCCATCACGAGTGACGCCGTAGTTGCACATCGCCACCCCGGAGGCTTGACGGGTACACCCAGTGTTCCGTGTACTGGTGACACCACGGTTTCCAGCCCACGCGGCTTGCTGGGGAGGTGTGGCGTGCCCACCCGTCGTGTTCGTCCACTCCCAGCGTGCGCCCCGCTGCGCTCCTGGTTGGGAGGTTGGTTCCTCATCATTCTGGTGCTCCACGCCGGGTGTGCCGCGCACGCACCCCGGAGTGGAGCAGTGTCGTCCGCGGACTTCGGGGAGGCTGTCGTGTACGACGTGGACGTGCTCGTACCGGGCACCGTGGCCACACGACCGGTGCCCATCGGCAGGGCCGAATTCCAGCGCGCGGTCCAACGGCTCGCACGCGCTCCGCGACTCGCGGGCATGCCCCCCCAGGAGGCCGCCCGTGAGCTGCTGAAGTCGCACCCGGAGCTGGAGGGCGAGTGGCTGGTCGAGGCATCCCGGGGCCGTGTCCTCACCCTGGTGCCCCTGGACGAGGGCCCCCTCTCCCCCGAGGCCGACGCTGCTCTGCGTGGCAAGTACAAGGGCTGGTGCGAGCCGCGCGGCGGGGAGGACTGCCTGGGCCTGCTCGACGACGGGCCCTACCTGCGTGCGGACGACAGACGCACGCTGGCGCTCGCCCTGTCCTTCGGCTCGGTGCTGGACGAGACGCGCGAGGCCCTGGGGCGTGAGCTGAGCCCGAGGGCCCTGCTGGGCTCGCTCATGTGGGCCATCGGCTTGTACTTCGGAATGTGGCTGTTGCCCGAGCCCGCCACCAAGGGAGTGGCCGCGGTCCTGACACTGCTGCTGGTGGGGTGGCTGGGCGTGGACACGGTGTATGGGCTGGTGGACGGGTGGGCGCGTCTGGCCAACAGGGCTCACGAGGCCACCACCTTCGCCGAGCTGCGCGCGGCGGGCGAGGAGTACGCCAAGGTGCTGGGGACGGATGCGGCGCGGGCACTGGTGTTGGCGGTGACGGTGCTGATGGGGCACACGGTGCGGGAGGTGACACCTCTGGTGCGCTCACTGCCGGGCTACGGATTGGCGAGCGCCCAGGCAGAG
>NZ_DASVWK010000395.1:0-3244 GCF_036389735.1 Archangium sp. | reverse complement strand
CTACCCGCCAGCGCCAGCCCCAGGCGCCACGGGGGGCACGGCTCGTCGGTGTCGGGGAAGGCGCGAGCCATGCGCCTCACTCCCTCGTGCACCTTCTCGAACATGAGCACCAGCATCTCCACCGAGTGCCTGTCGCGGGCCACGGGCCTCGGGGCCTGCTCCACCTCCACGGCGATGTACCCTGGCGAGGACGAGGAGACGTAGCGCCCCCTCATGTCGGGCAGCGGCTCCGAGCCCGCCTCGTCCTCCGCGGCGGGCTGGTACACCAGGGTCGGCACCCCGCTCGTCTCGTGCGTGGCCCTCGACTCGGGCTTCTTCCGCTCGTCCACGCGTGCTCCTCACTGGCCTCCCTACCTGCCCGAGGCCCAACGCTCTTCTTCCCACGGAGCCGAGCCCCTGCTCCAGGACGTGCCCGGTACATCGCGACAAGGTGCTCCCGTGGTCCTACGTGTCCTTCCCCATGTCGAGACCCGCGAGTAGCCCAGCCGTTCCATCCGCCGCGGATACGGCGAGAACCCTCGCGGACTCAGAAGGGAAAGCGTCCTGGACGGACGTGATTCACCTTGTCACGTCCTTGCAGGAGCACCTCCCTGGCGACCGAGCCATGCAGGTCCGTGACGAGCTTCCGGCTGCGCTCCAGCTCCTCCCGGACGGGGTAGGCCTCACTGTGCGCGGGCGCTCCGGGCCTCGTCCTGGCCGCTGACTCGGAGATTCGAGGCGTGCTCTGCCAGTGGATGCGCAGACGCAGCGTCACCTCATCTCGCACGAACGTCGTCAGGGCACACGTCAGCGCCGCACCTTCGAGGCCGAGGGCCTTGCCGAGCGCCTCCCGGATGTTGGGGGAAGGTGGGGACGTGGGCGGCGGCGTCTGGACCCCCTCTGGCTCGGCGAGCGCATGCTGGGCCAGGGTCTGGAGATCGATGACGCCCCGGACCGTCAGTTGCTCATAGAGGACCTTGGCCTTCATGGAGCCCACGTAGACCTGGAGCAGGGCTTGATCCTGCCAGTCGCAGATCCGCTGGAGACTCTGGCTCGTATTGAAGAAGAGCCTGGGGGTGGGAATGAAGGCCAGCGCGTGCAGGGAATCGACGCCCTCCTCCGCGAAGCGTTCAATGTCCTCCGGCGTGATTCCCTCCAGGACGCCGAGCGGGGAGTTCGCGTCGCGCTTGATTCCTGGCAGGCCCACCACGGTCACGGCCTTGTCGTAGGCGACCTGGAGGGCACGCTCGCCCATCACCGCGGTCATGGCCCCCAGGAGCACGGCAGTGGGGATGGACCGCACGCCCCCCTGGGGCAGGACGTTGTACATGACGCAGAAGAGGATGAGATCGCCAGCGGCCACCAGGCACAGCGAGCGCGTGGCCCACGCGAACATCCGGGCATTGAAGTCCTGACTCGAGATACGGACCAGGAGCCGCGAGAAATTGATGGCATAGGACACCACCACGGCGGTGGCCAGGGACAGCACGAACGCCCTGACGGTCTTCTGCGACGTGGTGTCGGGCCACTTCGTGCCGAGCAGGAGGCAGAGGGCGAGGAGCAGGGAGGCGGTGCCGCCAAAGATCATGGCATTCAGCCTGGTCCTGGCCAGGGACTGGAGGAACCGCTTCCGCTCGTAGCTCCAGTTCGCGCGGATGGCGTCGATGACGCCGCGCCATTCCTCATCGATGGGAGCCGGGGTCATCAATCCGTACCGCAGGCTCATGGCCCGGCTCCAGATCGCCCTCGAGACGATGACCGAGGCCGACAGCGGCAGGGTCACCGCGAGCAGCCAGGATATCGAGGAGGAACTCAACTCGATGCCGTACCACTCGTGGTTCAGCTCGATGTTGTTCAACTCGATCAAGAGCGTCGCCAGGCACCAGAGCAACAGCCCCACCGCGACCCGGCGCTCCCACAAGCGCTTCCATTTCTTGTGCATGGCATTCCCCCTCCCAGCCACGCTACCCGAGCGTGGACGCGGACGACTCCAAGAGGGACGTCATGCTTCTAAAACCATACATGCGGTTGCTTCTTATTCTGGGAACACGGTCCTGGTGTCAGGGAATGAGAAGGACGGCGAACACTTCGTCCCGGGAGCGGGGGCCTTCCCTCCCTTCAGGGCGAGGACAGGGTCGCTTCCGGACAACACGCACGCGGGCTGCACGGGAGTCAACGCGGACGGAATCCGGAGATACGAACCGGCGGGCCTCTCGGGGAATACTGCCCCGGCGAGGTCTCCCATGCGTGCTTCCTCTTCCGTCTGTGTGACTCCCGCCGTCCACGAGGTACTGCAAGGTGGAGGAGAGCTGGGCGCCCTCATGCTGTGCCTCGACCGCAACGGCTACCTGGAGGAGGCGTACTTCACGCTGGAGATCGCCCGTGCCCACGCCGAGGCCCGCGCCGCCCGCGCCCGGCTCCACTCCCAGCTCATGCAAGCGCCCATCGCGGTGGCCATCCTCACGGGCCCGCACCTCGTGTACGAGCTGGCCAACCCGCGCTACCTCGAGCTCGTGGGCCGCTCGGGCGGCGTGGTGGGCAGACCCGTCCGGGCCGTCTTCCCCGAGCTGCCCCGCGATGCCTCCGCCTTCCAGCTCCTGGAGGAGGTGTACACGAGCGGTCGGCCCTTCACCGCGGACGAGTACCGCATCTCCCTGGACCGGCGCGGCAACGGCGTGCTGGAGGACGTGTACTTCCAGCTGACGTGCCAGCCCATGCGCGACGTGCGGGGCGCCGTCGTGGGCGTCATGGTGGTGGCCGCGGACGTGACGGCTCAAGTCCGAGCACGGACCCAGGCGCAGGAGGCCGACAGGCGCAAGGACGAGTTCCTCGCCATGCTGGCCCACGAGCTGCGCAACCCCCCTGGCGGCCCTGCGCACCGCCCTGGAGGTGATGAAGCACACCCACGGGAACGAGGCCAAGCAGACACGCCTGCGCGACATCCGCACCCACCAGGTGGACTGTCTGGTGCGCATGGTCGATGACCTGCTGGACGTGTCGAGGATTACCCGGGGGAGCGTGGGGCGCGAGGAGGTGGGTGGCCAGTCCTGGGCCGTGCTGCGGGTGCGAGACACCGGACGCGGCATTCCCCAGGCCATGCTGGACAGGGTGTTCGAGCTGTTCCTCCAGGTGGACCCGACGATCGACCGCACCAGCGGGGGACTCGGCATCGGCCTGACGTTGGTGAAGCGACTGGTGGGCCTGCACGCAGGCACCGTCCAGGCGCACAGCGCGGGGCCAGGAAAGGGCAGCGAGTTCATCGTCC
>NZ_DASVWK010000394.1:0-18046 GCF_036389735.1 Archangium sp. | reverse complement strand
TCCTGGAACTTCGTCGCCAACCGGTAGAGTCGTGACCCGGGGGTGCAGATCTCGTCTGCGAGATCCTTGAGTTCCTTCACCAAGCGCCCCTTGCATTGAGCGATGGTAGGGCACCCTTCCATCGCCGCATCGAGCGCCTTGAAGATCGCTTCATGATACGCCTCGGAGTGCGGACCCTGGTGGCCAGCGAGGTAGACGAGGTTCTCCGCTGCATCCAGCTCCATGCCCGCCTTCGCGAAGAGCTTCCTGAACAAGGGAGTCCAGGGTCCTCCCGACGCCGTGGAGGTTTCATTCTTGTTCGTGGCGAGGTGATGCCACTGGTGACCGTCCTTCTTCTCGGAGCCATCGGCGCAGGCGCTGCCTACCGCGGAAGCAGCCGTACCCGCAGCCACCCCCGTCATGAGGACGGTGCCATCTGCCACCATCCGCACTGTCGTCGCGCCCTCCAGCGACAGCCCCTCGGCCATCGCATAGCGGGGAGCGTTGAGCAGCGCCCTCATCCCTCCCTCGGACACCTGGGGCAAGGCCTTGGACGTCCCCATGCTTGCCACCAGCATCAGCACTCGCAGCGCCGTGCCTCCCATCGCCCTGCCGAAGTGCTCCGCGGCTGCCTCCAACTCCTCCACCGTCCTCGCGGCCTCGGCCTCCTGGTACAGCCGCAGGCATGCCCGCGCGAAGTGGTTGAGTTCCAGGGCTCCCACCAGCAGGGACAGCCTCACCGTCAGGGCCACCACGAAAGCCTTGGTGAAGAGAGGCTCGGGCGCCAGCCATGCCGCGAAGTACACCAACACCGAGAGCGCCACGCTGGAGAGGAAGACGGGTGAGGAGAAGAGCTCCCGGGCCGCTTCGCGCACGCCCTCGCCCATGTGGCGCGGCGAGAGCTTCAGGGCCAGGTAGAGGCGGCTCGTCTCCAGCGACCGGGGCAGGGGCAGCGGGGATTCGCCGAAGCGTGACAGGTACTCCTGCCTCAGGCGCAGCTCCCACTCCGCCGGCATTTCCGCTCCCGTGCCCGTCGAGGCCAGGATGAGTCGCAGCCGGGACTGCTCCTGCGGTAGCAAGGACGCGTACAGGCTCGCCAGCATCGCCCGGGCCTCTTCGACTCGCAGCACCTCCAAGGCCGGGTTGGGCCCCACTGGTTCGAAGTACAGCTTCAGTCCTCCCGCGGGCAGGTGGCGCGTCCTCACCACCCGAGGCTCCACCTGATGGCGCACACCATCAGGGGCACCTGCCTCGCGAGTGGTGCACGAGGCAATCAGGATGAAACCCAGGGCAATCGTTATGCGAAGCATGGCCAGCCCCTGACGGGAGCGCGTGAGCGCCAACTCCTCACAAGTCCACGATGCCCGCGCGCAGGGCCATCACCACCGCCTCCACGTGCGAGTTGACGCCCATCTTCCGGTAGATGTGTGACAGGTGGGTGCGCACCGTGCGCCGCTCCAGCGTCATCACCCGCCCCACCTCCGCGTTCGACAGGCCCTTGGCCACGTAGCGCAGCACGTCGAACTCGGCCGGCGTCAGGTCCCACGGGTTCTGCTTGTCCGGCTCGGCCGGCTTCGCCTGGATGGATTGGAAGTAGTTCCAGAAACGTCTCGCGATGATGGGCTCCAGCACCGTGCCGCCCTCCATCACCTCGCGGATGCCCGAGCGGATCTTCTCCGGCCCTACCCTCTTCACCAGGTACCCCGAGGCCCCCGCTTGAATCGCCTCGTACACCTTCTGCTCGTCCTCGAAGGACGTGAGGATGAGCACCTCCACCTCCGGCGCCCGGCGCTTCACCCGCCGCGTCACCTCGATGCCGTTGATCCCCGGCAGCTCCAGGTCCAGCAGCACCAGCTGCGGGCGCACCCGCACCAACTCCTCCACGGCCTCCTCGCCGTCCTGCGCACTGCCCACCACCTCCAGCTCGGGAAACGTCCCGAGCACCTTCAAGAGGTTGCGCAGCAGGGTCGGCTGATCCTCGACGACGAAGATGCGGGTCCGGTCCATGGCGTCAGCGGCTCGCGGTGGGGAAGAGCTGCTCCAGCTTCTTGTGCTCACCGCGCTCGAGGCGCACCTCGAACAGCTCACGCTGCCTCGGCAATCCGAGCGTCTCCACGATGATCTCCCGCGTCCCCGGCCTCACCGGGTAGCGCACCAGCGGCAGGTTGCGCTTCACCCGCACGCCGTCGATATAGGCGCGCGCCGGGCGGTTGGCGCTGATCGACACATACCCGAGGCCGGGCTTGCGCGACTCCTCGGCCGCGTTGGGGGTGGAGGCCCCCTCCGACTCCTGAGACGGGGCCGGCCGGGGCTTGGAAGGCACGGGCGCGGGAGGCGGCTGGACGGGCTGCTGGAGGTACTGCTCCACGGCGCCGCTGACCGCGGACACCTTGGGGTCCGGCTCGGACTCGGGCCGCTGCGAGAACTTCCACACCCCGAGCGCGAAGAACACCACCCCCACCAGCGCGGTCACCCCCACCAGGACCAGCATCCGGCGCCGACGCCGCGCATCCGCCAGGAGGTTGCGCTCCTCGGTGAACAGGCGCTTGCCCCCCACCGCCGGCATGTCCGGGGCCGTGGGCGGGGGCATGGGGATGTAGGAGGAGCGATCCGGCGGGGGGCGCGACCGGGACACCGTCCCCTCGGACACGCGGGAGCGGACCAGCGTCGGCTCGAGCTTCGGCTCGGGCTCCAGCTTCGCGGTATCGATCCGATCCTCCTCATCGCCCTCCGGCACCGCCGAGGGCTCGGGGCGGGAGAAGTCCTCCACCATGCGCAGGCGGGGGTTCTTGCCGACACGCGTCCCCTCCTTCGCGGCGGCTCCACCCATCACCACGGCCGCCCGGCGCGCCTTGGGCGCGGCCCCCGGAGGCGCCACCCAGGTCTGCTCGTCCTCTCCGGGCACCTCCCGTGGCAGCACCGTGCCCTGCGTGAGGATGTGGGTGGAATCCAGGATGCGGCGATCCAACACGGGAACGGGCGCGGGCACGGGCGCGGGCGTGGCCGCGGGAAACACCGTGGGCTCGGGCCGGTACTCCTCGAAGGCGGGCGGGGCCTCCATGGTGTCCGCCTCGCTGAGGGCCGGACTGAAGGAGGGCCGCACCACCACGGACTTGTCCAGCGCATCCGCGCTCACCTGCGCCAGCGACACCCCGGAGACGGGCGTCAGGCCGAAGCGCTCGGAGAATGGCACCGGGCCGAGCGCCCCCAGGGACACCTCGTTGGGGAAGAGCTCGGCCACGAAGCGGCGCGACTCCTCGCCGCCGGGCAGGCCCCCATTGGTGGAGAGGCAGTTGCGCAGCGCGCTGGCGAACTCGCCGCAGGAGCGGAAGCGCCGCGAGGGAATGGGCTCCAGCGCGCGCAGGATGATCGGATCCAACCGCGCGTGGATGCGGCGATCCAACCGGCTGGGCGGAGGCAGGCCGGCGCGGCGGGTGCTGACCCCGCCCTCGGGGATGACGGCCTCGCGCAGGGTGAGCAGTTCGTAGGCGATGGCGCCGATGGAGTAGATGTCCGAGAGCACGTCCGGCATGTCGCCGCGGCCCACCTCGGGGGCACGGTAGGCGCTGCGGCCCCGGCCGACGAAGGCGCGCTTGAGCTCGGGCACGGCCATGAGCGCCTGGAGCGCGCCAAAGTCGCACACGGCGGGCTGGCCGGCGCGAGACAGCAGCACGTTGCCCGGGGTGATGGCGCCGTGCACCACCCCCACCGCGTGGGCGCGCTCCACGGCCTCGAGCAGTTGGATGACGATCGACAGCGCGATGGACGGAGGAAGGATGACCTCCTTGGTGTTGAGCCGCTGAAGCGCGGTGCCCAGGCTGTGACCATCCACGGACTCGCGTACCACGGCGAGCCGGTCCTTCACGAAGCCCATGTCGACGACATGGACGATGCCGTCGGAGTGCAGCGGGTTGAGCACGCCATACGTCCCGGCCATCACACCGGCGTAGCGCGGATCCGACGTCTTCGGGGTGAAGAGCTTGATGACGACCCGGATGCCCTCGGGCTCCTGGACGGCCTCGTACAGCTCGGCGAGCTCTCCGGCCTCGACGCGGCCGGTCAACCGGTAGGTGCTGCTCATCCCTTCCTCTTCCGGGGCCGGACGGCTTCGAACTGGAACCCGCACCAGACACACTCCTCGCCCCGACGGCCCGGGGGAAGCTCCAGCGTACACCCGGGGCAACGGGGGCGTGGCCGGCTGCTCACCCGGGGTGCGAGTGCCTTGCGACGCACCTGGCCCGAGGCGCGCGTCCGCCCGGCCGACACGGCGGCGCCACGCACCAGGAACTCGAGCCGGCGGACACGGTCCTCCAGGGCTTCGATTCGGTCGGACAACCGCGCGTGCAGCTCGGCGTCGGACGAGGGGCGTCTGGCGGGCGATCGCATGCGGACCCGCGAGCGTGCCACGTTGGCTCGGGGGCCCGCAAGGCGGACAGCCCGTGTGGGGTCGACTGGGGAACCGGGGCAGGCCTCCCCTTTCGCGATTCACTTCCCAGCGGATGCACCCGGACTCGCGAGGAGCGAGTCGAGCGAGGCCTCGTCGATGCGCACCTGCGCTTGTCGCTCCAGCGCCGAGAGGAAGGCCGCGTGATTCGTGTCGCGCCGCTCCCGGGCCAGCCTTGGCTGGAGCAGCTCGCGCACTTGCTCGAACGAGGGGTTTGTCGCCTCCGCGCGCTCCAGCACGGCCACGAGGTGGAAGCCCTCGGGAGTCTCGATGAGTCCCTCGAGCAGCCCACGCGGCTTCGACTCCCCGAAGACCGCGCCGGCCACCTGAACGCCCAGCACCTGCTGCACCTGCGGCTCCGCCATCAACGGCAGCTCGCCCCCAAGGGCGCGGGTACGGGTGTCCTCGGAGCGCCGCCGCGCGATGGACGTGAAGGCCTCCGGCTCACGCGCCATGGCCGCCTTCACCTCGGAAAGCAGCGAGGACGCCGCCCGCCGCTGGCGCTCGCGCAGGGACACATCCGCGCTCGGGGCCGCCAGGAAGATGTGCGCCAGCCGGACCTGGGCGGGTCGCGAGAGCGTCTGCTGCTGCGCGGCGAAGTAGGTCTTCAGCTCCGCCTCGGAGATGGGGCGCTGGCGCTCCGGCTCCTCGAACTCCGCTTCCAGGAAGGACTCGAGCAGGGCGGCGTCACACTGCCGCACCACGGCGGGGCGGAGGTGGTGCTTCTTCCCACGAGCCTCGGCGAGGAGGATGCGCTCGCGCACCATGCCCTGCACGAGCTCCCGGAGCCCCTCCTTCGTCGCGTACCTGTCGGCCAGCAGAGGCCCCTCGTCATGGATGCGGGCACGGACGGTCTCCGCGGACAATTCCCCGCCCGCGAACGCCGCCACGACGGGGCCAGCAGCCTCGGCCGCGCCCTCGCTCCCGGCGGAAGCACCCGCGTGCAGGCCCACGGCATAACCCGCGCCTCCTCCCAGGATGAGCAGCCCCAGGCCAGCACCCCACAGCAACCCACGCTTCATCGCTCCATCCTCGCATCCAGGCACACCGCTTCACCAGTGGGCCCGCTTGCCTCCCAGGTGGCTCTCCGCTCAAGGCAGCGAGAGCAGGAAGACGTCCTGTGCCCCGAGGCTCGTGCGCTCGGCGTCACCGAAGTGGGTGGCCGCCTCGAAGAGGCCCACGACCGACACGCCCTGTGAACCCCCGGAGAGGGCCACCGCCAGGTCCTGGCCCGTCCCTCCAAAGGCCGAGGTGGCCAGGTGCGTCCCGTCCGGTTTGAGGCGAGCGAGAAACGCCTGCTGCCCCCGGTCATTGCGCAGCACCAGCTCCCCGCCGCCGAGGTCGAGCGAAGTGGCCCGGGTGTACCCGGAGAGGAGCACGTTGCCATCACGGTCCACGGCCATGCCGGCCACACTGTCCCAGCCCGGGCCGCCGAGCAGCTTCTTGCCGATCAGCGAGCCCGCCGAGGAGAAGCGCAGGAGGAACATGTCGTTGCCCGCGCTGGGGCCCTCCTTCACGTCGGCGAGGTAGCCGCTGAAGTGGCCGGCGACGAGCAGCGAGCCATCCGCGAGCACGCTCAAGGCCATGCCCTCGGCGAGGCCGGCACTGGGGGACTTGGAGGCATGGGACCAGAGGAGCGAGCCCGCCGTGTCGAAACAGTCGACGATGAGGGTGTCGGAGGCCTGATCACGCCACCCGGTGACGAACGTGCGGCCCTGGCTGTCGAAGGCGAAGGCGTTGACCCCCTCGAACGTCTGGGCGGCGAGGTAGCCACCACTGGAGGAGAGCTCGGCGATGAACCCCGGCGGGAAGAGAGGAGCCGAGGCGCCCTCGAACTGAAGCCCCTCGGTGTTGCCCGCCAGGTGGATGTGTCCCTCGGGGTCGACCGCGAGCGCGCGCGCCTCGTCCTTGCCGGTGCCACCAAAACGCTTCGCCCAGAGAGGCTGGCCGTTGGAGTCCAGGCGCAGCAGGGCGATGTCCGAGTCGCCGGCACTGGAGAGGCTCTGCCCGCCCACCTGCACGGTGCCCGAGAAGCTGCCCGCCACCAGGAGGCCGCCACTGTCCGTGACGGCGAGCCCCACGCGGGAGGAGCCCGCGAGGGGCAGGGCCCGGGACCAGCGAGGGCTGCCCGTGGAGCCAAACTGGGTGATGAACAGGCCGGGAGCCAGCGCCTGACCTTCGAGACTGGCCTCGGCGCCGAGCACTCCGACCACGGTGGAGTTGCCGGAGGAGTCGCGCACCACGGCCTTGACGGCGTCGGCGCTCGTCGAGCCGATGGCCCGCGACCAGGCGCCGGGGAGGCCGAAGGAGGCACTTACCTTGTGGTTGGAGGAACGGAGATCGATGCGGCAGGTGCCCGTGCCCGAGCAGTCACCGCTCCAGCCGGTGAAGACGGCGCCAGGGGCGGGAACGGCGGTGAGGGTGACGGTCGAGCCGTTCTGGCCCTTGGCGAAGCACAGGCCGGTAGCGCAGGTGAAGTCGCCGGACTCGGTGCGGACCTCTCCCCGCGCGAGCCCATCGACGGAGACCGCCACGCTGCCCTCCCCTCCCGACTGTCCGCCCGGATTTCCACCCGCGCCGGTGGGCTCGGACCCTCCGCAAGCGGCTAGCCACAACCCGAGGCTCCAACTCCCAGCGGCCAGGGCACACTTCATCCATCTCACACTCATGTCATACCTCATCCGGTTGGCGCTCTTGATGAAGCCAGACTCGCGGAGCACCCTGGCCAGAGACTCCTTCACAGGATTGGTTCGAGTTCTCGTACTCACGAGGCAATCTCAGGGTTGCGTCATCTAGAATCAGGTCCCATGCCGTCCTTCTACTCCACGGATGACCGAAGCGATGTACGCAGCCCTGACAGTGCCTTCTAGCTGGCAGCGGGCCTGCAACTCCAACGCCTCTTGGCGGTACCGACCGCCACCCGAGATAGCAAAGAGATGCATGACCGGCACGCCACGGCTTGATGGCTCTCGCAACAGTGCCTCGCACTCTTCTTCCTCCAGCGGATCGCCCAAGTCCGTCCACTGGATGTACTTGTCCCAAAAGGCTACTTCGGCATTCTCAGGAAAGTGAGCCTTGGTCCGCTCGCGGAGTTCGGGCAACAGGTTGGAAGCCTTGTCGTAGATGTGTCGAGGCACTTTCATTGTTGTCCAATAGCCGTAATCTGTGAGTTGCCAGCATAGGACCAGCAAGTTGAGGTGGGCCTCGACGCTTGCACCGGAGTGAACGAGCGATTCCTCATAGAGTTGGATCGCGCTCGCGAAGTCGCGACGCCGGTCCGAAGCCAAGGCTTCCTCAAAACTCATCGTAGAGCTCCAGTGGGATTGATGCCCGCGTTCTGGATGACACCATTCCTTATTGTTACCCAGACCTGTTTTCCATCCTTGAGGGTCTGCGTAAACGCCTCCACTCCTTGCTTGGCGGCATCCTTGGTGATGATGCCCGCTTGGACGGCATCGGTGCGGAGGTTGGCCTTGTTACCCGCGACGTTCTGGAAAAGTTGAATGTATTCCTGCACTTTCTGTGGATCCTTGGGATTCACATGTCCTGGATCATCTCGGAAGATGTGGCCCGATCGCTTTGAATCGAATTGCGGACCATAGCCAGCGTTGTGCACCCAAGCGTTCTGCGTGCCCACGAAGTAGGTGTGGAAGTCCGCGACCTCGAAGTTGTAGACGGTGGTCCGCGACCCCATCTCGGTCACGCTCTCGGTAGTCAGCCACGTATCCCCGGCGTTGAGGATGCGGCTGCCCAAGGTGAGATCCTTCGCCTCCGTCCATCCCTCCCCTTCCACCCAGAACGGGTGCTCCCGAGTGACGCCTAGCGTCTCGCGAGTGCCATCCTCGGCCACGAGTGTCACCTCGAGCACCAAGGCCCCCGGCGTCACGAACGTGCGCACCACGGGCCGCCAATCGAGCTGGCCTGTCGACGGATCCCGTGAGAGCACCTCCTCGCCTTCCCTAACCTCTTCGATCGGTCTGGGTCCGTCCCGTGTCGTCACGAGCGTCCCAGCGATGAAGCAAGACTTGCCGGGAATGCCGCAGTTGGCGCCAGCGCACTCCTTGACGAACTTCTTCTGTCCCTGCTGGGCCACTCCGCCGCGAATTTCCTTCGCCGCGTACTTCTGGACCGCCGTCTCCGCTCCCGCCTTCACCCCCTTGGCGACCCACTTGCCCGCCTTGCCCGCCTCGCCGACCACCGGGATCATCCCCATCGCGGAGATGCCCGCTTCCACATAGCGGCCCTCGGACAGGTAGATGAGCGCGTTGGCGCCGTCGGCGATCTCTCCGATCACCGGCACCATGCCCGCCACGTCCAGCGCGGCGTGCAGCCACTCGGGCACCTTGCCCGTGGGATCACGCCAGCCCAGGGGCGAGTGGTTCCCATAGGCATACAGCGACATCAGGATGGCCGCGGGCTGCTCTCCCCACTCCTCACGGAACGGATCCGCTGACACCCAGCGCGCCCGGCGCGGGTCGTAGTAACGCGCCCCGAAGTAGACGAGCTTCGTCTCCTCGTCGAACTCCTTCGCGGAGAACAGGTACTGCGGCGCGCGCACCGGGGCCCCATCGTCATCGTGCCGCTGGTCGCGCCATACCTCGCCGAACGGGAAGTACTCCACGTGCTCATGCACGCGGCCCGCCTGGTCCGTCACCCAGCTCGTCGAGCCCAGGTGATCCGGGTGGTAGTAGTACGTGGCCGGTCGCACCTCGGGCTCCGAGCCCGTACCCGGCGTCGGATCCGGCACCACCACCGGGCACTTCTGTGGCTGGTAGTTGCTCGGATCGCAGCCGTTGTCGTTGGTCGGGGCCATCGACACGGCACCACTCGTCAGCACGGTGCCGCCGGCCACCTCCATGCCGATGTCGCCGTCCGGCACCGGCAGCAACTTGGACGCCAGGCGCGTGGGGCCCGCGAAGATGTGCTTGGTGCCGTGGCGCTTGCCCTTCATCGAGAAGAACTGCCCCAGGCTGAGGCTCGTCCCCCCGCGCCCCAGCTTCACCACGCGCTCGCCTTCCGCGTCGTAATAGAAGCGCGTGGCGTTGTTGCCGCCCCCGTCCACCACGGCGCGCAGCGTGTTGGACTCCGTCCACACGTAGCGCCGGTGATGGTTGTGCGTCTCCGGTGCGCCGGGAGACCCCTCCCCCGTGCCCGCGCACACCGAGCCATCCACCGTGCGGCACTCGATCAGCGTGTTGCCGTTGGCGTCGTAGGTGAGGAGCGTGTCCCCGATGCGCGTGGCCTGGTGCGGGCCCGTGCCACCGTAGGTGTACACGTCATCGTGGTTGCTGTTCTCCGGACGCGCCGCGTTCGACGCCCCGGAGCGGCTGCTGACCAGCTCGTGCACCTGGGTGTGGCGCATCATGTCGTGGATGTCCGAGTACGCGAAGCTCGACTCGAACCGATCCACGAGCCCCGGACGCGCCAGCGCCACTCCCCGGGCCGAGGTGAGCCGGTAGAGGTCGTCGTACCCGAACTGGTACGACACCGCGCCCGAGCGCCGGCCCACGGGCTGGCCCAGGGCATTCACCATCCCCTTCACGTTGCCGACGCGGTCGTATTGGTAGCTGAGCGCCTGGAGGGTGCGGCCGCGGGGCGTCCGGGTGGAGAGCGTGGACAGGCGGCGCGTCTCGGGCTCGTAGGAGTAGGACGTCTTCACCCCGTTGCCCAACACCATCGAGGTGCGCTGACCGAAGTGGTCGTACTCCAGCGAGCGCAGGTACACCTGGACCTCGGCCGGTGCGTGACGGCTGCCGGGCCGATACCCGGTGGCACCCGCGAGCAGGCCTCCCGCGTCGTACGTGTAGCGGACCTCCTCCGCGTCCGGGTAGCGGACGCGGAGCATCCGCCCGAAGGAGTCGAAGGTGAAGCGCGTCTCGAAGGTGCGCGGCCTATCTCCCGGGCGGAAGGCCCGCACGGTCCGCGTGGTGCGCGTCACCTCACCGAGTCGCCCGTAGCCACGCGTCTCGGTGCCTACCTCGTCCACCACGTGGGTGACGCGGCCGGCCGTGTGCTCCGGCGAGGGCCCCGGCGGCCCATACTCGTAGGTGACGTCGTCCGAGAGCGGGTTGTCCACCCGTACCAGCCGGTGGAAGTCGTGCTCGTACCGGATGGAAAGCCCGGCGGCCCGCAGGTTGGGGTCCACCCGCTCCACCAGGTTGTTCGCGTCGTCGTAGTGCAGCTCGGTGAGGCCCGTGTCGGGGGTGCGCAGCGAGGTGCGCCGGCCGAGCAGGTCATAGGTATAGACGGAAGTGTTGCCCACCGCGTCCACCAGGCGCACGAGCTGGCCCAGGGTGTCCGTCTCGTAGCGGGTGGTGGGCCGGCGGCCCTCGATGCGCTCCTCCACCGCCGTCACCCGGTCCGATACGTCCCGGTACAGCACGCGCACGTTGTTCATCGCATCGGTGACGGTGGCGCGCAGTTGCTTGAGCGGCGAGCCCACGGGGGAGCCGAAGTCGTAGGCCATGGAGGTGAGCGAGCCGTCCGCCCCCACGGTGCGCACCACGCGCCCGAGCAGGTCATGGGTGTCCGTGGTGGGGCGCACCGGGCTGCCACGCACGTAGGCCGTCTTCGACCCCGTGTCGAACGTGGTCTGCCCCTTCTGCTCCACCCGACCCATGGCATCGAACGTCAGGTGGCCGGTGACGCTCATACCGATGGTGCCACCCTCCACCTGGGCGTCCTTCTTCGTCTGGATGATGCGCTTGAGGCCGTCCACGAAGACGACCGTGTCCAGACGCCCGTCACCGCCCTGCTCCTCCAGGAGGTTGCGGGTGAGCGCCCAGGCCGGACGGGCCGCGGTGTCATAGGCCACCTCGAGGGTGGGCACGGAGCCGCCCACCTCGTACGGGCCCCAGACGGACGACAGCCGGCCAAAGTCGTCGAAGGTCCGCTCGGTGACGTTGCCCGCGATGTCCGTGGTGCGGCGGACTTCCTGGAAGCGCAGGTCGTACTCGACGCGCGAGGCATAGCCGAAGGAGTCGGTGATGGTCCGTGCCATGGAGCGGGTCACCGGCTCGTAGACGTACGTCACCTTGTAGCGCTGGCCCCGCGCGTTGGGTGGGCTCGTCATCGACTCGAGCAACCCATCCGCGTTCCAGGTGAGCAGGTGCTCGGCCACGCGCCCCTGCTCGATGTGAGCGAGCTGGCGCCGCAGGTCGCCCCGTTCGTCGTAGAAGCCCTCGCGCAGCCGCAGCAACGCCCCTGGCGCACCGCTCGTCCCAGCGTGGACTTCCAGCTTCTCCACCAGCTTCTGGTGGTGCAGCGAGGTAAGCGCCGGAGCCGCCGCGTAGGTCACGCGCGCGTGCAGATCATCCGTGGGGTCCGCGAGGTCCCCCAGGTCCTCGAAGAGCGTCACGTTGCCGGTGGCCAGGTCGTAGTGCATCGTCTGGGCGGAGGCCATCCGCGGCAGTCCCACCTCCGTCGTCTGTCCCTCGTAGAAGCGGTGCTCCACGCGCCGCATTGGCACGAAGACAGACGCGCAGTAGTCGGCCTGGGACAGGAAGAAGGGCGTGTAGGCCATGCACTCCGTGCGCGGCGGGGAGAGCGGCACCGGTGCGTCGAAGGTGTTCAGCGTGGCGAGGAAGAGCCGGTTCTCCTGGTCGCGCGTCTCCTCGCGCAGCAGCAGCCCCTTGTGGGTGTAGCGGTCGTTGGCGAAGGTCTGGATGACGCGGCTGTCGTCCGGGTTCGTGCGCGTCACCCGGGCGAAGCCGTAGAAGTCGCGCTCGGCGCGGTCGTATTTCCCATCCTCGTACTCATACTTCGTGAGCAGGGTATGGCCCGTCGAGGAGCCACCGAGGCCGTCCTCCTCCCGCACCCCGGTGAGGACGAAGCGGCTCTCCGGCATGTCCACCGTGTTGCCCCGGCGCTCGTAGGTGAGCGTGAAGCTGCCGCCGAGCGGGCGGTGGACCTTCTTGAGCAGGTTGGCGCCCGCGTAGCTGTTGAGCCGCGCATAGAGGGTACCGCGGTTGGGACGGCTGTCATCGGACCCGGAGCCCAGGACGGGGACCTGCTCCTCCGTCTTCAGCACATGGTCGGCGAGCCCGTCGCCGTTGACGTCCATCAGCCCCAGCTCGAAGCCGGAGACGCGCTCCACCGTGAGGTCCGCGCCGCCCGACAGGTGCAGCCAGGGCGTCCCGGGGCCCAGGGGGATGGGGACGGTGACGACGAAGCCCACGCTGGGCGCACGGCTGTGCGAGCCCGAGGCCTCCACCGTGTCGATGCCGTCCTCGAGCCCCAGCAACGGGATGATCGTGCCGTCCAGCAGCGGGTTGACTTTGAAGCGGGGCCGGGTGACCTGGGTGGGCCAATCGGGGACGTACCACTCCTGCTCGCCGGAGAAGCCGTAGCCGAGGTTCACCATCACCCGGAAGGCCTTCTCGCCCGACTCCTTGCGCACGTAGTCCGGCAGCCCGTCACCCGTGATGTCCGAGAGCACCACCTGCGTGCCGTTCAGGCTGGAGGCCCAGTTGGCGGTGACGCCGTAGTCCTCGGCGATCGTCAGGCCCAGGTTGCCATCGAGCGTCACCGCCGTGCCTCGGCGCACCACGTCGGGCTTGCCGAGGGAGCCCAGCACGGACAGGGCATCGCCACGGCCCTTCTGCTCGTCCTCGTCCGCGCCAGGAGGAGACTCGACGCCCAGCTTCGCCACGAGGGGATCGTAGTCGCCATCCACCAGCCAGGAGCTCACTGGGATGTCGTCCTCCTGGGAGGCGAAGCGCGAGCCCAGGTTGAACCGCACCTTGAAGACACCGCCCTCACGGCGCACCTGGTCTGGCAGTCCGTCACCGTTGACGTCCACCAGGTCCAGCTCGGTCGCGGACAGGGTGGCGGCCACGCCCACGCCCACCGAAAAGCCGGAGGGGAACATGCCCTGCATGCTCTTCAACCGGCCCCCGGCGCTGAGCTGAGGCACCGGGGAGGACACGCCCATGCCCAGCGAGGCGGTCAAGTCCGAGCTCTCGCTCAAGTGCGCGCCAGGCGCCTCCACGAGCCGCCGCAGGTTGCGCTGCCGCAGGTGCGTCAGGCGCACGCCATTGCCGCTGGACTGGCCGTTGATGACGATGTCGATGATGCCGTCGCCATTCATGTCCCGCACGTCCGTGCGCTGCGACGTGCGACCCGTGCTGAGGTTGAGCGACGCATTGGCGATGCCCAGCGAGGCCCCGATGCCCGCGGCGAAGCTGGTGGAGGTGCTCGCGCGGGACGTCTTGCCGATGCGGAAGGCGCCATCCACGGTCCGGGCGTGGCCGGGCCCGTTGGCCACCGCGCCCTTGTGCCCGCCGTGCATCGTTCCCTTGCCGATGAAGGCCGACCCCTCCTGGCTGACGTAGGCCGGCTCGGGCTTGAGGCCGGGTACGGACTCGAGCACCTGGGTCCCCCTGCGCCGTGGTACCAGTGGCGCGTAGAGGCGGGAGCGGCGGGCGGTCTCGCTCTCCTCGTCGCGGAGCTGCTTCTTGCCCTCGCGGAACTGGTCGCGATCATCACCCCCACCCAGGTCGAGCCCGGCGTCGGAGTAGAAGAGCGCCGAGTCGAAAGGCTCATCCGGCTGGCCCGCCCGGGCATGCCTTCCCCCCCACAGGCCATAGCGCCAGCCGTGGAAGCCGCCGCCGAAGGGCGACTTCTTCACCTCGCCGAACAAGGGGCGCTCGTAGGTGAAGTGGCGCGGCACGGACATCGGCAGGCGGAGGATGCCGCCATCTTCCCCGGGCACCTCCAGCTCCACGTCGAGGCTCCAGTTCGAGAGGGCCGGCCCCACCTCGGCGTGAACCTGGAAGAGGACCTGCTCGCCCTGGTGGACGCGGAAGGAGGTGGTGCCGCTTTCCCCGGCGCGATGCTTGAGGAGCAGCGCGTCGCGCTTGCGCACGGTGAAGAACGCGTTGGACGCCTCACTGAAGCCGGTGCTGCGCACGTGCAGGGTGCCGTCACGAGGCACGATGAACGGCCGCAGCGGTTGCTCCGTCAGCGACTCGTGCAGCGGCAGGTAGGTGTCGGCCACGAAGCGCAGGCGCTCGCGCTCCTCGGGCTTGGGCGGAGCGCACGTGCCGTTCTGGCCGCACACCTCCGTCAGCTCCCCTTCCATCAGCCAACGCACCGAGTCCGGATCCACCGGCAGATCCGTCTCCATCCGGAAGACGAGCGACTCGCCGCCCGTCACGCCCGCGAGGAAAGAGAAGGTCTCGTTGCCCGCCCCGCCGGGCCAGTTCCGGAAGAGGAGGTCCGTGTCGGAGCACGGGCGCGGCACCACCTTGCCCAGCAGGAAGCGCTGCACGCACAGCCGCACGTCATCCGCGGCACCCGCGCTGGAGTAGCTGCCCGTCAGCCGTAGCGTTCCGGTGTGGGGCACCTGGACGGCCACGATCGGCTCGCCGGCCAGCTTGAAGTCCTTGTCGGCGTCGAAGGTGAAGACGGACGCCCCGGTGGGCTCCTCCAGGAGCTCGTCCCCGGCTCCAATGCCACCGCAGCCGTTGCACGCGGTGTACTTCACCACGGGAGCGAAGCGGACCTCCTCCAGGGGAACCGGCGGCGTCTGCGTGGTCCGCACCGCGAAGTTCCGCAGCGTGCTGAGCACGAAATAGAGGCGCTGGCGCGCCCGCACCGTCACTCCCGTGCGGGAGACGAGGGTGGGCGCGGTCTCGCTCGCCCCCCGGGCATACTCGGCCAGCAGCTCGCTGTCGCGGTAGATGCGCAGCCGCACCCCGTCACCAGACGGCGTGCGCTCGGGCATCCACTGAAGCGGGCCGGAAATGTCCACCGTCCCGGTGAAGGGGGCGGTCCACTCCACCAACGCATCCGTGGGGCTGAAGTCTCGCGCCACCTCCTCCTGGGCCTCGGTGACCGAGGGATCCTGGGAGAAGACGTCCTGCGCACCGGCCAGATTGCCGAAGTCCAGGGTGCCGCTGACGGGCTTGCTCGGCGTGAAGCAGAAGGTGGAGGCCGCACAGGCACTGGTGCCACGCACCTGGTTGAAGAGGATGCCGTTGGGGCCCACGTAGTCCACCAGCCCGTCCCCGTCCGCGTCCTGCATGAACTCGGACGAGGTGCTCCAGCTCCGGGTCAGGCCCACGTTGGCCGAGAAGTTGGCGAAGGTGCCCTGCAGGGCGGCATTGATGGAGTCCCCGGTCTCGCCGCCGAGGGACACGCCTCCCGCCGCGAACGGAGACACCACCTGGCCCAGATGCGGATCACCCCAGGGAGCCTTGGGGCTCATCCGCTGCTCCCGGCCATCGTTGAGCTGGACCCGCAGCCGGCTGCCGCTCTTGCTGAGGCGGTCCACCAGCCCGTCTCCGTTGAGGTCCAGCAGGGAGGCGTGGGTGGTGCTCTCCCGGTGGTTGAAGCCCACGCGCGCGCCCACCGAGCCGTTCTGCTTGTTGAAGGTGAAGCCAATGCCCGCGTAGGCGTGCGCGCCCAGCGCCCACTCCGAGGAGGCGGTCATCGCATCGTCATCCGCCTGCTCGAAGGGCCAGGCCACCACCCGTGGGAAGGCGCTCAACCCGTGGTCATCGACGTTCTGGTACTCCAGCGCGTGCGAGTGGAAGCGCGTCCCGCTCGCCACTCCGCCCACGCCGAACTGCTCCACCCGCTTCAACCGGGACTTGCCGAAGTCTCCCTGCTCGTAGGTGAAGCGGTACTCGCGGATGACGGTGTCCTCTTGCGAGGTGTTGAGTCGCACCTTCACCCCACCCAGCCGGTAGCGGGTGACGGCCTTGAAGCCCATTCGCCCGTTGATCTGGATGTCGGGGCGCTCACGCGGCGCGGCGCCATCCCGCTCCAGCTCGAACTGGACGAGGTAGGGACCCAGCTCGGCGGCACGCAGGAAGGCGTCCGCGTCCAGGACGGCCTCCGCACGGGACACCTTGCCCGAGTAGAGGATTTCCCGTGGGTAGAGCTGCCGGAAGTCCTCGTGGTTGCCCTGATCGAAGCGCGTCCCCGGCTGCTTCCGCTGGTCGGCCGTGTAGCGGTAGAGGGCGAGGTTGCCGTGGGCATCCACCACGCGCTCCAGCATCCATTGCCCGATGTCCTGGTCATCCTCCGGGCTCGCCAGGCGAGCGCCCGACGTGACGCCATAGAGGAGCAGAACGCCATCCTGCTCGGACACCTCGAAGTGGTCCGTCGCCGAGCCCTCGCCGCAGCGGACGATGCGCCGGAACTGCCTCTCCACCCGCGCCGCGAAGCGCTTGCCCGTGCTTCCGCTCACGCACGGTCCCTCCCCCACGGGGACCAGTTGCTCGCCATCGAGCAGGAACCGCTCGGAGCCGTCGTAGAAGGGCGCGCCGTAGCGCGTGTCCACCTGGACGCTGGAGACCGACACATCCCAGCCCACGCCCATCCAGCCGTTGCCCCCGCTCGAGTCATAGGCGAGCTGGAGCGCTGGAGCGTATGCGCCACGGGCTCCCGGCAGATCCAGCGCCAGTCCCACCCGCGCCGTCCCCAGGGAGTTGCCCTCGGGTGGCTCCATCAGATCCATGTTCGCGCTGGGATCGGCGGCCTTGAGATCCTTGATGGAGTTGGGATCGAACGCGACGGGGCCGGGGTGATCCGGCAGGACCAACACCGCGTTGATCATGAAGGTGAAGTGGGTCGTCTCACTGACCACCTGCTGCGAGGAGCGCAGCACCTCCTTGCGCGTCAGCGGCTTCCACTGCCCCTCGCCCCGGTCGTAATAGAAGGTCTGCACCTGCTCGGGAGGCGTGCCCTCCGGCAACAGGGAGGGGTCGTACGGCAGCCGAATCGTGACGGGCTTGTGGAACCGCTGACCCGGCGGAGAGAAGCGGTAGCCCGCGTTCACCGGGGCGGTGACGTTCACCATGCCGGGATCCAACGGAGGCAGGGCCTCGGGCACCTTGCGGGTGATGCCCACCGACAGCGCACCGTCCACGGCCCCCGGAGGCGCCTCGAACGAGACGCGCGAGCCGAGCCCCACCTTCCCACCCTGCTCCTTGTCCACCCTGCCCCAGGCGGTCTGCTCCTCGTCGCCGAAGAGCGCCTGCTCCGAGCCTGGGCCCCCGATGGTGCCGGGAGAATCGGCCGCCAGCTCCTCCAGCCCGTCCCCGTCGAAGGTGATCAGCCGCCGAACCTCACTGCCGTCCGGGAAGCGGGCCTTGACGGTGATGCGCCACTCCCTGGCGCCCTCCGGACGGGACAGCTCCACGCCAAAGGCGCCAGTACCGTCGTCTACCGGAGCGCCCTCCACCTCCACCACGCCGCGACCCGCCGGGGACTCGGCCCAGCCGGACAGGTAGGCCTTGTCCCCGAAGTGCTCGCCGAGCAACTCCTCGCCTCGCGCCCGCAGGAGCGGATAGGTGATGACCAGCCGGGAGGTGCCCACGCGGGAGCCGATGCCACTGCCGGTGACAACCAGCTCGGACACGCTCGCCACCGGCACATCCGGACGCCGTCCCGCCCCGAAGGACAGGCGCACCCCCTGGCCCGTACGCCCCTCCAGGGCCAGCGCGTTACGCCCGGACGGAAGGTTCGTCGCGCCCAGCTCCCGCCACGTCTGACCATCGAAGACGGCCGGAAGCACCTCGGAGGCGGGAACATCCAACTCCAGCACCGCCGAGTCGACCGACGTCGGCCGGGAGAAGGCCAGCTCCAGCGCGTTGGCCGGGAGGCTGGCCGAGG
>NZ_DASVWK010000393.1:0-3344 GCF_036389735.1 Archangium sp. | reverse complement strand
CGTAGCAGGGCTTTACATCTTTCGTGAAAATGACCCTGATTTCAATGGGTTGCATTCCACCACGAAAGGTGTCCTGTCTTCATACACTCCTGTCCTGATTCGCGACAGGGGCTGAAGCAAGGGGCTCATACCCGTTTAATCCAGATCGTTTGGATAGCAATTTTTTGGACGCGAACTCACATGATCTCCAGCCCTCCCAGCAGGGACTGGAGGGCCTCGAGGGTGGAGCGCAGCTCGGGGCCGGTGAGCTGGGCGAGGGGCGCCTTGCGCACCTTGCGCAGGAAGGCGTCGAGCCGCGCGTCGCGCCCATAGAGGGACTGAGCGCTGGCGGCCGCCTCGGCCAGGGCCCGCGCCGCCGCCGCCGGGTCCGAGCCCAGCAGCCCGAAGGCCCGCTCCAGCCGCACGCCGCAGCCCGCCCACACCTCGCGATCATGGGTGATGAGCAGCTGGCGCTGGTTCACGTTGGCGAGCGTGCGCACGAAGGAGTCCAACTCCTCCACCGCGGCCAACAGCTCCTGCTTGCGAGGACTGTTCTGGATGGCCAGCCGCCCCACCTCGCCGCGCACCTCGATCACGTGGCGCTTGTCCTGCGCGCGCAGGTGCCGGTAGGCGGCGGTGCGGCCGAATGCGTCCAGCTCCGTCTGGAGCTGCTGGGCGTTCCACTGCACGTCCTCGGGCTCGGCCTCACGCACCTTGGCCACCCGCGCCGTCACGATGCGCGCCAGGTCCGAGACGAGGGCCCGCACCATCACCGCCGCCTTCACCTCCGCCTCGTGGCCGGGCACCACCTGCTGCCGCGTCACCGGCCCGAAGGCACTGGCGGACTCGAAGACGAGGTTGCCGATCTGCTCGCGGAAGCGCGCGCGCAGCCGCTGCAGCTCCGTCAGCAGCGTCCACCGGTCCGACACCACGGCGGGGTTGCGCATCGCCTCGCCAAGCTGGGTGACGCCCTGGGCGAGCTGCTGCATCCACCCCAGCAGGAGCTCGGAGGCATCCTTGGCCCTCCGCGTCTCCACGGTGGCCGTCAGGGGCGCCCCGGCCTTGCCCGCCACCGGCGACACCGCGAACTGCTCGCGGATGACGTTGAGCAGCGCGTTGACGTCCATCACCGTGTCGCGGATGACGGGGGCCATCTCCTCCCAGAGCGACAGGTCCGGGCTCTCGTCCACGCTGGCGGTCTCGTACTTCAACAGGTCCAGATCGCTCAGCCGGGCAATGGCCTGCCCCGCGGCGAGGTACACCTTGCGCAGGCGCTCGGCGAAGGCGTGATCGGACAGGGACTGGAGGAGTTCCTCGAGCCGGGGGGAGAGAACGAGCGGAGAGGTTTCGTCGGACACGGCGCACCCACTCTAATAGGTCCTTTGGGGCACGTCGCGAAACCTACCCGCGCGGCGTGAGACGTTGAGCACTCGCCGCGGCGCCGGGTGCTCGACTTCATGGTGGGTGCGATCTAAGCAGACGGGGACATGATCCAGGTTCTGCTCCTGAATGAAGGCAAGGCGGTCTCCGGCGGGGAGGAGCTGCTCGCACAGCCCGGCCCCAAGTGGATCGACGTCCTCAACACGACCGAGGAGGAGATGACACGGCTGGGGGAGCGCTATGGGCTGCACAAGCTGGCCATGGAGGACTGCCTGCACCTGGATCAGCGGCCCAAGCTGGAGGAGTACCCGAACCACCAGTTCATCGTGCTCCAGGGGTTCACCGCCTCGGCGGGGGACGTGTGCGACCTGACGCTGCACGAGCACCACTTCTTCCTGGGACCGGACTGGATCATCAGCGTGCACGAGCTGCCCTTCGAGGGGTTGGAGCAGGTGCGGCGGCGGGTGCTGGACGATCCGCAGACCATGCGGGGTCGCGGGGTGGACTTCCTGCTGTACCTGATGGCGGACGCGCTGATGGACCGGAACTTCCCCATCCTGGACAGCTTCAACGATGAGCTGGAGGACCTGGAGTCGGCGATCTTCGAGAACGCGAAGCCGGAGCAACTTCAGCGCATCTTCGAGCTGAAGCGGGGGCTGGTGACGCTGCGGCGGGTGCTGTCACCGCAGCGGGACGTGCTGGGACTCCTGGCGCGCAGGGGCATCCCCAACGTGCAGGAGCGCACGGCGCTGTACTTCCGCGACGTGTACGACCACCTGATCCGCCTGTACGAGCAGATCGACGCGGGGAGGGATCTGCTCGGCAACGTGATGGACGGCTACCTGTCCATGATGGCCAACCGGACGAACGACATCACCAAGCAGCTCACCATCTTCTCCACCATCTTCCTGCCGCTGTCGTTCATCACGGGCTTCTTCGGGCAGAACTTCGACCTCCTGTCACACCGGGGCTACTTCTGGCTGATGATGGGAATGGTGATCTCGCTGCCGGTGACGCTGATGTTCTGGTTCAGAAGGAAGAATTGGATCTGAGACTCCTGGAGGAGCCCATGCCCACCCTCACCGTCGATGGCGTTCCCCTGCACTACCGCGACGAGGGTCGCGGGCTGCCGGTGCTGCTGTTCCACGCGTTCCCGCTGAACGGAGACGCCTACGCGAAGCAGGTGAAGGCGCTGTCGGGGCGCTACCGCTTCATCCTCCCGGACATCCGCGGCTTCGGGCGGAGCGGGCTCGGCGAGGGCCCCACGGACATGTCGCGCATCGCCCGGGACGCACTGGCGCTGCTGGACGCGTTGAACGTGGAGTCGGCGGTGGTGGGCGGGGTGTCCATGGGCGGGTACGCCAGCATGGCGCTGCTGCGAGAGGACGCGGGGCGGGTGCGGGGGCTGGTGCTGGTGGACACGCAGGCCACGGCGGATGACGACGCGGCGCGCGGGCGGAGGGAGACCTCCGCGCAGGAGGCGCTGCGCGAGGGCCCCGAGTCGGTGGTGCGGGCCCTGCTGCCGAAGGTGGTGGTGGCACCGGACTCGGAGGTGGGGCGCGAGGTGGCGGCGCTGATGAGGACGGCCACGCCGGAGGGCATCGCGGCGGCGCAGCGGGGCATGGCGCTGCGGCCGGACAGCAAGGACATCCTCGCGCGCTACGCCGGGCCCGCGCTGGTGGTGGTGGGCGAGAAGGATCCCGTCACGCCGCTGGAGAAGGCGAAGCAGCTGGCGGACCTCATCACCGGGGCACGGCTGGAGGTAATCCCGGACGCGGCCCACCTGCCCAACCAGGAGCAGCCGGAGAAGTTCAACGCGGTGCTCGACGGCTTCCTGGCGAACCTCTGAAGCGGACCCCTGAAAAGCCGGAAGGGAGAAGGACTCGTGTGGAGCCCTCCTCCCTTCACTGGTGACGGACGCTCTCCCTCGGGGAGGGCGTCGGGGCGGGGGCATCTTGCCTGGCCACCCCTTTCGCGATTCCTGG
>NZ_DASVWK010000392.1:0-5723 GCF_036389735.1 Archangium sp. | reverse complement strand
GATGCGGAGTTCTCGCGCCGCGCGGTGGCGGACTTCCTGCGCGAGCTGCCCCACATGCCCACCGCGGGAGACCTCGTTCTCTATGGCCAGGCGGTGTCCAAGGGCGGCACGGTGGGCTTCGCCTGGGAGTTCGGCTCGCATGGCGGCCTCACGCGCACGGAGACGTCCAGCATCGTCTGCTGGCCGAGAGAGCTGCCGGTGGACCTGTCCGGGCTGAGCCACTGCACGCAGCTGCATGAGCGGCTGTCCGAGGTGTACCGCGACGGGGCCCGGCCCGTGGTGAGCGCGGAGGCGAGGTGGGCGGAGGCGACATGAAGCGGGCAGCGGGCCGGACGTACCTCAAGGTACTCCTGGGAGTGGTGGGGGTGATGCTCTCCGCCCTCCTCATTTCCAGCGTCTTCTTCCGGTGGAACCTGGGTGGGGACGGGCCGCTGCTCATCCAGCGCTTCCCGCTGGGGAAGTTCGTGCGGGACCTGCCCGGGCACCTGCGCTGGCTCATTCCCTTCATGCTGCTGTCGGCGTCCATCATCCCGCTGCGGGCGGTGCAGTGGCAGAGGACGTTGAGCCAGCCCGTGCCCCTGCGCGAGCGCTACCACCTGGTGGCGATTGGGGCCTTCACCCACAACGCGCTGCCCGGGAAGCTCGGCGACTTCATGCGCTCCTTCCTGCTCTCGCGCACCCAGCGCATCCCCTTCCTCCAGGGGTTGGGCTCGGTGGCGGTGTGCAAGCTGCTGGAGTTCGCCGCGCTGATGGGGCTGGTGGCCGTGTCCTTCCTCGGGCCCTTCGGCGAGACGATGTCCCACTTCGCCCCGCAGCTCCGGGTCGCGGTGGCGGTGTGCGTGGGCCTGGTGGTGGTGGTGGTGCTGCTGGCCCACTACGCGCTGCCACTCGCCCGCCTGTTGGAGGGCAGGAAGCGGCTGCCCCGGGTGCGGCACCTGCTGGGGCACGTGTCCGAGGGGTTGGGCACCGCGCGCAGCTTCCGGGGCATGGCCAAGGCGCTGTTCTTCTCCATCGGGCCGGTGCTGGCCCCCGCGCTGGGCTATGGGCTGGCCCTCCGGGGCATTGGCGTGAGCGGAGGCCTCTTCGCCGGCGCCGTCGTCCTGGGCGCCATCGCGCTCGGCCAGGCCCCCGGGGTGCCGGCGGGCATGGGCATCTACTTCGGAGTCACCAGCTGGGCGGCGCGGGGACTGCTGGGCGCCTCGGCCGAGGACGCGGCGGCCTTCTCCATCCTCACCTGGCTGGGCACGGTGCTGAGCCAGGCAACGGTGGGGGCCTTCTCCGTCCACCTCCGGGGCATCCGCATCAAGGACCTGCGCAAGGGGGGGAGCCTGGCCCGTCAGGCCACCAGCCACGTGGCCCATGAGGCCGTGCAGCCCGTCCACACTCCCGGCTGAGCGGGCAGGGGGCCGGAAACGAAAAAGGCCCCGACTTTTCAGTCGGAGCCTTTTTCAGTGCCCAGGAGAGGACTCGAACCTCCATGCCCTTGCAGGCGCTAGACCCTGAATCTAGTGTGTCTACCAATTCCACCACCTGGGCAGGCGGTGCGTCTCGGCGGTGCGTTGCGTCGACGGGTGCGGTGTATAGATGCCTGACTCGTCCCCGTCAAGCAGTTGTTTCAACATCACTTCTTCAGCGGCCATTTCCCCTCGGATTCGAGCCGGCGCCGGACGGCGGGGTTCTCATCCATGTAGGCCGTGAGGGACTCCTCGGTAATCTCCACGAGGAGATCTTCATTCCCCGCCTCGGACTGGCAGGACAGGCGGGAGTACGGGCGCACGTCGAAGCCCATGTCCAACCGGTCCATCTCCTGGTCCGTCTGCTCCGAGAGGGACTCGAGGCCCTTGCGCACCCAGATGTGGCAGGTGGAGCAGGCGCACACCCCGCCGCAGGAGTGACCCACCTGGGCGCCGCACTTCTCGGCGGCGTCCAGCAGGGTGGTCCCCGGGGGCACCTCCACGGTGACGTCGGTCAGGGGGCTCTTGAAGTGGACCTTGGGCACGTCAGAACTCCTCGACCGAGTGGCCGGCGACCACCTTCGTCAGGGCCTCGTTCATCACCCGCTCGACGAACGGCTTGCACACGTCGTCCAGGGCGTGGATGGACTCCTTGAGGGCGTGGTGGTCGTTGCCCTTGGCCACCTCGCGCACCTTCCCCATGGCCGCCTCGATGGTGGCCCGCTCGCCGTCGGCCAGCAGCGCGGAGTGCGCCCCGAGCTGGCGCTCGGCCTCCGAGAGGACGCGCTCGGCCTCCACCCGCTGCTCGCGCAGCTGACGCACCTGCACGTCGTCCTCGGCGTGGTCGATGGAGTCGAGCAGCATCTGCTCGATCTCCTCATCCGAGAGCCCGTGGCTGGGCTTGACGGTGATGGACTGGGTGGTGCCGGTGCTCTGCTCCTTGGCGGTGACGGCGAGGATGCCGTCCGCGTCCACCTGGAAGCGCACCTCCACCCGGGCGAGGCCGGCGGGCAGGGGCGGAATCCCCCCCAGGGTGAAGCGGGCGAGGCTGCGGCAGTCCTCCACCAGCTCGCGCTCGCCCTGGAGCACGTGGACGTCCAGGCCCGTCTGCCCGTCCTTGAAGGTGGTGAAGACCTGGGCCGCGGCGGTGGGGATGGTGGAGTTGCGCGGAATCAGCTTCTCCACCAGGCCGCCCATCGTCTCCAGGCCGAGCGACAGGGGGATGACGTCCAGCAGGAGCACCTCGTCCTGCCGGTCCACGTTGGTGAGCAGGTCCGCCTGGACGGCCGCCCCGAGCGCCACCACCTGATCCGGGTCGATGTCGCTGAGCGGCTCGCGGCCGAAGAGCTCGGCCACGAAGCGGCGCACGGCGGGCACGCGGGTGGCGCCGCCCACGAGGATGACGCCGTCCAGCTCCGAGGCCGCCACGCCCGCGTCCTTGAGGGCCCGGCGGCACACCACGCCCGTCTTCTGGATGAGCGGGCGGATCCACTCCTCGAAGTCCTCGCGGCGGAGCGTCCGCCGGTGCGAGCCCGCGGTGAACTCCACCTCGGGCGCGTCGGTGAGGGCCTCCTTGGCCTTGCGCGAGGCGGCCAGCAGCTCGGCCACCTGGGAGGGGGAGGGGGAGGACTGGCCCAGGGCCTCCAGCACGCGCTGGGCGATGGCCCGGTCGAAGTCGTCGCCGCCGAGGGCCGAGTCGCCGCCGGTGGACTTCACCTCGAAGACGCCGTCCACGAGCTTGAGGATGGAGACGTCGAAGGTGCCGCCGCCGAGGTCATACACCGCGTAGGTGCCCTGGCTGCCCTTGTCGAGGCCGTAGGCGAGCGCCGCGGCGGTGGGCTCGTTGAGGAGGCGCAGCACGTCCAGGCCGGCGAGTCGGCCCGCGTCCTTGGTGGCCTGGCGTTGGGCGTCGTCGAAGTAGGCGGGCACGGTGATGACGGCCTGCTCCACCCGGCCGGAGAAGTAGCTCTCCGCGCGGCGCTTGAGGGCGCGGAGGATCTCCCCGGACACCTCGATGGGCGTCACGGGCTGGCCGCCGGCCACGTCGAAGCGCACCACCTTGCCGCCGCCGGTGAACTTGTAGGCGCCCAGCTTGCGCGTCTCCGCGTCCTCCGGGCCGCGGCCCATGAAGCGCTTCACGGAGATGATGGTGTCCGTGGGGTGCTCGGCGGCGAGCGCCTTCGCGCGTGCCCCCACCACCACGCCCCCTTCCTTCCCGTAGTGCACCACCGAGGGCAGGAGGTTCGAGTCGCCCTCGTCCGCCGGGATGCAGCGGGGCTTGCCCTGGAGGACGCTCGCCACCAGCGAGTTCGTCGTCCCCAGGTCGATGCCCACCGCATGCCCCTTGGGCTTGAGGGGGTCGTGAATCTGCAGGTAGCCGTTCTTGCTCACGCCAGCATCTCCTCCTCGAAGGCTTCCACCTGCTCGAGGAAGCGCGTGAAGTACCTCACCCGTCCCAGGGCATGCGAAGCCTTTTTCACCGAGGACTCGACGGGCACGCCTTTCTCCAGGGTGCGCAGCGTGTCCACGGCCTCCTGGAGGGCGGCCTTGCGACGGCCCTCCACCTCGGCGCCCATCTTCTGGGCCCGCTCCAGGTTCTTCGCCGCCATGGCCTCGTCCAGCGCCTCGCGCAGCTCCATGACCTCCTCGAGGAACTCGAGGGGCATGTCCTTCTGCGCGCCGGTGTCCTCGCGCTCCAGGTCCACCCCGTGCAGCTTCAACAGGTAGAAGGCCCGCTTCGTGGCGTCCTTGAGCGTCTTGAAGGCCTCGTTGAGCCCCGTCGTCTGCTCCAGCGACAGCCGGCGCTCGCGCGCCTCCGCCTGGGCGAAGCGGTCCGGGTGCAGCTGGAGGGACAGCTCCCGGTACTGCTTCTCCAGCGCGGGCACGTCCACGTCGTACGCCCTCGGCAGCCCGAACACGTCGAAGTGCGTGGCGCCCGGCGGCCTCGCGGCGATCTTCCCGCAGGCCGGGCAGAACGGGCGCCCCGCCGTGTCCTTCTCACAGTTCCAGCACTTCACTTCGCGTCCCCTTTCCGGGGGCAAAACGAAAGGGCCCGGCTTTCCTCGGCCGAGCCCCACTTGAAGACCCTCACCCCGGGGTGGTGGGTCAGACCGAGAAGCTCTCGCCGCAGCCGCACGAGCCCTTCACGTTCGGGTTGTTCAGCTTGAACCCCGACGCCATCAGCGTGGACTCGTACACGATCTCCGTGCCCAGCAGGTACAGGTAGCTCTTCGGGTCCACGAAGATCCGCACCCCGTCGCGTTCGAAGATCTTGTCCTTCTCGCGCGGCTTCTCCGCCCACTCCATCACGTACGCCAGCCCGGAGCACCCGCCTCCACGCACCGCCAGCCGCAGCCCCGCGTCCGGCGTCTGCCGCTCCACCAGGAGCTTCTGGAGCTGGGCCACCGCGCTCTCGTGAATCGTGATGCCTCGCGCCGGCTTCGCGGCCGGGGCGGCAGGCGTCGTCTGCGTCGGGCTCGTCTGGGTAGTCGCCTGCTCGCTCATCACGTGCCTCCTTGCTTCGGTACTGCCTACGCCTTGTGCTGCTTGGCTTCGCGCTTCTGCTTGAAGTCCGCGATGGCCGCCTTGATGGCGTCCTCGGCCAGCACCGAGCAGTGGATCTTCACCGGCGGCAGCGCCAGCTCGCGCGCCACGTCCTTGTTGGAGATGGTCATCGCCTGATCCACCGTCTTGCCCTTCACCCACTCGGTGACGAGCGAGCTGGACGCGATGGCCGAGCCACACCCGAACGTCTTGAAGCGGGCGTCCTCGATGATGCCCTCGTCGGTGATCTTCAGCTGCAGGCGCATCACGTCGCCGCACGCGGGAGCACCCACCAGGCCGGTCCCCACATTGGGGTCCGACTTGTCGAGCGTGCCGACATTACGGGGGTTCTCGTAGTGGTCGATGACCTTGTCGCTGTAAGCCATGGGGTACTCCTTCAGAAGCCTTGGTTAGTGCGCCGTCCACTCGATGCTCTTGAGGTCGATGCCTTCCTTCGCCATCTCGTAGAGCGGGCTCATCTCGCGCAGGCGGTTCACCTTGTCCACCATGAGCTTGATGACGAAGTCGACCTCTTCCTCGGTGTTGAAGCGGCCCAGGCCGAAGCGGATGGAGCTGTGGGCCAGCTCCTCCTCCACGCCGCAGGCCCGCAGCACATAGGAGGGCTCCAGCGAGGCCGAGGTGCAGGCGGAGCCCGAGGACACCGCCACGTCCTTGATGGCCATCATCAGCGCCTCGCCCTCCACGTAGGCGAAGGAGATGTTGAGG
>NZ_DASVWK010000391.1:0-4699 GCF_036389735.1 Archangium sp. | reverse complement strand
CCCACTACCGCTCCGCCGGGGAGAAGGACTTCCGCGACGTGGCCTTCGAGCTGAGCGCCGATGGCACCTATTCCGCGGTGCTGCCCGTGCCCTTCGAGCAGCGTGTCCCCGTGGAGTACTACGTCACCGCCCGCGACACCGACGGCGTGGAGACGATGCGCTTCGCCAGCGCCACCAACCCGTACCCGGTGCTCATCGAGGTGGACCGCTACGCCCTGGAGCGGGAGGCGGTCATGGAGGTGTACGGGCAGCGACGCTCGCGGGTGGGCGTCTTCGCCGAGTACGTGAACTATGGCTCGACGACGCTCAACGGCGCGAGCTACTCGGACCGCTACTACCGCCTGGAGGCGGACTACCTGTACCGCCTCTTCACCCAGGTGGGCGGCCTGCGGATCGACTCCATCCGCATCGGCGTGGGCCACCTGCGCGCGCACACGCCGCCCTTCGACATGCTCCCCCCGGTGGAGGGGACCCTGCCGGAGCTGCGCCCGGGCCTCGACTACGGCTTCTCCGAGCTGGACGTGGGCCTCAGCCCGTACTTCGGCCTCGGGGCGCGCCTGGTGCTCGGAGGCAACGCGAGCGGCTTCGCGGCGGGCTTCGGAGGGAAGATCCGCCTCGGCCGGCCACAGGGCGCTCGCGCGGAGATTGAAGGGGAGTACACCGGGGGCCTGGGAGGCGCGGCCACCCTCCGACTCGTCTGGGACACGGTGCCCCGCTTCCCCATGAGCGCGGCGGTACAGGTGACGAACATCCCCACGGGCCCGGCCGGTGTGCGGCTGCTCTACCACGTGGGCTACCAGCTCTCCGACGCCGTCCTCATTGGCGCCCAGGCGGGTTACCAGGCTCGTGAGTCCGTGCGCGGCGGGCCGACGCTGGGCCTCACGGCGAGCTACGGTTGGTAGGGGAGGGGTGCCCATGATGCTCACCACGCTCACGCTGTTGCTGCTCTCCGCGGAACCTCCGGCCCAGCCCGGACCCGCCGTGTCCGCTCCGTCCCTGGCCGTGGTGTCCACCTCGGCGCCCGGGCTGGAGAAGGTGTCCGCCGAGGCGGGGCGGACGCTCGGCGCCCGGCTCGAGGCGACCTACGTGGACCTGGGGGGCTACCTCAAGTCCCGGGGCCCCTCGTGCCAGGAGGATGCGCGCTGCCTCCTGGCGGCTCCTGGTCTCTCCGGGGCCTCGCGCCTGCTGCACCTGCGCCTGCGGCCGCTCGCTCCCGGGCGGCTCGCGGTCGATCTGCGGCTCATTGATCTCACGTCCCGGAAGGCGCTCGGTCGGAACGCCTCGGTGGTGGAGCAGGGGGAACTCGCCACGTGGACGGAGCGTGCCTCCGGTCAGCTCCTCACGCGGGTGGATCCGTACGCGCAGAAGCCGCCCCCGAGCCCCTTCGCGGTGAAGCCCGCCCCCAAGCCGGCCCCCATCGAGACGCAACCGAAGGCCGATGCCCCCACCGAGGGCAAGCCTCGTTCCGCGCCCGACGCGAAGTAGAGAGATATCCTCCGCGCGTCATGAGCCCCACAGGCCCGCGCCACGCGCCCGCTGTCATCATCCGGACCGCCACTCCCACCGATGCCCCCCTCCTCGCGGAGCTGGGGGCACGCACGTTCCGGGACACCTTCGCCGCCGACAACCGGCCCGAGGACATGGAGGCCTACCTGTCCTCGCATTACACGCCCGAGATCCAGGAGCGGGAGCTGCGGGATCCCTCGCGCTTCTTCCTGGTGGCGGAGCTCGAGGGCACCCCGGCGGGCTTCGCCCTGCTGGACAAGGGGCCCGCGGAGCGGGGAGTTGCCGGACAACGGCCGCTGCATGTGGATCGGCTGTACGTGGACAAGCCCTTCCTGGGAGCGGGCGTGGGCGGGGCGCTCATGCGGCGCTGCTTCGACGAGGCGCGGACGCGAGGCCATGACGTGCTCTGGCTGTGCGTCTGGGAGCGGAACTTCCGCGCCCGTGCCTTCTACGAGCGCTGGGGTTTCACCGAGGTGGGGGAGACGACGTTCACCCTCGGGAGCGACGTCCAGCGAGACCTCGTGCTGTCGATTCCCCTCTGAGAGCTGATCCCTGGTGACGGGGCTCGTCGTGAGTCCGATGCTTCGGGTGGGAGTGCTCGCGCTCGGTGCCCGCGTGTTCGAGCACACCGAGCTGCGCTGAGTCAGGTACTCGTCACGTCCTGGAAGTTCGCGCCGGAGATGCCCGCGCGCTCCATGGCCGTCTTGATGTTTTCGGAAACGAGGAGGACGACTGGCCATCCCCATGGACGGAACACCTTGGCGTCGCCCACCTTCGTCGGGTCGATCCGCATGCCGGCGACAACCCGGTATTCCCCAACCAGATCTGGCTGCCCATCTTCCGGAGCCCAGTGCTGTACCTCCTCACAGGCCGCGTCATCGATGCACTTCACGACGCGGAGGATGTTGAGGATGAAGTACTGCTCGGACCTGGACTCGACCTCCACGGGAATGAGCTGTACAGCATCAGGTGCCAACTCGTTGAAGAGGGCAGCCACCTTCTCATGGATGATGGGAACAGCTGCCCCCGCCACGGAGAAGTCCAGTGGTTCGCCGGCATGAGAGAGGGGAACCCGGATTGGCCCATCGACAGCAGCGGGTTCGCCTCGCCGGAACAGCCAGGTCCAGACCTTATGTCCTCGCCCATCGAGTGGGGCCCCAAGCTCCCAGCGCCCAGGAACGTAGACGTCGTCGGACAGCTTGAAGTAGCGCGTCACCATGAGAGGAGCCCTCGCGTCATTTGCTCCGCGTCACGAGCTTGTTGAGCCGGGATCCCGACGTGGAAATTTCCCGGGCCAATCTCCCGAGTTCCGCGGTGAGCGACTGCTGGCACTGCTGAACGGTACGGCATACGGACGTCGCACGATCCAACCGCTCGAAGATTTCCTCGTGATACTCCCGAGGGTGCGGACCTCTGTGGCCCGGGACGCGAATCTTATTGGCCGGGTCGTTCAACGACATGCCCGCCCGGTCGAAGACTTCCTTGAACTTTGGCGTCCAGGGGCCGCCGTTGTGGGTGGCATCGTCCCACTTGTCGGTGGCGATGTGGTGCTCGTGCCCCTCGACATCCACCGGTTCAGGCGTCCCGCGCGTTACTCCTTGCGCCGTCATGGCGACCGCACCCGGTGCGAGGGCGATGGTGAAGGCCCCCTCGGAGGAGACGGCCACCGACGTCACTTCGCCCATGGACATGAACAGGAAGCCGCCTCGCGACGGAGCCAGCATCGCCGCCTGTGGTGAGCCGGGAAGCCCGGGCCCCTTCATTGCCAGCCCCGCTGTGTTGCCGATGGCGGCCGTGGCCAACATGATGAAGATGCGCGCGGAGTTCTGGCCCATCACCTCGCCGAACCGCTCGCCGGCCTCTCGTAGCGCGGCGAAGCTCTTGGCATGGTTGACCTCGTCCACCAACCGCATCCAGCCGCGGATGAGGCTCCACACGGTGTCCATGCCCAGGTACGCGATGAGGCCGACCGTGAGCGTGGCGGCGACGCCCTTGGACGTTGGTTCGGGCAGCACCCAGAGCATCATGTAGAGGGCCATGGCCGAAACGATGGTGGAGCGTACGACTTCAGGATTGGTCATGTCCTTGAAGGCGTCCATCGTCTCCATCCACACCGAGTTGATGGCGAGTTCCATGGCCAGGGTGTAGCGACCATCCGCATTGAGGACTGGCCCGTTCTTCAGCAGCGAGAGACAGTCTCGGGATCGTCCAGAGTGTTCGCACCAGCGCCCATATGCGCGAGTCGTCTCGTCCCCCATGGGGCCCGCATTTGCCGACTCACCCCCTTGGGGTTCAAGCACCAGTTGCTGGCCCGTCCACTTCAAGTAGACCTCCTGCTGCCAGGGAGTGCCGAAGAGCAGCCGCCGGGCGTTTTGTAGGAGATCGGAAGCGGGAGGGACATCTCGCGCCAACTGGCTCATCACCTCTTTGAATTCGTCCTTGCGCAGCCGCACGGGCTCCTGGCCTCTGTGCGGAGTGAAGGCGAGCGGCTCACCCTGTCCAGTATCCAAGCGCACGGTGCGTGCGGCGGTGCCACACCCGGCAAGCAGCAGGACCAGAAGGGCCGCGAGGGCAAGCACGACGACACGAGGACATGGCCACGTGGCCGAGGGGATTCGGGCTGCGAAACGATGAGTGGGCAACCCACACCTCTCTATCAAACCGCGTGGATTGGAAACCTCAGGGTAATAACTTCAGCGTCCGCACCACCTCGAAGGGGCCATTCCCCTCGCGTGCGATGATGCTGACCTCGGAGACCTGGAACACGAGCGGGGTCCACGTCTCGCGCAGGCTCACGAGGAGTTCCGCCACCCGGGCGGTGCCTCCCGACTGTCCCACGCTGAGGTGCGGTGTGAAGCCACCCGCGAAGCGCGAGGTATGGGCGTAGTCGGGGGCGGCCTCCTGGAGCGCCGTCTGGAGACGAACGAAGGACTCGCGTGGCTCCGGCGCGAGCCAGAGGGTGCTCCGGTCGGCACGGTGCTGGAAGACCTGGAACGTGCCGAGCGTGGCCTCGAACGGGCTCAGTCCGGCGCAGGCGGCGTCGAGCGCGGGCGCGAGTCCTGGCAGCTCGGAGCGTGGAGCGAATGGGTAGAGCAGGGTGATGTGAGGCATCCACCGCTGGACCTGACGATCATGCACGCGGCGGATGGCCTGGATGGGAGGCCAGACCTCGGCGGGAGGGATGAAGACCACC
>NZ_DASVWK010000390.1:0-9933 GCF_036389735.1 Archangium sp. | reverse complement strand
TGGGGCCGGGGCTGCGCCGGAGGCGTGGCCGTATCCAGCACGGGAGCGGAGTCGTGGAAGGGGCCGGACTCCTCGTACTCGTAATAGCCACCACAGCCGGACACGAGGCCGACGAGTGTCAGGAGGGACAGACACGGGCCGAGGCCCGGAAAGGCAATCGGCAAGCGAGCAGGCGGACACGTAACGCGCATGGAATTTCCCCAACGTGGGCAGCGAATCACCCACGCTGGGTAAATCAGTAGTGACGCTGTGCCCTTCGCGAGGAGCTTGCGCGGAGTGCAATGTCCAGCCGGAGCGCCCCGGGAGTCGGCTCGGTGACGGACGGGATGCACCATCCGTCCACCATTGACGTTCATCCCGTCCCGGAGGGCTGTAGCAATGTCACCGGCGAACGTTTCTCAAGCTGAGACAATCCGAGACACGCGAGGGCAGGCAGCCGAGCTCAGTGGCCGTAGGATGGGGAGCCGCCTCTAACGAACGCAGGGGGGGTGCACCTTGAGCGTCCTTGGGCGGTTCCTCGCGCTGGTCTCGCTAGCCGTTACGCTTCCGGCCCTCTCTGGCTGCATCGGAGCGCAACTCAGGTTCCGCACGGTCGTTGAGAAGACCGAATCTGGGTCGGACGGTTGATGACGACCGGCGACACCTACCTGTGTGCCGTCAATATTGGAATGCCGATTGAAAACCGGATGAACGGATACGGTCTTCCTTGACTCGCTTCCGGATGAAATGAGGGCTCCTTCGGCGATCATCGCCAGAAAAATCGAAGAAACCTTCGGGGCCAGAGCGTTTTCACGCGAGCTGAACGAGGTTCCCGTTCCGCTCTTCGTGAGCCTGAAACAGCCGCCGAGCACCACGCTCTTTCATGCGCTCTTCACAAGCGAACCCGACAGCGTGCCTTGATTGATTGTGAGCCTGCCCCGACTTCGTGGCTCTCCCGCACTTCGTGTGGTTCAGGGGCGGCGAGCAAGCCAGCCTCACTCGAGCGTGCACCCGCCTGTGCTCAAGATTCACAAACCGCGGGAGAGCCACGTAACCGGGGCAAGCCCATTCCCGACCTGCCGCTGATGTTCGGGCTCTCGGCTCGCAAGATGGGGTGAATCGGGGGGCTCACCGCCCGTGCCGCTTCGCTTGAGCTGCCTCCCCGGGGGCCCGGTACGAGCGCAGCACATGGTCCCACAGTGAGGTGCTGAACCCGTAATTGTGGCGCGGGTCGCGGTGGTGGTGCAGCAGGTGGTTGTCCGTCAGCCACCGGCCGATAACGGTCCGCGGCTTCGCGTGGTGGATGCGGTAGTGGGTGAGCTCGTGGAAGAGGTAGCCCACCACCAACCCGAGGGCCACGGCCAGGCTGGCCTCGCGGCTTCCGCTCACCCCATACACCGCGGCAGCGCTCGCTCCCAGCAGCAGGAGGCTGGTGGGCAGGGGCACCGCCGCGTACAGCAGCTCATTGGGGAAGGCATGGTGCCGACGGTGGATCTCCACGAAGAAGACGCGGGCCCGCACGCCGTGCAGCAGGAACCGGTGCAACAGGTACTCGAGGAACGTGACGAGCATCGCCCCCAGCACCACGAGTGCCCCTCCCCTCCCCCAGGACAGCCCCGACCGCCACAGGCTCACCAGCAGCCACGCGAGCACCACGAGGTAGAGGGGACAGATGAGCCACGGGGAGACCGCCACCCGGTAGAGGCCCACGGGTACGCCCAGGGGCGTTTTCGTCGTCACGCTCGGCGTTTCCATTCGGAGCTCAGTAGGTGAGGATCAGCCCGCCCAGCGAGAGCCCGGCACCGGTGCCCACCATCAGCACCTCGTCGCCGCGCTTCATCCGCTGACCCCGGACGGCCTCATACAGGGTCGCGGGAATGGAGGCGGCGATGCAGTTGCCCAGCTTGTCCACCGTCTCCACCACCTGCTCCGGGGGGAAGTTGTACTTGCGCAGCGAGCGCAGCCCCAGCTTGCTGGGCTGGTGCGGCACGACGAGCTGGATGCTCCCCAGCCCCTCGGAGAGCCCCGGGCGCAGCTTCTCCAGGAAGTTCCCCAGCTTCCCCACCGCGCGCATGTAGACGCGCCGTCCATCCATGTGGAAGAGGTTGTCCAGGGGCCGGGTGTTCGGGTCGTTGGGGTGCTTGCGGGTGCCGCCCCCGAGGATGGTGGTGAGGTCCGCGTCGTCCCCATACGTCTCAAGCCGCGCGGACAGGACGCGGCTTCCCTCGCCCTCGGGCGTCTTGACGACCACCACGGCCGCCGCGGCGTCTCCGAAGAGCGAGGCCGTCTCGGGGTTGTCGAAGTTGATGCCCACTGACGAGATGTCCGACGAGACGATGAGGATGCTCCGGTAGCGCCCGCTCGACAGCAGGCTGTTGCTCACGTCCAACGCCGTCAGGAAGCTCAGACAGGTGGTGTGCACGCTCATGCTCGGGATGCCCGAGGCGCCCAGGCCGAGCTCACGCTGGAGCAGGGCTCCGCCATCCGGAATCACCTGCTGCGGCGTCCCCGAGGCGTTGAGGATGAGGTCGATGTCCTTGAGCTCCAGGCCCGCGTCGGCCACTGCCTCCTTCGCCGCCTCGGCCCCCATGAAGGACGCGCTCTCCTTGACGATCCACCGCCGCTCCCGGACGCCTTGCATCTCCTCGATCCATCCGGCCGGCAGTCCACAGCGCGCTTCGATCTCCGGGTTGAGCACGACGCGCGGCGGCAGGTACCTGCCTACCCCTGCGATCTTCAGCGACATGGCTCTGCTTCCTTTGGTGAGGGTCCGAGGCGAAAAGCGACAAACCCAGAAGAACTATACACGTTCGTCAGACAGGGATTTCCTGGTAGGCTTCAACGCATGACGTCACCGCCGGGCCCCCGCCATCCACCGGCCTACCAGCTCTGGAACTGGGCCCACCGTCCCTTCGAGTACCTGGAGGAACTGGAGCGGCGCTTCGGAGAGACGTTCCGCCTGCACTTCGCGGGCATCAGGCCCTTCGTGCTCTTCTCCAACCCCGAGCACATCCGGGAGATCTTCAGCGCGGACCCGGAGGAGCTGTACGCGGGGGAGTCCAACGCGGTGATGAAGCCCTTCCTCGGGGCCCACTCCCTGCTGATGCTCGATGGCGCGGAGCACCTGCGGCAGCGGCGGCTCGTGCTCGGCCCCCTGCACGGCGAGCGGATGCAACAGTATGGGGAGCAGATGGCCCAACTCACCCACGAGGCCATCGACCGGTGGCCCCTGGGCACCCCGTTCCCCATCCATCCCTCCTTCCAGGCGACGACCCTGGGCATCATCCTGCGCACCGTGTTCGGCTTCGACACCGGGGAGCGGCTCGACGCGTTCTCCGAGGCCGTCACCGACTTCATCGACTCCGGCTCCACGCCCGCGCTGCTGTTCCGCCCGCTGCGGGTGGACGTGGGACGCTGGAGCCCGTGGGGCCGGTTCCGCCGAGCCGTGGAGCGCGTGGACACGCTCTTCTACGCGGAGATCCATCGTCGGCGCGCGGAGGGGGTGGGTCGCCGGGCCGACGTCCTGTCGCTGCTGATGGAGGCACGGGACGAGGCGGGCACCCCGCTCTCGGACGTGGAACTGAGGGATCAGCTCCTCACACTCCTCATCACCGGCCACGAGACCACGGCCACGGCGCTCGCCTGGTTCTGGCATTGGGTGCTCAAGGACGAGGCACTCCACACAGCACTGCGCGAGGAGGCTCGCGCGGCGACCTCGCCCGCCGAGCGCGGCGCCAGGCTGCCCCTGCTGGAAGCCACCCTTCGCGAGACGCTCCGGCTCCAGCCGGTGATTCCCACCCTGGGACGGGTCCTCCAGCGGCCGATGCGCATCGGCGGGTATGACCTGCCCGCGGGCACACGCATCATGGCCTCCATCTATCTGACGCACCGCCGGCCCTCGCTCTACCCCGAGCCGGAGCGTTTCCTGCCCCAGCGCTTCCTCGACGTGAGGCCGTCGCCCTGGGAGTGGATTCCCTTCGGAGGAGGCACGCGCCGCTGTGTGGGAATGGCCTTCGCCCTCTACGAGATGAAGGTGGTGCTCGCGACCATCCTCTCGCGCACCCTGCTGCGCCGCCCCCCGGGGCCTCCGGTGAAGGTGGTCCGCCGGGGAATCACGCTCAGCACATCCCAGGGCATGCCCGTGCTCCTGGAGGAGCGCCGGGCCGGGGCGGAGGTGGGGACATGACGTCTGGTTATGCACGTGGGTTCGCGAACGCCGCCTCCGAGGCGCTGCGGCTCCTGGGGTTGTTGCTGCTGCCGGGTGGGGATGCCCGGCGAATCTACGGCCTGCTCGGGTCGGCCCACGTGGTGGGCGAGCAGAGCCTGTTCATGAACCTGGGGTATTGGGCGGAGCCCTCGGTCCGCACGTTCGACGAGGCCAGCGCGGCGCTCGTGGACTTGGTGGGGCGCACCGCCGGGTTGAGCGGCGAGGACACCGTGCTGGACGCGGGGTTCGGCTTCGGAGATCAGGACCTGCGGTGGTACGAGCAGTACCAACCGCGCTCCATCATCGGTGTGAACATCACGCCCCTGCACGTGGCCCGAGCCCGGGAGCGGGTCGCCGCGCGGGGGCTGAGCGACCGCATCGACTTGCGCGAGGGCTCGGCGACCACCACCGGCCTTCCGGCGGAGAGCGTGGACAAGGTGCTCGCGGTGGAGTCGGCGTTCCACTTCGACACACGCGAGGACTTCTTCCGCGAGGCCCTGCGGGTGCTGCGTCCGGGAGGCCGGTTGTGCGCGGCGGACATCGTGCCCCTGCCGGGCCGGAGCTTCAGCTACCCGGTGCGCTCCATCTGGCATGTGCCGAAGGCGAACCTCTACCCCCGCGACACCTACGCGGTGAAGCTGGAGGCGGCGGGCTTCCGGAATGTCCGGGTGACGTCCATCCGCGAGCACGTGCTGGAGCCCCACATGCGGCTGCTCGCCAGGCGGTTGGATGAACCGGACCTGATCGCTCGCATGAATCCCCTCATGCGACGGGCCAGCAAGTCTCCGGGGTACAACCGGGACGTGCTGGAGTCCTTCGACTACGTGCTCGCCGTCGCGGAGAAGTGAGCGGCGGCAGGGGGCCAGGTGAGGGCTACAGCTCGACCTGGGCAACCGGTAAGGTGTGGCCCTCTCGTGCCTCCGAGGTAGCACGGCGATGTCCACCCCCAGGCCGATCACCCTCCTCCACCTGTCGGACCTCCAATTCGGTCGGAACCACCGCTTCGGTCGGCTCTCCGCCACCACACCGGAGGGCTCACTCGACACTCTGCTCACACGGCTTCAGGAGGATCTGGAGTCACTCCGGAAGGAGTCGGGCCTCACGCCGGATCTCCTCGTGGCCACGGGGGATCTCACGGAGTGGGGGCTGAAGTCCGAGTTCGATGACGTCCTGCGCTTCCTCGAACGGATGGCTGGGTTCCTCGGACTGACGCGAGACCGGGTCCTGGTGGTGCCTGGGAACCATGACGTCAATCGCAAGGCGTGTGAGTCGTACTTCCTGGCTTGTGAGTCAGAGGAACAGCGGCCCCAGGCACCCTACTGGCCCAAGCTCCGCCACTACGAACAGTTCTTCCGCAAGTACTACGAGGCATTCCCCGGCATCCACTTCTCCGAGAAGGAGCCCTGGACCTTCTTCGAGGTTCCCGACCTCAAGCTGGTCGCGGCGGGGCTGAACTCGACCCTGAAGGAGAGCCACCTTGAGCAGGACCACTACGGGTGGGTGGGCGAGGAGCAGTTGCGTTCGTTCGCCAGGAAGCTGCGGACCTACAAGGAGCGGGGGTGGATGCGGCTTGGCCTTGTGCACCACAACGTCATGCGGCGGGCCACCGACGACGCGGAGAACCTCCGCGATGTGGATGACCTGAAGCGGCTCCTCGGCGGTGAGCTCAACCTGCTGCTGCATGGTCATACCCACGAAGGACGCCTCGAATGGCTGGGACCCCGGTTGCCCGTCCTCTCGACGGGCAGCGCCTCGGTCATCCAGGAAGCTCGTCCGCCCGAGGTGCCGAACCAGTACCAGCTCATCCGGCTCCTCCCCGAGCAAATCTGGCACGGTGCCCGGATGTACGCCCCGGACCAGAAGCGCTGGGTCGGAGACAACCGTGCCTCCGTCCAAGGAAACCAGTGGAGCCATGCGGAGCCGGTCTCCTTCGAGCACGTCAACGAGACCTTCCGCGGCGGAGAGGCTCCGCAGGAGCAGGGGAAGGACCACATGGCTCGCGTCGTGGAAAGTTACCGCGCCCACGTCACGACGACCTTCCAGCGGCAACCGCTCCACGACCTGTGTACCCACGCCGAGGACCAGGACATCCCCAGCGGGCTCGCGCTGCTCGACATCTTCATCCCTCAAGCCGTGAGCCTCGCGCCACCGTCCAAGGACCTGCCACGGGAAATGGAGCCGGAGGAGTCCTTGACGAACGTGCTGGCCGAGGAGGAGAGCGGGCCGTTCTCGTGGGAAGAATCCCCGGCTCTCCCCGTCGAGCAGGTGCTCCTCGACCCGGAGAGGCCCTGGGTGGTGCTGCTCGGGGCTCCCGGTGCCGGCAAGACGTCGCTCACCCGCTGGCTGTGCCTGAAGCTCTGCGCGCCGGGTGAACAACTCCAAAACCTCTCCTCTGAACTCGTCCCCGTCCGTGTGGAGATGCGACGGTTCGACGAGCGGTACCGGGCCGCGACGGCGCAGGCCCGCACCTATGATTTCTTCAATTATCTCGACCAGGAGCACGCGGAGAAGGCGCTCGACCTCCAGGGGGAGGTCCTCCGGGAGCTCGGTGCGAGAGGCCGGCTGGTGTGGTTGTTCGATGGCATGGACGAGGTGTCGGACAGGCTCGCGCGCAAGCGTTACGCCGAGATGATCCTGGGGCTCCGTGCGGCAGAAGCGTCCCGGGGATTGATCACCAGTCGCATCGTCGGAGCCCAGCCCCTCCTACCCTACTTCCAGGCTGCGGAAGTTCCTGTCTGCACCCTGCTCGACTTCGACGAGCCGCGGATCCAGGAGTTCATCGCCCGCTGGCATGACAAAGCCTTCCAGGCGGCCCCCGAAGCCGGTGTGGCTCGCCGAGAGCGGCTCGAGCGCGTCATCACGGAGAGCCCGCCAGTTCATGAGCTCTGCAAGAACCCGTTGCTGCTCACGTTGATCGCGCTCCTCAACCGGGGGGGCGAGCTGCCACGGAGGCGGCACCTCCTCTACCGCCGGGCCATCGAGTTGATGGCCATCCAATGGGAGGCCAACAAGGGGCTCCCCCCGAGCGCGGAGCTCCACCTGGAGTTGGAGGACAGGGTCGATTTCCTGCGCGAGCTGGCCTGGTGGATGATGTTCGAACTGCCCGAGGGAGGCCGCAACCTCGTGCAGGAGGAGGATCTGCTGCGCTTCACCAGCCAGTTCCTCGAGAAGCGCTATGGGAAGACGCAGGACCAAGCCCGGCATTACGCCGATGGCGTGATCGGGTATCTCCGGGAGCGCAACTACATCCTGGCGCGCATCGGTGCGCAGCTCTTTGGCTTCGTCCACAAGACCTTCTTCGAGTACCTCGTGGCCGACGCCATCCGCTCCCGCTTCGCAGGTTGGCAGCTCGACCTGGGCTGGCTCGAGCACCTCTTCCGCCAGATCTGGTTCGATGGGGCCCAGCAGGAGGTGCTGACTCTGGTCTGCGGGATGCTCGAAGAGGATCGGCCCGAGAACGTGATGATGCTCCTCCAGTCAGTCCTTCGCTGGATCGAGGTGTTTCCCGAGGGGCAGCTCGATTTCGGAGCATTCGCGGTGCGCTGCATGGCGGAGGTGCGGCAGCTCGATCGCGAGCCGATCCGGACGTTCATGGTGCGGTTGGCTGAGTTCGCACGGCATGAAATGGAGCACTTGAGAGGTACACAGGAGTTCAGCTTCGCTGACGTCATCCACTTGATCGGGTCCCGCTGGCCTGAACGAGAGCATTGGCTCCACTGGGCACGGAAGAGAGCCAAGCTCCTGGCTGGTACACGCATCCTGGCGAATGTGTGCGCCTTTGACACCCTGCCAGCCGAGCACCACGTGGCGTTCCTGCTTGAGACCTTGAATCAGGAGTGGAGCGCACCCGTGACCTACCACCTCCTGACCAGGGCGAACCCTCCGGAGACCTACGTTCACGACCTGCTCCTGCATGGCGAGGAAGGGGTGCGTTGCGGCCTCGTCAACGGCCTGTTGTTCCAGTCCATTGAAGGCAGGCTCTATCAAGGCAAATTCGACGAGGCGGCGCTCCTCGTCCTCGAGGAGCTGCTCGAAGGCTCACGGTCGTCCAGGATCAGGGTGCGTGCGGCCTCGACCCTCGTGAGCTTCAGGCCCACTCCTCGGGTCCGTGAGGTCTTACTCGAAGTCCTCCGGAATCCATCCAGTGCTCGCATGGAGCTGGCCGGGGCCGTCCAAGGGCTCGCGCTGATGAGCAGGAGCGACCCCCAGCTCGAAACCGAGTTGCTGGCTTTTCTGGCCCGCGCCCCGAGCCTTCCCTTCATTCGCAGGCTGACCACCAGCACATTGATGCAACTCGCGAGGCCCGTGGAAGCAGCCGAGTCCATTCTGGGCTGGATCGAGCAGGCCCAGAGCCTCTCCGAGAAACGACGGGCCATCGAGCAGCTGATTCAGCTCGCGTCCGCCTTCACCCAAGTACATGAGCGCCTGGAGCGCCTCCCATCAGAGGGAAGGACCGAGGACCTCCAGATAATTGCGTCCCGAGTCCGCGAGGAGGCCCTCTTGCGGCGCGACATGCGCCAGCACATGACCCGGACGCCCATGGAGGTCCTGGAGATGATGGAGTCTCCGACGACACCTGAAGCGATACGGCAGAGGCTCGTTTGGAGGATCAACGATGCCGCGCTTTCGGAAGCCGATCGTCACAGGTTCTTGGACGTGCTGCGGAAGATGACGTCCCCCAGCGCGCATCCTCTGAGCCGTGTGCAAGCCGCGAGAGCCATGTGGTTTATGTCACTCACCCAGGAAGAGGAGTACCAGGACGTGTTCCGAGACATCCTGACCACGAGTGTCGACGAGAAAGCACGCTTCCTGGCCGCGCAGATGCTGGGTGAAGAAGGGGGCCTCGTCATCGAACTGCTGGCGTCCAGCGCCACGGACCTGGAGGTCCGCGCCAGGGCAGAAGTCGCGCACCGTTCCTTGCGGCTTCGGGTTGAACTCCAGGCAGTAGGCCATGAGCCGACCACCTGACCCAGTCCTGGCGGGGGCCGCCCCCATACGCTCCGTCCAGGTCACCCATACGGCCCACCGTCGCCTTCGCGACGGTCGTCCCCCGGTCGCCCAACCTGCTGGATTCTCTCGGGTCCGGGTTTCTGCTCACATGGGGCCGACGAGAGCCGCTGGCGGAGACCCACGTGGGAGCAAGCCTGAGAGAAGCGCGCACACAGCACTCCGGGACACCGGACACAGAGCGGCTGGCACTGCTTGTCGACGCCTCTCGTCAGCTCGCGGACGCTGGCCTCGAGCCCACCACCGTGCTCGAGCGCCTGTGCGAGCTGGTGGTGCCCCGCGTGGGCCAGGCCTGCCATGTGCGCCTGCTCTCCGAGGACGGTGACTGGCTGCACTCGGTGTCCTCGGCGCAGGTGGACCCGCGGCTGCGCCCCCTCCTCCAGCGCTGTACCGCCTCGCCCCTGCGCGCCGACGAGGGCGTCGCCTCGACGGTGTTGCGCACCGGGCAACCCGTCCTCCTCACCCCCGCGGAGCAGGCCCAGTTCCAGCTCCCGGTCGAGCAACCGTCCCGCCGCCCTCCCCCCTCCGCCACCCACCTGCTGCTGCTGTCGCTGCGCGCGCGCCAACGCCCACTGGGCCTGCTCGTCGTCCACCGCGACGCGGAGTCGACCCCCTTCGAGCCCGGCGAGCTGCTGCTGCTCCAGGAGCTGGCGGATCGCGCCGGGCTCGCGCTGGACGTGGCGCGCGCCTACAAGGCCGAGCGCCGGGCCCGGCACGCGGCGGAGATGACCGCCACGCGG
>NZ_DASVWK010000389.1:0-12758 GCF_036389735.1 Archangium sp. | reverse complement strand
TGTCCATGTACAGGTGCGAGCAGAAGCGGCCGTTGCGCACCGCGATGGCGCCCTCCTCGGAGAGCACCGCCGCCGCCAGCAGGTCCGACACCCCGTCCACGTTGAAGGTGGCCACGCCCAGGCGCTTGTTCGCGTCCGGCGGCCCGTAGAGGGTGATGCCCCCCATCTCCTGGAGGCCCTTGAGCATGCGCTCCATGAGGCGCACCTCGTGCGCGCGCACCTCGTCCATGCCGATGGCCTGCAGGAAGGACAGCGCCCGCGCCATGCCCACCACGCCCGCGATGTTGGGCGTGCCGCCGTGGTGCCGGTCCGGCGCCGGGAGGTACTCGGCGTCGCGCGGCGTCACCTTCGAGGCCGTGCCACCGCCGGGAATGTACGGCGAGGCCTGGCTCATCAGCGCGCGCGGCCCGTAGAGGAAGCCCGCGCCGAACGGGGCATAGGCCTTGTGGCCCGCGCCCGCGAGGAAGTCGATGTGCTCCATGTCATCCGGGTCGCGCACGTCGATGGGCATGCGCGCCAGCGCCTGCGCCGCGTCCACCAGGATGAGGGCGCCGTTCTCGTGCGCCATGCGGGCGATGCGCCGCAGGTCCGGCATCACGCCCGTGACGTTGGAGCCCGCCGTCACCGCCACCAGCTTCACGTCGTTCTTGCGAAGCAGCTCCTCGAGGTGCCCGAGGTCCAGCTCGCCCTCGTCCGTCACCCGGGCGCGCAGCGTGGGGCTGCGGCGTCGGTGGGGCAGCTCGTTGGAGTGGTGCTCCATCTCCGTGGTGATGACCTTGCCGGGCCGGTCCGCCATCACGTGGGTGCACAGGTCGATGGCCTGCGTGGTGTTGTTGGTGAAGCAGATGGCCCCCCGGCGCAGCTCGGCGTGGAGGTAGTCCGCGATGATGTAGTAGCACTCCTCGAAGCGCTCGGTGGCCTTGCGCGACAGGTGGTGCGTGCCGCGGTGGATGTTGGCGTACTCGCGCGCCACGAACTCCGTGTACGCGTTGAGCACCGAGGCCGGTGCGTGCGTGCTGGCCGCGTGGTCCATGTACACCAGCGGGCGCTCCCCCGAGCCGAGCACCGGTACGCAGCGCGCCACGATGGCGAACTCGCGCCGCACGTCGTCCCAGTTCAGCTTCGCCCCGGGCAGCTGACACACCACCGCGCCGCCCGACACGGGCTGGCCCACGTGGCGCCAGCGCTCGATGCCACCCGCGAGGCTGCGCACGTTCGTGTAGCCCATCCTCAGCAGCACGTCGCCCGCCAGCGCCGAGCGGTTGCCGCTGGCGCAATAGATGACGACGGGGGTGTCCCGCCGCGCCACGTGCTCGTGGACGTGCTTCTCCAGCAGCCCGCGAGGCAGGCGCACCGCGCCCTCCAGGGTGCCGTCCGTCGTCTCATCCGCCTCGCGCACGTCCAGCAGCACCACGTGCTGGCGCGACTCGGCGCGGCCGAGTTCCTCGGCGGAGATCTCCGGCACGCGGCTCAGCGCATCCTTGACGAAGTCCTTGTAGGTCCAGGCCTGTGACATCCTGCCTCCCGGGGAGTGAGGGGTCGTTCCCAGTCCGCTCACGGGTGGGCCGCGAGGGCGCACCACGGGTGGACCGTGGTGACCCTGATACCACGCTGGGAGCGAAGGGCTAATGGCATGGAAGGGACCGGGCGCCAGCTCACAGGGATTCCCGGGCTTCTGACGCGGTGTGCGATGCTCCAGCGACCGGCCTTCCGTCTGGCCGCTTCCCTTCCCTCCGAGGAGCCTCTCCCATGCGCAACCTCTTCCAGCTCGTGACCGCCGCGCTCGTGGCCCTGACCTTCATGCTCGCTTCTCCCGCTCACGCCCAGGCCGCGAAGGGTCGCGGCGCCGACGAGGCCGCCCTTCGCAAGCTGGTGGCGGATCAGACCGAGGCCTGGAACCGCTCCGACGCCGCCGCCTGGAGCAAGGACTTCTCCCAGGACGCCGCGTTCATCAACATCGTCGGAAGCGTCTTCAACGGCCGGGAGGAGATCGAGAAGCGGCACGCCTTCGTCTTCAACACCCTCTTCAAGGGCAGTCGGACCGAGGTGACGGTGACGCGGCTCCTCTTCCTCGACACCGCCGTGGCGGTGGTCGACATGGAGCACGTGGTGACCGGGTACGCCGGGCTGCCTCCCGGGGTCCAGGCCACGGAGTCGGGCGTGCTGAAGACCCGCATGCGCTACGTGATGAAGAAGTCGGGCAAGAAGTGGGAGATCGTCGCCGGCCAGAACACGGACGTGAAGCCCGCGCCCGCCGCCGCTCCCACCAAGGACGCTCCCGCGGGCAAGTAGCCCGGGGAGCGCCGGCTCAGAAGTTCAGGCCGATGCCCGCGAACGGGCCACCCATCTTGTCCCGGTGCCGCTCCCCATCCACGTAGCCCCGATCATCCAGCAGCAGCCCGCGCCAGCCACCGCGCAGGGTCAGCACGCCCAGGTGGGCCGCCAGTCCTATCTGGGCATCCAACTGAAGGTGGGGCAGCGGCACCCATTGGAGCCGGCCCTCCAGGTCCAGCGCGCCGAACAGGCACCGCTCGAAGGACGCGGCCACGTTCGGTCCGACGAAGGTGACATCCGGGGCACGCGCCGCCGCCACGCCTCCCTCCAGGCGGAAGCGGCCGCGCTCGCTCGCATGCGCGGCGAACGTCACGTTCGCCTCCATGACCTCGATGGAGTCCAGCTCCTCCGAGCCGTCGTCCGCGCGCAGCCTCAGCCCGGTGAAGCGCGTGGAGACGCCCCAGCGCCGGCCCTCGATGCCCAGGCCAAACCCCAGCGCCCCACCGTGCTTCACGGCGAGCCCGTCCACGCCGAGCCGCACCATCAGCGGGGCGCTCCGCTCCTCGCGCTCCGGCTCCCCCCACCGCCGGTGCCGGCGGTACACGGAGGAGGACGAGACGGGGGTCGTCACCCCGGAAATCCACACGGCGCGCGGCACGAGGTTCCTCCTGGGACGTCGGGGCTTGTCCCCCGGACCCTCCTGGGAAGGCGTGTCATCCCGCTCCTGACCCACCGGCGTGGCCTCGTGCCGCTCGGAAGAGCGCGAGCCACCGGACCCGTGAGCGCGACCCGGGGAGCGTGAGCCACCCTTCGACGAAGAGGAACCGGAAGAGCGCGAGCCTCCGGACTTGCCGAAGCGGGCTTCGGCCGTGGTGGTGAGCAAGAAGCACCCGGCCGCGAGCGCGGCGTACAACGACAGCCTGGGTCCTGGCACGGGAGATCTCCTGGGAGCGGGTAGCACCATCCAACCATTGTCCAGGCCGGGTCGCCCTCGCCTCGCGGGTCAGGTGATTCATGCCAGACACGAGAACCTCCCGGTCATGAACACTGAGCCGGCATCCGCTCGCCAGTGGACGCGGCACCCTGGAATTCCCAGCCGCTGAGAAAGGGGCGTCATTCGCGCGACGCGGGCGAGCGTGAGAGCATGAGCGACAGCGGTGCTTCCATGACGATTCGCGCCAAGGTGTGGTTGTTCGCCGCGATGGCTCTCGCGCTCGTGAGCCTCATGGGCGTCCACCTCTATGTCGGCGCCCGCACGGGCCGGAGGGTGCGCGAGCAGCTCACGGCCATCCAGGAGCAGCTCGACGGCTACCACCGGCTGCACGCCCTGGCGTGGCCCTACCTGCGCGAGCTCACCCAGATGCGGCGGATGGAGGGCCGCACCCAGCTCGTGCGCATCGAGCTGCTGGAGCGGGTGGAGGTGGAGCTGGAGCGGCTGGAGCAGCGCCTTTTGGAGGAGACGCGGTCCGTGCCGGAGAGGACGGCCGAGGTCGAGCGGCGGGAGCACGCGGAACTCCGGGAGGGCCTGCGGCAATGGGCGGAGGAGGCGGAGGCGCGCATTCGTGCCATCCCCCCGGACTCACCCATGGACGCCAACGTGGAGTGGCGGCTGTACACGGAGTTCGAGCAGGGCGTGGGCCAGCGCCTCGTGGAAGCACAGCGGGCGGAGCAGGCCGAGATGGCGGCGCTGCGGACGCAGTGGGACGGGAACGTGCGGCTCAACCAGCGGCTCGCGCTCTTCGTCCCCTCCCTCGGTGTCGTGCTCCTGCTGGTGCTCACCTTCTCCATCCTCGTGCCCCTGCGCCGCTCGCTCCAGGGGCTGCTGGCAGTGGCCGAGCGCATCGGGAGCGGCGAGCTCGACCTGCGCGTGCCCGTGACGGGCCAGGACGAGCTGGGCACCCTGGGGCGCGCCTTCGAGCGGATGGCGGGCGAGCTCCGGGAGCTGCTGGCCGAGAAGCAGCGCCTGGTCCGCGCCGAGGCCGAGGCCTCCGAGCGCGAGGCCCGCCGCTACCACGTCCTGCTGGAGGACACGGTGAGCGCGCGCACCGCCGAGCTCGGCGAGGCCAACGCCCGGCTCCAGGACAGCCTCCAGCAGCTCCAGCAGGCGCAGGAGCAGCTCCTCTTCGCGGACCGGCTCGCCTCCGTGGGCCGGCTCGCCGCGGGCGTGGGGCACGAAATCAACAATCCGCTCGCCTATATCCTCGGCAATCTGCGCTTCGTCCACAGCGAGCTGCGGGACTTGATGGGCGCGCCCACCGAGGAGGACCGGCAGGAGCTGCTCTCGGCGCTCGCCGAGGCCACCGAGGGCGCCGAGCGGGTGCGGCTCATCGTGCAGGACCTCAAGACGCTGTCGCGGCCGGATGACGTGGCGCTCGCCCCGGTGAACCTGGCGGCGGTGGTGCGCGGCGCGGCGAGGATGGCCCACCACGAGGTGCGCGACCGCGCGCGTCTGGTGCAGGAGTGCGACGCGGTGCCGGCGGTGCGCGCCAACGCGGCACGCCTGGGCCAGGTCTTCCTCAACCTGCTCATCAACGCGGCGCATGCCATTGAACCGGGCCGCGTGGGGGAGAACGAGATTCGCGTGGGGGCCCGTGTCTCGGCTCCCGGCCACGTCACCGTGGAGGTGCGCGACACCGGCTCGGGCATCCCCACCGAGCACCTCAAGCGCGTCTTCGACCCGTTCTTCACCACCAAGCCCGTCGGCGTGGGCACGGGGCTGGGCCTGTCGGTGTGCCACCGCATCATCACCGCGCTCGGGGGCGAGCTTCGCGTCGAGAGCGAGCCGGGGCGCGGCACCACCTTCCTCATCACCCTGCCCATCGCCGAGGACACCGTTTCTCCCGAGCAATCGGTGGCCTGAACAGGCACGGGGGTGTTGGGCTTCGGACGCATGCGAAGCGCAAGGGCTTTTCGTCGGGAAGCGGCCATCCCCATGTTGTGGGCGCATTCCATTCGACACAACTGGAGGAGAACGGATGCCCCCTCGTGGCGTGAAGAACCCGAAGCGTGTGCGACAGTACACGGCGATCAAGAAGTCGGCGCTCAAGCATGGCGAGAGCCTGGAGCGTGCCGAGGAGCTGGCCGCCCGCGTCGTGAACAAGCAGCGCCGCAAGACCGGTGAGACGAAGGGCGCCTCCAAGCGCTCCACGAAGAAGACGGCGGCGAAGAAGAGCGCGTCCAGCTCACGTCGGGCGAAGCCGGCCCGCAGCACGCGCAGCACCGGAGCCAAGACGCGCACCCGCAAGGCCGCGGGCAAGACGGGGCGCAAGACGGGCACCACCGCGCGCAAGACGGGCAGCAGCGCGCGCAAGTCGAGCGGCGCGTCGCGCTCGCGCAAGTCGGGCAGCACGTCGCGCTCGAAGAAGTAGCCGACGGCGAAGGGACGCCCCGCTGCTCGCGCACTGGCCGAGCAGCCGTGGAGTCCCCATGTCCCGCCTCGCATCACATCTCCGGACCCCCCTTCCGCACGGAGGTGCTTGAAGGGGGATTCCACTTGCGACTTGCCGTCGCCGCCGTCGCGCTCTCCACCCCGTCGCGGGAGGCGCCGAAGGCCTTCCGCCAGGTCATCCCACTGGCCGACGCGCGTCCCCGGCTGAGCGTCATTCCCTTCCGTGCGGGGGCTCGCCCCGGCTGCGAGGCGCGCTCGCCCGGCCTGGGGTGCGGCCTGCACATCGGCCTGTTCGACACCGCGTGAGTGGCTCCGTGCACGTGCGCATGTCCGTGAGCATCCCGTGCTGGTCGATGCGCCCTCGGTGGAGGTGCCCCAGGGCCGCTACGGCGAGGAGTGCGTCCCGCCCGAGGCGAGCCTCATCGAGTCCGCGCTGGAGGACGGCCGCGAGTGGCGTGCTCAACCCCTTCCCATCCTCCAGGGGATGCTGGCACGCTCATGAGGCACCTGGCGGCAGCTTCAGCACGGAGGACCATGTCATGGGAGCTCAGAGTCAGAAGTACCGGCCGAACTTCGCCCCAGCCCCGCTGAAGGTCGCTAGCACGCAGCAACGCCCGTTCGCGATAACGGATATTCCAGCCGCCATGGACGGCCTGGGATGGGCACAGGGCGCGCGTTTCATGCGCAGGTGGTTCAACGGCAGCCCCATGTGATGCCGCGGGATGTGAAGCTCAACCGTGTTGATGACCGCCAGCTCAACAAGGCGCACATCCTCGATGACCTGCCTTTTGAGTGGCTCCTGACCTCCACCAAGCGCGTCAAACCCGTGGTGGATGAGTTGATGGAAGAGTTCTCCGAGATCAACGAGTACAGCGGTCGGGTCGGGCGGCTCAAGACCATGTTGGATCAGCTCTCCCCTGGGCTCGTGGGGGAGCCGGCCCACATCGACAGCAATGGGTCGCGTTACTTCAAGTTCACCAACGACAGCTTCAACAATCATCGCCTCACCCAAAACAAGGGTGGCGACTTCGTCGTCTACTCCACCGTCAAGCGGAGAATTCGAAGCCCCTCAATGGATTGGCAATGGCCGGGTGCTTTATCCAACCACCCGGGGCTATGCGGAGTGGGTGCTTCCGGAGTGCTCGCGGAAGTGACCACGGGGGGTGATGCGGGTGGGCAAGGGAATGAGGGTCAGCGACGGTGAGTCGCCTGCCTCTCGCGCATCAATAGAGCGACTTCACCATGAAGCCCGTCAAGTTGAACTGAGAGATGTGGCGTTTACGGCCACTGTCGCTTTCGGCGAAAGTTTGGAGGTAATCGCCTGCGTTCATGAAGAGCGCAACGGTATAGGTGCCAGTGTTGCGGTTTAGCACGCTGTCCTCTCCGCTCCAGGCATATCCTTTGTAAGTGCCGTTGTGCGCGACGTAGATGAATACATCATCGTACGTGCCATCGTAGTAATAGGGGTCTTTTACAAACGAGACGGTGAAGGAATACAGCCCCGTGCAGGGCGCGATGAACGTACCTCCTCCGTTCACCCAACCACCACCGAGATTGGTATGGGTGGCTTGATACCCCAGGAGAGTGGCTCCTCCTTGAGAGATATGGCCGCCTCCTGTCACACTGAAGGCAACGATACCCGTGCTGGGACAGGCGCCGGCCGTCTGGACGGCTGAGTGGATCGAGGCGTCCACGAGGCGGTAGTTCGGAACATCCACCGACTTCTGGGGCTCCGCGGCATGGGCGTCTCCCAGACACAGGGACACCAGGGCACAGGTGAGCCATCCCCACACCATCGTCCTCTTGGAATACTTCATTGCATCCCCCGAGTGAATTCAGCCGCACTCAAGGTAGATGCTCTTGTCTGATTGACCAGGAGGATGAGGCCTTCCCGTTTTCGACTGGCCAATGTTTTTCGGGCAGGGATGGCGGTTCGACAATCCCTGCCCCGTGGGGGTCAACTGTACACGGTGTTTGACACCTGCCCCGCGCTCACTGGCGTTTCCCGTAGAGCGAGTGGCAGTTGACGCACGTCTGCACCAGGAGGCCGTAGTTCTCGGCCATCACCTTGTCGTCGCGCCGCTCGGCGGAGTCCCTGACGGCCTGGGCCCGCATGCGTGCCTCGTCCTGGAGGAGGAAGAAGCGTTCGGGCAGGGCGGCGCTCAAGTCGTCCTCGCTCCCGGGCTCGGGCCGGGCGATCCGGGGCTCGGAGGCGATGCGCTGGGCGGCGGCGCGCGCCACGTCGTAGCGGAGCAGTGTCACGCCGTACATCAGCTCCCGCGCGTCCACCCCGTGGCGCCCCATCTTCTTGCGCAGCAGGGCGCGCGTGGTGTCGGAGAGGTAGTCCGGCGAGGGCTCCTTCGTCTTGGAGGGCTCCGAGGCGGAGGCGTGGAAGAAGACGCCCGCGGACAGGACTCCCGCGAGCATGAGGGAAAGGCGGGAACGGGCGTGCTTCATGGGTGCACCTCGGTGTGGTGACTAGGACTCCCGCCGCCGCGTCGCGACACCCCGCACGGTGTGCACCGCCGCGTCCACCTCGGCGAGGATGCGGCGCGCGTGCTGGAGGAACGCCTCGCCCGCGGGCAGCAGGCGCATGCCTCGCGGCGTGCGCTCGAAGAGCGGGGTGCCGAGCTCGTCCTCGAGCGCGAGGATGTGGCGGCTGAGCGGGGGCTGGCTGAGGTGGAGCCGGCGCGCGGCGCGCCCCACGTGGCGCTCCTCGGCCACCGCGACGAAGGACTGGATGTGCGTGAGACTCACGCCCTCGAGACTAACGCAGGCCGGGGGCTCGTGCACGGGGCGTCCCAGCATCATGCCGAAACAGCATTGGACGCTCCAGACGCACGGGTGCCACCTTGCCACGCCATGGGGATTCCACTGCTGAAGGGAACCGAGGTCGACCGGCTGCGCCTGGCGGGGCAGGCGGCGGCGGGAACACTGGCGTACGTCGCGGCGCGGCTGGCGCCCGGCATCACGACGGCGGACATCGACGCGTGGGTGCGGGAGGACACGGCGCGGCGCGGGGGCACGCCGAGCCAGCTGGGCTACCACGGCTTTCCCGCGGCCGTGTGCACCAGCCGCAACCACGTGGTCTGCCATGGCATCCCCCGCCCGGACGAGCGGCTCGTGCCAGGAGACATCATCAACGTGGACGTGACCACGTGCCTGGAGGGGTTCCACGGGGACACCTCGGCCACGTTCCTCATCGGCGAGGTGTCCGCGGAGGCCCGGCACGTGGTGGACGTGGCGCGTCGGTGTCGGGACGCGGGCGTGGCGGTCGTGCGCCACGGCGCGAAGCTGGGGGACATCGGCGCGGCCATCGAGGAGCTGGCGCGGGCGGAGGGCTGTAGCGTGGTGGAGGAGTTCGGGGGGCACGGCATCGGCCGCTTCATGCACCAGCCGCCCCATGTGGCGCACGTGGGCCGGCGGGGGACGGGCATCACGCTGCGCGCGGGCATGGTGCTCACCATCGAGCCCATGGTGAATCTCGGGCGCCCGGGGGTGCGGGTGCTGCCGGACAAGTGGACGGTGGTGACGGAGGACGGGAGCCTCTCCGCCCAGTTCGAGCACACCCTCCTGGTGACACGGGAGGGCTGCGAGGTGCTCACCTCACGGAGTTGACCGAGCCGACAAGTGGCTCGAGGTCAGTCAAGGAAGCGGCGCTCCCAGCGGCGGACCTGCTCGATGCGAGTGTCTCTGGGGGCCTGGTGCTCAGCGAGGTAGGGTCCGGAGTGCATTGATGCATCGCGCGAGACTCTCACTTCGCTTCGCCGCAAGACCAGGACGCCAGTGCTCTTGCGCGAACTCCGTAATCATGGCGGTGTACTGGCGTCCAACTGATGCTGTGGAGCCTTGAGGAGGAACGAGGGCCGCACGTATATCGCGTGACCGCGATGTACGCGCCAAGTTGACAAGGGACTGCTTCGCGTTGACGAGGGTGTCGGGTTCAGATGGGACGGCATCGATTTGAACCTGAAGGAATGCAGCAATCCGCTCCGCATCTGCAAGCAGCCAACTTTCTCCTTGGTGAACTGCGATTCGCAGTCGCATGTAGCGGGCGGGAGCTTGGAGCAGGCGTCCCATGAGAGCGGGGGCACAAGGGGCATCCTGATCCAAGTCCCGGAGGACAAACCAAGGAGCATTCCGTGCGGCAGTGTTGTAGCCGGGCAGCTTCTGGTCGAGTTTGGACTTGCCACCCGCCGCATAGATCGAGCCCGCGGAAAGACCAGCATGAAGAAGTAACCTTCGGGCTACTGCCGTGTCTGTAGATCCTTCCACCGCGATCGTAACTGACGTCACAGCGCCGCACCAAAAAGTGCGAGCTGGTCTGCATCTCTCGGAGCGGTCCTTGGAATGACCGCATCTGCCACAGACAATCCGCCCTCTAGCAGATCGCGGATTTGTGCGACGTTCGTGGCAACTTCAACTTGAGTCCCTTCTTTGAGGGGTTCCAGAATTAGAACCTCCTCGGCACCTATGCCCTCGTCCGAAAGTAGATCGGCGCTATGCGTACTCACTAGGATCTGCCGGTCATTCTTCCGGCTCAACCGTGCGAGCATTTGTGGAATATGTCGAACGACCGCGGTGTGAAGGGACAACTCAGGCTCTTCAAGGAGCAGGGGGGCTGTTCCATCGAGAAAGACCCACAACAGTCCCAGAAGCCTGAGCGTTCCGTCAGAAAGCTGTGTTTCGTTTTGCCAACCCGCGTTGGGTCGCCAGTGCTTGTACCGTCCCAGCAGGTGAGGAACACCCCGCTCATCGCGCTTCAGGTCAAGTTTCTGGAGTTGTGGTACTGCCACGCGCAGCGCACTGGTGATGCGCTTCAATCGTGACTCAAGCGTCTTGTTCGGGGTCCGCGCGAGTTGCTCCAGGAAATCACCGCCAAATGGGTCATTCACCCGTCCAGTGGAACGGTCAGGCTCACGAACCAATTGAGGAACGAGATGCAGGTAGCGCACCTTGGCGAAGAAGTCCGCGAGTTCGCGGAATTTGCGGTTGGTGTTGACCTGCTCCAGGTGCGTTTGAGTCAGGAGTTCAGGATCCTTCTCATCCCTTTTGTTGGGCCGTAAGAGTAGGGTTTCCCCACCGTGCTTGACGAGTTCGCGTTTGACCAAGGGCCTACGCTGGTTGTCCTGCGTGAACTCCAGCCGATACAACCACGGCTCACCATCCGCGAGATCGACGTCAACCTCGACTGCTACGTTCGGATACCGACGGGCGTGTAGAGACCTGATCTGGGACACACCGTGGCGTGTGGAGGAGACGGCGCGCTGGAATCCGCCCTGTACATCAGCGACGTCACGCAAGAAGCGTATAGCGTCGAGAAAGTTGGACTTCCCGGAGGCATTCGGACCAACGAGGAAGACACGGCTTTCAAGGGGCACATTGACGTCGAGGAAGTTGCGCCAGTTCTCAAGTCGGATGCGGGTGAAGCGCATGCGTTGATTCTAATGCCATTTTGCGGTGCGGCAGCACCTTCTCAAGGAAAGCCGCGGCGCACTCAGCACACGGAGTTGGTGCCGACCGCATGACTGTTGGCGCGCTCCTGCGTATTTTCGATACTCCAGTTGCTCAGCGGTCCAACGCGGCCTGGTACACCTGGGCCAGTGCCCGGGCCTCGTGCGCCACGCCGAAGCGCTTGCGCGCCTCCTCCGCCGCGTTGAGCCCCACCTGCCGCGCCCGCTCGGGCTCGCGCAACAGCATCGTCAGCAACTCGCGCAGCGCCGCCACGTCCCCGGGCTCGTACATGAAGCCCGTGCGCCCGTGCTCGATGACCGCCGGCACGTGCGGCAGCCTCGTCACCACCGGGCAGCAGCCGCACGCCATCGCCTCCACCAGCACCATGGAGAACGCCTCCCCGTACGAGGGGTGCACCAGGATGCTCAGCCCCTGGTACCAGGGCACCACGTCCCGGTGCTCTCCCGCCAGCACCAGCCGCCCCTCCGTGGAGTCGCGCAGCTTCTCCGCCCACCCCACGTCCTTGCCCTTGGCCAGCCCCACCAGCACCGGCCTCCACTCGGGGAACTCCCCCAGCAGCGGCCGGATGGCCTCCACGAAGTCGCCCTGGCCCTTGTTGGGGCGCACCCGGCCCACCACTCCCACCCCGTAGCGCCCTCCCAGCCCCAGCGCTCCCCACGCCGCCGCTCGGTCCGTCGGCGGCACGAAGCGCTCCAGGTTCACCCCGTGGGTGACGATCTGCGAGGGGATGCCCATCCACTCCGCTCCCTGTGGGTTGAGCGTGACGAGCTTCTCGGCATACCGGGCGATGAAGCGGGTGAACCAGCTCGGCGGATAGGGGCCGTGGCGCGTATAGACGAGCCGCACCTGTCTCCCCATCATCCTCAACAGGAACCCGAAGAGCAGCTCGTTGTTGCGGTGCGCGTGCCACACCACCGGCTCCTCGCGCAGGCGCTTCCACAGCTCGCCCCACGGAATCCGCGGCACGTCCCCCGCCAGGTGCTTGCCCAGCGCTCGCGTCTCCATCAGTCGCGCGAGCTCGGGGACGATCAGCTCGGTGTGGGCGGTGACGCCGGTACGGCGCCGGTGGAAGTGGGGATGAACGACGAGCGGCACGCGCCGTCTGTACCCCACTTGCCCCCAAGCGTCATCCGGAAGACTTGTCGAGAAGTGGCGGGTATTCGCACACCTCTCCCACCTTCGGTACCTTGGTGGGCGGCCTCGCTGCACACCGTGGTGTCGGCGTGCCGTGCCGAGGGCCTCGGGGGTCGCTCGGAGGGCGAGCGGCCACGGCGCGCTCCCCTCCCTTTCGTGAAGAAGCACCCGAGGTCCGAGGTTGACTCCTGGAAGTTACCTCCGGAGTCATCATGGACCGTACGGGTAGTGCAGACCTTCCCCTCCACTCTGGTCGGGTACCGGACTGGCTCGCCGAGCGCATGGCGCGCATGGGGCGCGTCCTGGTCGAGGCGCTCGTCCTCCACTACGGACGCCATGAGGTCCTGCGCCGGCTCGCGCACCCCTTCTGGTTCCAGTCGCTCGGCGCCGTCATGGGCATGGACTGGCACTCCTCGGGCGTCACCACCACGGTGCTCGGCGCGCTCAAGCGCGGGCTGACTCCCGGCGGGCGCCAGCTCGGGCTGTA
>NZ_DASVWK010000388.1:0-8523 GCF_036389735.1 Archangium sp. | reverse complement strand
CTCTTCCAGCAGCTTCTCCAGCGCCACGCACAGGGCCTCGGCGTCCGGAACACGGGCGTTCGCCTTGGCCAGCAGGCGCAGACACAGCTCGCTCAAGGCCCGGGGCACGCGGGAGTTGCGCACATGCGGGGACTTGGGGTTGCCCTCAAGAATCTCCCCCATCAGCTCGTCGTCTGGGCCGTTGAAGGGGTACACGTCGGTGGCGAGCACGTAGAGGATGACGCCCAGGGAGTACAGCTCGTCCCTCACCGAGTAGTCGTAGCTCTCCCCCCGCTTGCGATCCTCGCGCAGGAAGAAGGCCACGGCCTCGGGGCTGCGGTAGCGGAGGTTGGCCGGGGCCAGGGCTCCGGTGACGCGAGGCGCGTTGGGCATGGTGCCCGCGCCGAAGTCCACCAGCACTGGCGCTCCGTTGCCCTCGCGCACCAGCACGTTGTCGCCCTTCAAGTCCCGGTGCAGCACCTCCTTGGCGTGAACCTCCTTCAACGCCCGGGAGAGCGGCAACAGCTTCTCCACCAACTCGCGGGCACACGGGTTGTTATCCCTCGCCCACTGGTAGAGCGTCACTCCCGGCACGTACTCCATGACGAGCACCAGGTACTCGGGCTTTTCCTCCGGCCACTTGAAGTGACTCAGCAGCTTCACCACGTTGGGGAACTCGTGGCGGAGCATGATGAACAGCTCTCGCCAGCCCCACTCCCCCACGCTCTCCAGGTGGATGAACTTGAGGGCGCACGGGCTACCGTCACGCCACGCGAGGAACACCTTGCCGAAGCCGCCAGCTCCCAGCTTCTTCTCGATGCGGTAGCCGCTCACCACCATGCCGGGCCGCACCACGTCCTCCAGCGTGGGCTTCATGGTGCCTCTCCAGCGGCACTGGCCAGTAACGGTGGAAGTCCGGTCATGCGCTCAACCTCGGGAGTGGGAAGCTACCAGAACCCGGGGCTTCCCATGGACCCGTTGGAAGCGGCAACGCGCCCGGCTGGTAGGAGTGCCCACCAGCAACTCCACGGAGAGCGGCGGCATAAGCCGCAGGACGTGGGGCATGGGTGCCCTTCGTCTACACACCGCATGGAGGACCCATGAGCGACAAGAACACGCGTCCCCGCCGCTCCGAGTCGAGTGCCGTCAGTCTCAGCATGGAGCTGGCCACGCTGGAGCACGCCTTACGCGGGGCCTCGCTCCTGGCCGAGTTGCTCGCCAACCACGACCTCCCGGACGAAGAGACGCAGCGGATGGCCCCCCACTGCATCAGCGCCCAACTCGCACTCGTCAACGCCCGGCTGCGCCATGTGGGTCGGGTCACCCGGGGAGAGGAAGACGCCGAAACGCTGTGGGCCCCGCACAATGCCATCAGCCCCTCGCCCCTGCCCGGGGATGACGGAGACGTGCGGCTGGTGTCGAAGACACTCTCTCCCTTCACTCGGAGCTCGCGGAAGGCGCCCGAGCGCAAGCCTCGGGCAAGGCGGGCGGTGAAGAAGAGGCCGGAGAAGCAGCCCACGGCCGAGGACGCGCCACCAGCTCCATGAGCGCGGCCCGTCAAAAGCCGCGTGCTCCTCGGCATAAGGCTCGTGGCGGAGACGTATCCGCCGACGCGCTGGCAATCCGGCCAGTGCGCCTTCCTCCAACAACCCCAGCTCGGCGCACCGCGAGGTGACGGACTCGAGTTCTCATGGACCGGGCCCGAGCGCCCGAGGTGCGCCTTCTCCAACGAAGGGAAGGAACACCATGTCTCACGACATCAGCAAGATGGTCTACGTCGGGAAGGAGCCCTGGCACGGGTTGGGCACCGCGCTCCCGGCCAACGCCGACTACGACACCCTCGTCCAGGCCGCCGGCTTCTACACGGCGGTGGAGCGGCCCGTCTTCTCGCCACCCATGGTGGAAGCCATCCCGGACAGGAAGGCCCTTTTCCGGGAGGACTCAGACGAGTACCTGTCCACCGTCTCCAAGGGCTACGAGGTGGTGCAGTTCGCGGAGGTGGCCCGCACGCTCGTGGAAGCAGCAGGCGGCGTGCGCTGCATCTTCCACACGGCGGGTACCTTGGGCCGCAACGGCGTACGCGGGTGGCTGCTCGGCGAGTTGCCCGAGCCGTTGCTGGTCCGGGGCGACAAGAGCCCCATCCAGCGGTACGTGCTGGGCTACTGCGGCCACGACGGCACCACCGCCATCACCCTCAAGAACGTGGCCACGCGCGTGGTGTGCCAGAACACCCTCGGCGTCGCCCTCTCGGAGAAGGACGGGGCCGAGTGGCACATCCCGCACACCACCAGTGCCAAAGTCCGGCTTGAGGAAGCGGGCTTGGCCTTCCGACTCCTCATGGAGGGCTACGAGCGGTTCGGCGAGCTGGCCAACCACCTCGCCATCCAGCCGTTCAACGAGGACCAGCTCCAACTCGTGCTCAACCGAGTGATGCCGCTGCCCGAGGACGAGGCCAAGCACCCGCGCATCACCAACGCGCGCAACAAGGTGGTGGAGCTGTTCCACACGGGCACCGGAATCGAGGGCGACATCCAGGGCACCGCTTGGGCAGCCCTCCAGGCGTTCAGCGAGTGGGCCGACCACTACCGCCACACCCGAGCCGTCCAGGGCAAGAAGGTGGAGACGATGCGGTTGGAAAGCATCTGGATGGGCAAGGCCGCCGCCATGAAGCGCCAGGCGCTCGCGGCCATCGCGGACACCGCCCAGCTCCGGCTCGCGGCGTGAGTCGAGGTGAGGAGGTGTCCCATGAACTGGCTCGGAAAGGTGCTGCGTTCGCCCCTCGCACGGGACGTGGCCGCCGCCATCCTCACGGTGCTGGCCCATGCACTGAGTAGGCAGCGGCACGCGCAGTAGCGGTCGAGGAGGCGGACTTCCAGTCCACGATGGGAGTTCGCCCTCTTCTCTTACGTTTCACCCTGGCGGCTGCACCAACCCGTCTCGTCACAGTACCTGGGTTTCGGGGGTCAACCTGTCGTCTGCATCGGAGGCTTCGAGTTGCGCAAGCTCACGCAGGATGCGAGCTGGGCGATGTGCCTACCGCCTCACCAGCCGCGCAGGTGTGCTCGGTCTCGTCCAAGTAGTGCAAGGGAGCCAGCTCAGCTTCACGGTGCCGCCTCCTCGGTGGTGCTGGAGCTGGTGTAGTTCCACGGTCGGAAGTCCGCGGTCACTTTTCGAGGTGCCCCAGGAAGATTTGAAGTGCCGGGATGCACTCCACCCCTCGTGCGCGAGGAGCGAGAGGGCGAACACAGGGTACGGCCATCAGTAACCCCTGGGCGAAGCTCGCCAGGGACCGTGTACCGGGAGAGCAGCCCGCTGGAGAGTTCCCCCGAAAAAAATCTTGAGGCTCCCATCCCCCGGGGGGCTCGAAGAAGACCGGGGGCTTGCAGGTGGGCCTGCGACAAGGGAACCCCTGTCCCCCCATCCCGGGGGTGCTCACCCAAGTTGGATAGCCCTCGATAAAGGCGAGGAAGGCGAAGAGGGCCGGGAAGAGCTGTCAGAACGAACCTGAGCCCCAGAAGGACGAAAACTGGACTCCATGGACGCCTCTTCTACAGTCATGTCGCATGTCCGAGTCCGAGCCCGATGAATTCCCGGTCGACCTCGATGGCTTCCTGGCGACGATGGCGCGCATCCTAATGGAGCGCGGGCAGCGTAATGCCGTGGCCGTCCTCGCCTACGGCACGACAACGGCTCGCTGCGACAAGTTTTTCGATTTCGGGCGATACCACTACCCGTGGCAGTTGACGACTCGCCTCAGACCCGACGTCTACGGGCGGTTGACGGCGGACGTGCGCAAGGAGCTTGAGAGCGTGCTCCATGATACGTCAGTGGAGGTATTTGGGCACGAGCACCCAGATTCCTACATTGACAAGTTCTCGATCAGCGCTGCCATCGAGAAGAACTCGACGTGGCAGCAGGCTGCACGTGAGTTTACACGCGGGCGAAAGGTGAATAATCAAGGCCGCGTTCGCTCCGATAATCCGGCGATGAAGATGTACGACGGACTCTACTTTCGCTCGGAACCAGAGGTGAACTTCTACTTGGCGTGCAAGGAGGCCAGCCTCGTCTGCGCCCCCTTACCGGTGTTCCTCAGGCCGGGCCGTACCCCACCGTACCGCATCGAGCCCGACATGCTCATCCTGAGGAACGGCGTTGTCATTCAGGTGGAGATCGACGGTCAGTCGTTCCACCAGGAAACTCCCGTTGAAGCGCAGGAGCGCACTCTCGCAATGCAGCGCGAAGGCGTGCATGTCTTCCGTATTGCCGCTGCCCAATGCGGCACCCTCGAAAAGGCCCGCGTTGCACTTCGCTCCATGCTTGAGCACTTCCGCTTGGAACTGCCCAAAGCAAGTTAACACCACGACTACCTTACAACCCGCAGCTTCACACGCAGCTCCTTCGCCTCGGCCTGCGACTCGGGCTTGGAGGCGGCCACCCTGGCGCGTACCTGCCCGAGCAGGTCGAGCTGTCGCTGCATGGCGGTCTCCAGCAGCTTGCGGTGGCGCTCCAGCTTCCGCAGGTCCGCGTCGTCCAGCAGCAGCACCTCAGCGGCCAGCCGCTCGCGTACCGGAGCCAGCGCCCCCTCGTCCTCGGCCAGCTTCGCGGAGAGGGCCCCCTTCAGCACCTTGGCGGCGTCTCCCAGGGCACGGTAGGCGTCCGTCAGCATGCGTCCATCCTTGGAGGTGTCCCGAGCATGACCGAGCGAGAAGGCGAGGGACTGGCTCACCGTCCTCGGCAGCTCCGGCACCTCGTGGACGATCTTCATGGTTCCATCTACGGCAGCCAGCAGGGCGTCGGTCTGCGCCACATCCTGCGGCACCGGGCAGGCATCCGCGATCTCCACGAGGGCGTTCACGGCCCGAAGTGCGCGGCGAGTAAGGGCGAACCTCTCGAACTCGGGCGTCTTCTCCAGGGCATCTTCCAGGCTGGCGAGGGTCCGTCCGCTCTCCAGCTTGCTTAGCCGTTCCAGCTTCCAGGCTGTATCCCCGAGCTGCGCCACGATGACGGCCTCGGGCAGGGTAGCTGGCGCGAAGGCGACGAAGTACCCATCGAGATGGCGCTCGTACTCATCGGCATCTTCCCCGGGCAGTAGTAGCTGCTTGGCACTCAACCCGTGCCGGAGGGCATTGAGTGAGGATGAAACCTTCCCCTCGGGCGTCTTCGGGCCCTTTGAGCGAGCCCCGTTGATCGCGGCCTGCGCAGCCTGCACGGCGGTTCTGACGGTCTTCATGCTCGAATTGTGAAGGAGCCTCTACACCTGTGGGAACTGCTTCTTGGCGGGGGGACCAGGCGTGACGAGCTTCTCGGCCATGAACCAGCCACGCTTCATCGCGCATCTCGCCTCGAATGCCTCGGTTTTCGCCTACCTTGAAGTAGAGCAGGAACGCATCCGCCCGCATGTTGACGCGCTTGCAGCGAGCATGGAGATGGGACTCAAGATCTCCAATGCGTCCGAGCCCCTGCGGAACCTGCTGGGATGGCTCGGCAAGAAGAACGACGTGCTCAGCCAGCGCAAGCAGTCGCTCTTCCAGAACGCCAGGAGCAGTTGGGTGGGGCGATACATCCAGGTCACGCGTGGCTTGCTGCCGCCCGTGCTCGTCGAGAGCCTCCAGCCTCTGCGCCAACTGGAACGAGTGGCCACCTTCCTTCTCGCTCTCCAGCGACGTATCGGACCCTTGCTTGAAGAAGTGAAACAGAAGCCAGCTCTACGTGTCCTGCTCGAAGGAGCGGGTGCGGAGAAGAGGATGATGGCCGCCTTCGCGGACTTCACGGCGGAGATACTCGGCATCGAGTTGGCGCACAGGGAGATCGCCGCGCTCGCCATCCTCATCGGCTATGAGGAACCCACCTCGGACAAAGGGGAAACCACCCAGCGGGTGTGGAAGTGGGCCAACGCGCGCCAAAACTCCAAGGAGCTCCTGGCGGCGTTGAGACAGCTCACAGGCCAGAGTCCCCCACCCACGGCGCCAACCGACCCGTCACCAGAGGAGCCGCCCTTTCCTCCACCGCAATCCCCATTCGGGGACTTGCAGGCATGAGTTCCAGGGGGTGGAGATGATGGGGGGTAGTGAGCCCTCCCGTCTCCAGGGGGTAGAGATGGTGCTGGGGAACGACCCCTTCCATCTCTAGTAGAGACCAATCGCCCCACAACCCCACGAGACCTCTAGGATTTTTCTTCGACCAAAGCATCTCGACATTGCCACGCAGAGCCGGACGCCCAGGACAGGCGCCCTGCGCACGAGGCGGCAAGATGCGACGGTCGAGAGCCACCAGGAACTCCAAGAACATCACCCTCATCCAAGGGATCACGATGAGGGGGCAGGCGTGTTGTCCGCCCCCTCATCACGGTTCCGGACACTCTGTTGAGCCCCTCGACGTCGTAATTTCGAGGGCTTGCAAGCTCCGAGGGGCTGGACGGTTCCAGTCCGCCATCTGGCGAAACGCGCCAGTCTCCTGCCGCGCCAAGTCCCTGGAATTGCTCGGGGGTGGCGCATGAACGAGAAGGATTTGGAGACGCACCTGGGGCTGCTCCTGTCCCGGACGCTCTCTCCCCTCCGTCGTCGGCCCCGAGCGTATCCGCACACCGTGCTGGTGGGCGTGAGCGTGAAGTGGGACGAGGAGCATCGCGTCCCGCTGCTGTTGCAGCTCGTCACCCTCGCGGACGAGCACGTCCACGCCCAAGCCTACGAGCTGCCCGAGGGACAGCTCATGGGCGAGCAGCTCATCGACTGCATCCGGGAACTGCTCCGGCGGGCCGATGCCATGCCGCCCGCCCGGCGCGGAATCCGGCAGGTGCATGTGGTGGCACACGAGGCCAGCAGTCTCCTCGCCCTCTTTCCTTCCGCCGTGACCGAGGCGCGGGTGGAGCAGGTGGGAAAGGCCCACCACGCGCGACTGGAGCGCGTGAAGCGCGAGGAGGGCACCTGGGACGTGCGGCTGGTGGATCTCGCGGGCTATTTCCCGAAGACTCCCTTGGAGGAAATCGCTCGAACCGTGGGCCGTCCCCGCCTGGAGACAGATGGGCCGCACCTGACCGAGCTGAAGCGGACGGATCTAGCGCGGCTGGTGGCCCATGCCACCCGGGACGCGGAGGTGGCCCTGCGTGCCATGCGGAACTTCCGCCAGGGGGTGCTCGCCGAGTGGAACATCGACGTGCTCGGCAACCGCACCTTACCGGCCGTGGCGTCCGCCATCTTCCGCCTGCACTTCGTCCGGAATGGTCCCGCCCCGGTGGTGAAGCGCGAGGTGGTGCGCAAGGTGAAGAAGGGCACGGGCTACCGGGATGAGCCGCGTGTCGAGCTGGTCTTCAACGGCGACCCGAACGTGCGCCGCATGGCCTGCCGCGCCTACTGGGGTGCGCAGTCGGAGGCGTTCCGGCGCGGCTTCCACGTCGGCGCCTTCGCCGAGTACGACGCAGTGTCCCTCTATCCCTACGCGGCGATGCTCCAGCCGCTCCCCCACGCTGGGACACGATGGGTCCGGCTGGAATCCCTCGCCCAGGTCGAGGAGCACGAGGGCTTCGGCACCTTCACGTTCGTCTTCCCGAGGGGCACGCGCTACCCCTGCCTGCCAGTGCATCGCAACGGCGTGCGTCGACTCGTCTTTCCTCTTCAAGGAACCTCCTCCTGCACGCTGGCCGAGGTGCGCCTGGCGCTACGACGGGGGGCGAAGGTGAAGGTGGTGGAAGCCTACGGCTTCAAGCCCGGCCCTCGTGAGCGCGACCACGACGTGAGCCGCTACATGCGGCACTTCCTCGAGAAGAAGTCCGCCGCCAAGAGGGGCACCCTGGAGTACGCCACGGCCAAGCTCTTCGCCAACGCCCTGCTGGGCAAGCTGGCCGAGAAGATGCACGGTTCGAGCCTGCTGGACGTCGAGCGCGAGGCCCAGCTCCACGGCTTCGGCCCGGGACTGGGAGCGGCCATCCACGGCTCGCCGTTGTTACGCGCCTCGCTCAAGGGGCCTCCGGATGTGGGCAGTGCCTTCGCCCCGGAGTGGGCCACGCTGGTGCTGGGCCGGGCTCGCGCCCTCATGGCCGACATTACCGCGCGTGGGGCCCTTCTCGTCTCCACCGACGCCATCATCTGCCCCGAGGAGTTGGACCTGCGCTGTGAAGGGCTCGACGCGCTGGAGAGCGTCGGCAGCGGCATGCGCCTGGAGCATCGGGCTGATGCCGTCTTCATCGCCCGTGCTCGCTTGTACGCGCTGCTGCGGAGGGTGGAGAACGTGGGCCCCGGTGAGCTGGTGCTGGGAAGGGACGACACCTGGGCGGTGGTGCGTGTCGCCCGCCAGGGGACGAGCGAGTCGGAGGCGGAATTCGCCCAGACGCTTCTGGCCTGCCTGCGCGAGGGGCGCGACGTGGCCCCGACGCGCATCAGGAAACGGCGGCTGACGGTGGAGGCGGCTGTGCGTGAGGGCAAGCCCATCCACTCCCTGGTACAGGAGGAGGTGCGCACGGGTTTTTCGTGGGACAACAAGCGACGGTTGCTCGACCGCGACAGCAAACCATTCACGCAGAGCACGGACACCGCCCCGTACCGCTCACTC
>NZ_DASVWK010000387.1:0-15097 GCF_036389735.1 Archangium sp. | reverse complement strand
CGGTGAGCATGACGATGGGCGTCTCCACCAGGGCGGCGCGCGCCTTGCGCAGCACCGTCAGTCCATCGTGGCCGGGCATCTGGAAGTCGAGCAGGGCGCAGTCGAAGGATTGCTCCATCAGGGCGGAGAGCGCGGCCTCCCCGTCGGCCACCTCGACGAGCTGGGCGCCCATGCCCGCCTTGAGCAGGGCTCGCCGCACCGCGAGCCGGTCCACCTCGTCATCGTCCGCCACCAGCAGACGCAGCGGCTGCTCCATGTGGTTCTCCACCCTCACGGCATCTCCACTCGCGTCCAGTATGTGTTGAGCGCGGCCATCAGCTCCACGAATGCTGGAAAGGTGACGGGCTTGAGGAGGTACCCGGCCACATGGAGATGATAGCTCGCCACCCTGTCCCGTTCATCATTGGACGTTGTGAGCACCACCACCGGGGTGGAGCGCAGCTCCGGATCGGCACGCAGGGCCCGGAGGAACTCGAGGCCGTTCATCCTCGGCATGTTGAGGTCCAGGAGGATGAGCCGGTTGCTGGCCGGCACCGCCGCGCTGCGCAACAGCTCCAGGGCCTGCTGCCCGTTGCCCGCGACGTAGAGGGCGCTGTGGATGTTGTTCTTCTTGAAGGCGCGCTGGACGTTCATCACATCCACCGCGTCATCCTCGACCAGGAGGATGTTCAGGGTCTTGGCGGACACGTTCAGCGTCCTTCCTCCGGAAGATGCGTGGGCCAGGTGAAGCGGAAGGTGGCTCCCTGGCCCGGGGTGGATTCCAGCCAGGCGCGTCCGCCGCGCACCTCCACGCTCTTCTTCACCACCGACAGGCCGATGCCGGTGCTCTCCAGCTCGTCGCGCGCCAGCAGCGTCTGGAAGAGGCCCCAGATGCGCGCGTGGTACTCGGGGGCGATGCCCGGGCCGTCATCGGCCACGGAGAACTCCCAGAAGGTGCCCACCTCGCGTGCCGTCACCCGCACGTGCACGTCCGGGCGGTTGGCGTGCTTGAGCGCGTTGCTGATCAGGTTGAGGAACACCTGCTGGAGGGGCACCCGCTCGGTGTGCAGGGTGGGCATGCCGGGCGCCACCTCCAGGGTGGCCTCGGGCGGGGGGGCGAGCAGCTCCACGCACTCGGCCAGCAGCCGGCCCACGTCCACGAGCTCGGGCCGGGCGCGCATCCGCCCGGCGCGGCTGTAGTCGAGGATGCCGTTGATGAGCGCCTCCATGCGGTGCACGCGCCCGCGCAGCAGCCTCATCTGCTCGCGCGTCTCCTCCGTCATCGCGTCCCGCAGGTCGTCTTCGATCCACTGCGACAGGTTGGCGATGCCGCGCAGCGGGGCCTTCAGGTCGTGGCTGGCCACGTAGGCGAACTGATCCAGCTCCTGGTTGCTGCGCTCCAATATCGCGCGGGCCTGCTCGGCCTCGTGGCGCGCCTGCTCGGCCCGGCGGGTGGCCTGTTGGCTCTCCCGGTACAGGCGCGCGTTGTCCAGCGAGAGCGCGGCGCGGCGGGCCAGCTCCTCGATCAGCGGCATGTCCGCCACCGAGAAGTGCCGGCCGCTGTCGGCCTGGACGAGCGTGATGCAGCCCAGCGTCCGTCCGTGGACGATCAGCGGCACGATGAGGGAGGAGCGCAGGCCCAGTCCGAGCATGAGCCGCTCGCGGTCCTTGTCTCCCGAGATGGAGGTGAGCGTCGCTTCGGGGATGATCTCCAGCAGCTCCGACTGGCCGGTGCGCAGCACGTAGCCGCGCCCCTGCTGGGCATCCTGGAGGTTCACGGGATCGCGGCGCGCCAGCTCCCAGGCGAGCGCCTCCTTCGAGGGGTTGGTGTGGGTCACCATGACGCGCTCGACGGTCTCGTCCTGCCCCACCAGGTCCACCGCGCACCAGTCCGCCAACCGCGGCACGGCCAGGCGCATGAAGTTGCGCAGCGTCTCCTCTGGATCCAACGAGATGGCGAGCACGACGCTGGCCTCGGCGAGGAAGCCGTGGGCATCGGCGGTGCGCTTGTGGTCGTCGATGTCCGTGCAGGTGCCGAACCAGCGGACGATGTGGCCCTGGGCGTCGCGCACCGGGATGGCGCGGCCGAGGAACCAGCGCCAGACGCCGTCGAGCCGGCGGCAGCGGTACTCCACCTCATAGGGCTCGCCCGTGGTGACGCTGTGGTTCCAGCGCCGGGCGGCCTCGGGCATGTCCTCCGGGTGGAAGGCCCCATACCAGCCCAGGCCCTTGGACTCCTCGAAGGACATGCCGGTGTACTCGTACCAGCGTCGGTTGAGGTAGTCGTGCAGACCGTCCGGCCTCGCCGTCCAGACGATCTGCGGCAGCGCCTCGGCGAGCTGGCGGAACGGGTCGCGCTCGGCTCCGAGTCGCTGCTCCGCTCCCGAGGCGTCGAAGAGGGGGCTCAAGGGGTCGTACGCGGTGAGATCGCCGTCGGACTGGCCGGACACGTCGGAAGATCCTCCGGAGGGGAAGGAGGTGGATCCGTCTTACCGCGTCCGGGAGAGGTCGGTTCCTCCCCGCCCCCCGGGCTGTCGTCCGCGCAACAGGTCATCTCCCAAGGGAAGGGTGAGCTCGAAGACAGTGGCTTGCGGGGCGGAGACGAACCGCAGCTCGCCCCCGTGGGCCCGGGCGATCTTTCGCGAGAGCGGCAGCCCCAGGCCCGTGCCCTTCTCGCGGGTGGTGAAGAAGGGCTCGAAGATACGCCCGCGCTCGGCCTCGGGCACGCCGGGGCCCTGGTCCTCGACGCGGATGGTGTAGTCCCCGCCGTCCCCACGGCCCGTCACCCGCACCCGGCCTCCCCGGGGCGAGGCCTGCACGGCGTTCTTCACCAGGTTCACCAGCGCGGCCGTCAGCAGGCTGCCGTCCGCCTCCAGCACGGCCGGCTCCGCCTCCACCTCCACCGTCACCGCCTTGTCCGCCGCGTCGGCCGCGAGCAGGCCGCTCGCCTCCTGGAGGAGGTCCGGCGCCGCCACCGGCGCCCGCGAGAGCGGTTGCTCCCGGGCGAAGGCCAGGAAGTCCTCGACGATGCGCTGGAGGTACTCCGCCTCCCGCTGGATGCGGGCCACGTGCTCGGAGGCTCCGGCGTGGGCTCCCGCCTTCAGGTCCTCCGCGAGCAGCCCCGAGAAGAGCGAGATGCCGCCGAGGGGATTGCGCACCTCGTGGGCCACCCCCGCCAGCATCAGCTTGAGCTGCCGGTCCCGGCTCTCCAGGGCCTCGCGCATCACCTCCAGCTCGCGCGCCAGCACGCCAATCTCGCGCGTGGGCTCCGGGGGCACCGGCGTCGTCAGGTCGCCCCGGCCGATGCGCAGCGCCGAGTCCATCAACCGCCGCAGCGGCCGCGCGAGCCCCCGCGCGGTGAAGACGGCCACGAGCCCGAGCACCCCCAACGCCACCGCGCTCGCCGCCGCGAAGCTCCGGGACAGGCGGGAGAGCGGGCCGAAGAAGGCCGCGCTGCCCTCCACCGCCACCGCGCCCACCACCTCGCCCTCGCGGCGCACCGGCGCGTAGCCCGTCTTGTAGAGGAGCCCGTCGCTGCCCTGGAAGAGGACCTGGCTCGCCGTCCGCTGTCCGGAGAAGACGCGGGAGAGTTCCAGCCTGTCGCGGGCGAGCTCCGGCACCTCCGTGCCCACCGGCAGCCCGCCGCCCACGTCCACGCGCACCCGGCCCCGCGTGTCCACCACGTACACGCGGCGCACCCCGCTCGCGTCACGGACCTCGGAGAGAAGGCGCACCACGTTGCGCCAGGTGCGGGTGCCCGTGACGTCGTCCCCGGGCTCGATGGTGAGCATCCGCTCGCCGCTCACCTGGCTCGCCGTGGCGGCGGCGATGGCGGAGAGGCTCGTGCCCAGCTCGTCCTCCAGGATGGCGCGGGCCAGCGCGTAGACCGTCGTGCCCGTGAGCGCCAGGAAGAGCAGGGTGGGCAGCAGGAAGGCCACCAGCAGCCGCGCGGAGAGCGAGCCGAGGGCGTTCTTCCATCGGGAGGTGCGGTGTGGCTCTCCACTCATGAGTGCCGGGCACTCTAGTCGCTTCAGTCGAACATCGCTCCCAGCGCCTCGGAGAGCGTCTGCACGCCCACGACTTCCAGCTTCGTGCCCTCCAGCCGCTTCGCGCTTCCCTGGGGGATGATCGCTCGCTGGAAGCCCATCTTCGCCGCCTCCGCCAGTCGCGGCTCCACCTGTCCCACCGCGCGCACCTCGCCCGCCAGGCCCACCTCGCCCAATACCAGCGTCTGCGCCTCCAGCGGCCGGTTCTGCAGGCTGCTCACCAGCGCCGCGCACACCGCCAGGTCGCACGACGGCTCGGACAACTGCATGCCTCCCGCCACGTTCACGAAGAGGTCACACCCCACCAGCGGGATGTCCTCCTTCTTCTCCAGCACCGCCGCCAGCAGCGCCACCCGGTTGCCGTCCACGCCAATCGCCGTGCGCCTCGCCGTGCCGTAGCCCGTGGGGGCCACCAGCGCCTGCACCTCCACCAGCAGCGGTCGTGTCCCGTTCAGCGTGCATGTCACCACGCTGCCCGCCTTGCCCGCCGGGCGCTCGGCGAGGAAGAGCGCCGAGGGGTCCGGCACCTCCATCAGCCCCGCCCCCTTCATCTCGAAGACGCCAATCTCGTTCGTCGAGCCGAAGCGGTTCTTGTGCGCCCGCAGGATCCGGAACGGGTGGCCCCGCTCGCCCTCGAAATAGAGGACGGTGTCCACCATGTGCTCCAGCACGCGCGGGCCCGCGATGGAGCCCTCCTTCGTCACGTGCCCCACCAGGAACGTCGGCACCCCGCTGCGCTTGGCGTAGGCCATGAAACGCCCCGCCACCTCGCGCACCTGCGAGATGCTCCCCGGCGCGCTGCCCAGCTCCGGCAGGTACATCGTCTGGATGGAGTCCACCACCAGCGCCCGCGGCTTGAGGTTCTCCGCCACCGTCAGCACCCGCTCCGCGTCCGTCTCCGCGAAGAGGTGGATGTCCTCGCTCTCCACCCGCAGCCGCTCGGCCCGCATCTTCGTCTGCCGCAGCGACTCCTCGCCCGACACGTACAGCACCGGGCCGAAGCGACCCAGCCGGTCCAACGCCGCCAGCAGCAGCGTGGACTTGCCAATCCCCGGGTCTCCGCCCAGCAGCACCAGCGAGCCGTCCACCACGCCCCCGCCCAGCACCCGGTCGAACTCGGCGATGCCCGTCTTGCGGCGCTCCTCCTGCTCGCCGCTCACCTCGCGCAGCCGCACCGGCTTGGAGGCCCCACCCGAGGCGCCCCAGGCCGGGCGCTTCTCGTCCACCTTCGCCTCCGTCTCCTCCACCAGCGAGCTCCACGCGCCGCAGTCGGGGCACTTCCCCAACCACTTCGCCGTCTGGTACCCGCACGCCTGACACGTGTAGTGCGTCTTCGCCTTCGCCATAGAGGCCTCTTCTCTAGCGCACACCGCCCCCGTTTCCCCGGCTTTCCCTCACGTCGGAGCCCTCCTTCCGGACCGCTCGTCTGGGGGGCGGGCGGCCAACCGGGGGTCCATTCACCGGGTCCCCGTCAAGTTGTGCCTCGGGGGAGGGCTCACCACGTTTGGTCCCAAGACGGCGCCGCACCTCGCGGCGTCAAACAAAGGGGAGACGGAGATGAGCATCATCTGGTTCATCGTGGTGGGTCTGGTCGCCGGTCTGATCGCGCGTGCGCTTCTCCCGGGTCGTCAGTCCATGGGGCTTTTCGCGACGATGCTGCTGGGCATCGTGGGCTCGTTCGTCGGTGGCTTCGTCGGCTCGCTCTTCTCGCGCAACCGGAGCATCCTCGACCTGCATCCCTCCGGCCTCATCATGTCCGTGGTGGGTTCCATCGTCGTCCTAATGTTGGTGGGCTGGGCGGGCCGAGGCCGTCGCATCCACGCCTAGTGTCCGGGACCCGGTAGGGGAGGCGCGGGTTTCCCGCCTCTCCCCCCGGGTCCCGCCTGTCCCACCTTCTGGGCGGCCGGGGTCGTCAACCCGGCCGCGCTGCGTGGTTGACAAGGGCTGGCCACCCACGCACCGTGCGCGCTCCCCGCTGTCCCGAGGAGCCCATGTCCGACTCCGCCGCCCGCGACTCCTTCCACGGTCACGCCCACTTCGCCGCGCCGCCCCCGAGTGTCTCCGTCCGTCATGACTGGACGCTGCCCGAGGTGCGCGCCCTCTATGAGCTGCCCCTGCTGGAGCTCATCCACAAGGCGCAGGGCGTCCACCGGGCCGTCTTCCAGGACAACAAGGTGCAGCTGTGCTCGCTGCTGTCCATCAAGACGGGCGGCTGCTCCGAGGACTGCGGCTACTGTCCCCAGGCGGCGCGCTACCACAAGGACACCGGCCTGCAGGCCGAGAAGCTCATGTCCGTGCCGTCCGTGCTGGACGCCGCCTCCAAGGCCCGCGCCGCTGGCGCCACCCGCTTCTGCATGGGCGCCGCCTGGCGCGAGGTGAAGGACGGGCCCCAGTTCGACAGCGTCCTGGAGATGGTCCGCGGCGTGAAGTCGCTCGGCATGGAGGCATGCGCCACGCTCGGCATGCTCACCGAAAGTCAGGCCAGGCGCCTGCGCGAGGCCGGCCTGTCCGCCTACAACCACAACCTCGACACCTCCGAGGAGAAGTACGGGGACATCATCACCACCCGCACCTACCAGGACCGGCTCGACACCCTCGAGCGCGTCCGGCAGGCCGGCATCTCCGTGTGCTCCGGCGGCATCATCGGCCTGGGTGAGTCCGTGGACGACCGGTGCAAGCTGCTCCTCACGCTCGCCAACCAGGAGGTCCACCCCGAGTCCGTGCCCATCAACGCGCTCGTCCCCGTCAAGGGCACTCCCCTCCAGGACCAGAAGCCCGTGCAGACCGTGGAGATGGTCCGCACCATCGCCACCGCCCGCATCCTCATGCCCCTGGCCATGGTGCGCCTGTCCGCCGGCCGCATGCAGATGAACGAGGAGGCCCAGCTGCTGTGCATGCTCGCCGGCGCCAACTCGCTCTTCTTCGGCGAGAAGCTGCTCACCACCGGCAACCCCGAGTACACCCAGGACATGGCCCTCCTGGAGAAGGCCGGCATCCGTCCGCTGGAGCCGGATACGTCGCGGTAATGAGCGGGGACTCGCGATACCCCCGCCCCGACCCTCTCCCGGAGGGCGAGGGGAGTGTGGCCACCGGCTGGGCCCAGGAGGACCTGGGCTCCCTGGCCTCCCGAGGGTTGAGGCGCTTCCTCGAGCCGCTCGACTCCCCCCAGGGCCCACTCGTCCGTCTGGGGGGCGAGACGCTCGTCAACTTCGCCTCCAACGACTACCTGGGCCTCGCCGCCTCACCCACCGTGAGGGCCGCCGCCGTCGCCGCCCTGGAGCTCCATGGCGTAGGCACCGGGGCCAGTCGGCTCGTGGTGGGGGATACCGTGGCCCACCAGCGCCTGGAGGCCCGCCTGGCCGCCTTCGAGCGCGCCGAGGCCGCCCTCCTGTTCAACTCGGGCTATGCCGCCAACGTCGGCACCCTCCAGGCCCTCGTCGGCCCCGAGGACGCCGTCTTCTCCGACGCCCTCAACCACGCCTCGCTCATCGACGGGTGCCGCCTCTCGCGCGCCCGCGTCGTCGTCTACCCGCACGCCGACGTCGAGGCCCTGGAGCGCGCCCTCGCCTCGACTCCCGCGCGCCGCCGCCTCGTCGTCACCGACAGCGTGTTCTCCATGGATGGGGACTGCGCGCCCCTGCGGGAGATCGTCGACGTCTGCCGCGCCCACGGCGCTGGCCTGCTCGTCGATGAGGCCCATGCCACCGGCATCCTCGGCTCCCGGGGCGCCGGGTTGTGCGAGGCGTTGGGACTCGAGGGCGCCGTCGATGTGCGCATGGGCACCTTGAGCAAGGCGCTCGGCGGCATGGGGGCCTATATCTGTGCCTCCCGCGCCGTGGTGGAGCTCGTCCTCAACCGGGCGCGGCCCCTCGTCTTCTCCACGTCGCTGCCCGCCGCCCTGTGTGCCGCCGCCGAGGCCGCCGTGGACATCGTCGAGCACGATGACGACCTGCGCGCCCGCCTGTGGCGCAACATCCACCGCTTCGCCAAGGGGCTTCGCTCCCTGGGTTTTCCCGCCGAGCCCCGCGGCGCCATCTTCCCCGTCATTCTCGGTGAGCCCGAGCACGCCATCGCGGCCTCGCGCGCCCTGCGTGCCCGGGGGCTGCTCGTGAAGGCCATCCGGCCTCCCACCGTGCCGGAGGGCACCAGCCGCCTCCGCTTCTGTCTCTCCGCCGCGCACACCGAGGGCCAGGTGGACCTGGCCCTGGACGGGCTGCGCGGGCTCCGCCTCGGGAGGTAATCGTGGTGCAGGTCTTCGTGACGGGTACGGACACCGGGGTGGGGAAGACCCAGGTCTCCCGGGCCCTGCTGTCCCTGCTCGTGGATGCCGGGCTGCGGCCCCAGGGCTTCAAGCCCTACGAGAGCGGGTGTGCCTCCCTCTCCGCTCCCTCCGATGCCCTCGCCCTGCGCGAGGCCGCCCGGAGCGACCTGCCCCTGGACGTCGTGTGCCCCCACCGCTTCCGCGCGCCCCTGGCCCCGGGAGTCGCCGCGCGCCGCCTCGGTCGCGAGCCCGACTGGCGCACCACCCTGGCCGCCTGGGAGCGGTTGAAGCACGGGCCCGTCGTCGTCGAGGGCGCGGGGGGCCTCTTCGTCCCCCTCGACTCCTCCCACGACGTCATCGACCTCATCTCCACCCTGCGCCTCCCCGTGCTGCTCGTCGCCCGCGCGGGCCTGGGCACCCTCAACCACACCGCCCTGTCCCTGGAGGCCCTCGCCGCGCGCAACATCCCTGTCGCGGCCGTCCTCCTCTCTCGGAGCACCCCCGCGCGCGACCCCTCCGAGCGAGACAACGCGGCCCTTCTCGCCTCGCGCCACCGCGTCCAGGTTCTGGGTCCCGTGTCCTATCTGGTGGATGCTCGCAGGCGTCACGCCGCGTTCCGCGGGGCACTCGCTCCGCTCGTGTCCGGATGGCTCGCTCCCGAGCGGTCCAAACGCGCGCGAGGCCGATAAATCGGCCTCCGCCGCGTTTCATACGCGAAAGCGAGTGCAAGTTTTCGTGTTGCTCGGTCGCGAAATGGACGCATCTTTCGATCCGAGCGAGAACGCCCAGCGAATGGCCGACATCATCGACCTCTCGCTCCTCGCCGACTCCAGGCGGTATCTCCTCAAGCTCCTCGATGCGCGTGGTCTCTCCTACTTTCTGCAGAAGGAGGGACAGCGGCTCTTCCACATCGAGCCCGCCAAGGTCGAGCTCGTCGTCCGTACCGCCGTGCGCGCGCGTGCCGAGGAGCAGCCCGCGCCCCACCCGAAGGCCATCGAGCACTGCCGCAAGGAGATCCGCCGCGAGCTGATCCGCCGCGTCGCCTCCGCCATGCTCCAGACGGGGCTGTGAGCCCCTTCTCGGCGCGCACCGACTTCCCGCGCGCCTGGAACCCGCTGGCCCGGGCGCTCGCCGAGCGCCGCGCCCGTGGGCTCCCCCTGCTGGACCTCACCGAGACCAACCCCACCCGCGTGGGCCTGCCCACTCCCGAGCCGGCCCTGCTGGCCTCTCCAGGGGCCCTCGGCTACACGCCCGAGCCCCAGGGGCTGCTCCCGGCCCGCGAGGCCGTGGCCGCGCACCTCGCCTCGCGCGGCGCCCGCGTCTGGCCCGAGCACCTCGTCCTCTCGGCGAGCACCAGCGAGTCCTACGGCTGGCTCTTCAAGCTGCTGTGCGAGCCCGGGGACAACGTCCTCGTCCCCGCGCCCAGCTACCCCCTCTTCGAGTACCTCACGCGCCTGGAGGGCGTGGAGACGCGCACCTACTGCCTGCCGCGCGCCCACGGCTTCGGCCTGGACGTGGGCGAGGTGGCCGCCGCACGCGATGCGCGCACCCGCGCCGTGCTCGTGGTGAACCCGGGCAACCCCACCGGCCACTACCTCCAGGAGGGCGAGCTGGAGGCGCTGGGCGCGCTGTGCGCCGAGACGGGGATGGCCCTCCTCTGCGACGAGGTGTTCTCCGACTTCGCCTGGGACGAGGAGCCGGGCCGGGTGGCGACGGTGGCCGGGCGCGCGCTGCCCATGCCCACCTTCTCGCTGTCGGGCCTGTCGAAGGTGGCGGGGCTGCCCGGCCTCAAGCTGGGGTGGATCCACGTGGGCGGACCCGATGCCGTGCGCGACGAGGCCCTGGCCCGGCTGGAGCTGGTGGCGGACACGTACCTGTCCGTGAGCACGCCCGTCCAGCTCGCCCTGCCCGGACTGCTGGCCCACGCGCCCCGCTTCCAGGCCGCGCTGCTGGAGCGGGTGAGGGAGAACCGGCGCCGGCTGCTCCAGGCGCGTCCCAAGGAGGCTCGCTGGAGCGTGGTGCCCGCCCAGGGAGGGTGGAGCACCGTGCTGCGGCTTCCCCGGGAGCCGGGGGAGGAGGCCACGTGCCTCGCGCTGCTGGACGAGGGCGTGGGGGTGCAGCCGGGCTACTTCTACGACTTCACGGGCGGGGCCTTCCTGGTGCTGTCGCTGCTGCCGCCGCCGGACGTCTTCTCCGCCGCGATGGAGCCGCTCGCGCGCGTGCTGGCCGCGAGCGGATAGACGAGGCGGGGACTACCGCGTGGCCGAGGAACCCACGATCTCACGCGGCACCTTGCTCGTGGTGCCGAAGCTCCCGGCGAGGCCGTAGCACTCGATGCCCAGATGGTGGTCCCACGTGTCCTGCGATTCGATGCGGCTGGCCCTGCGCCGCGCCAGCAGGGCGGGCAACTCCGTGATGAAGAGCCCGTAGAACCCGGTCGCGTCCTCCCCCATCTCGGCGGGCGCCACGCCCAACTCCCGCTCCAATCGCTGGAGCCCTTCGAGGAAGAGGTGCTCGGAGTTCTCGTTCGAGGCCGCTCCCCGGGGCACGTCCAGGGCGAGCTCGATGAGCGAGCGGCCGGACATGCTCCGCGCGAGCTCCTGGCGCACCTTGTGGCGGTGCTCCCGAGCCTCGAGGACACGCGCCCCTTCGGCGCGCACCGCGGTCTGCTTCGCCAAGGCTGCGCTCATCAGTCCTCCCCCGGGCCCGAAAGGGACCCAATACCCTTATATGGAGACGCCTGACGTGAGGTCGTGATGCGCCTGACGAGAAATGGGGCGGGAGTGCTCTCACGGCATGCTGGCGAGCGGGCGAGCGTCTTCCATCCGGCACTGTGCCGCCCCCCTGGTCTTGGAGACTGATGGTCAGTGCACGTTTCTACCCTTGCGTGAATGAGTTCCTCGGCCCGTTCACGTCATGGGCCGTTGGCAGGCGGAGGTGGAACACGGTGCCCTGCCCCAGCGCGCTCTTCACGCCGAGTTCTCCCCCCAGCTCGTCGACGAGTCGACGGCAGATGGCCAACCCCAGGCCCGTGCCCACTCCCGCCGGCTTGGTGGTGAAGAAGGGGTCGAAGATGCGGTCCTGCAACTCCGGGGGGATGCCTCGGCCGGTGTCATGAATCTCCACCCGGACATGGCTCGTGCCTTCCTGGCGCGTCACCACGCGGATCTCCTGCGGGGTGGTGTGACCCTCGGGAATGGCTTGAGCGGCGTTGACGAGCAGGTTGAGGAAGACCTGCCCGAGCGGGGCCTCGTTGCCAAGCACGGGGGCGTGCGCGGCGTAGTCCTTGACGATGCGGGCGCGGTGGAAGATGTGGTTCCACGCCATCCGCAGCGAGGAGTCGAGCACCCGGTGGACGTCCAGGGGGCCTCGTTGCTTGTCGTCCGTCCGGGAGAAGACCTTGATGTCGCGCACGATGTCCCGGATGCGCACGGCGCACAGGTGGCAGTCCCGCAGCGCCTGCTGCTGCTCGGCGGGGAGGCTCGACGCTTGTACCGGCCCGTCCCCCTCGTCGGGGTTCAGGACGAACTCCAGGTTGGCCATGAGCGAGGCGAGCGGGTTGTTGATCTCATGGGCCACGCTGGCGGCCAGCAGTCCCAGCGAGGCGAGCCGGTCCGACAGCAGCAGTTGCTCCTGCATCTTGCGGCGCTCGGTCCGGAGTGCCGCCTCGCGCAGCTCGCGTGCCACGGCCGGTCCCAGCCGGCCCAGCCGGTCCTTGAGCAGGAAGTCATGAACCCCCGCCCGCATCGCCGCCACCGCGGTGTCCTCCCCAATCTGCCCGGAGACGATGAGGAAGGGGATGTCCAGCCCCCGCTTCTGCACCAGGGAGAAGGCCGCCAGCGCATCGAAGCGGGGCAGCGCGTAGTCGGCGATGATGGCGTCCCAGGGGCCGGTGTCGAGCGCGCGCTCCAGCGCCTCGGCCGTCTCGACGCGGGTGCACGTGACGTCATAGCCACCGCGGCGCAACTCACGCAGTACGATCAGGGCATCGTCCTCGAAGTCCTCGATGAGCAGCAGCCGCAGGGGGGAGGCCATCATGCACTCCTTCTCTGGGCCGGGAACTCGTTGAGGACGAGCCAATACATGCCGAGCTGCCGTATCGCCTCGAAGAAGTCGGTGACGTCCACCGGCTTGTGGACGAAGCTGTTCACCCCGAGCTGGTAGCTCTCCACCAGGTCGCGCTCCTCCTTGGAGGAGGTGAGGACGACCACCGGCACGGTGCGGGTCTGCTCGTGGCCGCGGATGCGCCGCAGCACCTCCAGGCCGTCGATGCGGGGCAGGTGCAGATCCAGCAGGATGACCTGGGGCCGGATGTCCGGATCCCGGTCCGCGTGCTTGCCCTGCCTGAAGAGGTAGTCGAGGGCCTCGGCCCCATCCCGCACGACGACCACGGGGTTGTGCATGTTGCTCTTGCGGAAGGCACGCAGGGTCATCAACTCGTCATCGGCGTTGTCCTCGACGAGGAGGACGACACGCTGGCTTACTGTGAACATGGGGGGGCTCCTCAGGAGTTCGCGGGCGGGGGGGGAAGGGAAGGCGAGGGGATCGCCTCATGGAGGGTGAAGAAGAAGGTGGCGCCGTGATCGACCTTGCCCTCGCCCCAGACGCGGCCCCCGTGACGCCGGACGACGCGCTGCACGGTGGCCAGGCCCACCCCGTTGCCTTCGAATTCCTGCTGGGTGTGCAGGCGCTGGAAGACGCCGAAAAGCTTGTTCTGGAAGGCCATGTCGAAACCGGCCCCGTTGTCCCGGACGAAGTAGACGCGCTCCTTGCCATCCTCCGAGGGGATGACGCCGAACTCGATCTCCGTCACCGGCCGCTCCCGGGTGAACTTCCAGGCGTTGCCCATCAGGTTCTCCAACACCGAGCGCAGCAATTGGGCGTCTCCCCGGTCCACCAGGCCCTCCTGGAGGGTGAAGCGCGCGGTGCGCTGGGGCTGCCAGCGCTGGAGGTGCTCGGAGATGGAGCGCGCCAGGTTGGACAGGTTGACCTCCTCCTCCACGAACTCGGTGCGGTTGACGCGTGAGAGCGAGAGGATGCCGTCGATGAGCTCGGACATGCGCTGCGCGGAGGCACGGATGCGCTTGATGTAGTCCTTGCCCATCTCGTCGAGCTGGTCCGTGCAGTCCTCGGTCAGCGCCAGGGTGAAGTTGGAGATGCTGCGCAGCGGCGCGCGCAGATCATGCGCCACCGAGTAGGCGAAGGCCTCCAGCTCGCGGTTGGAGAACTCGAGCTGGGCGGTGCGCTCGGCGATGCGCTTCTCCAGCTGCGTGTTGAGCTGGCGCACCTGCTCCTCGGCCTCCCGGCGCCGGGTGATGTCGGTGACCATGGCCAGCGCGCCGATGTAACGGCCCTCCTCGTCGCACATGGGGTTGGACGACATCATGACCCAGATGATGCGGCCCTCCTTGTGGAGGAGCTGGGTGTCATGGATGGCGGACTTGCCCTGACGTCGCCGCTCGAGGTTGGTGGTGGTCTTCTGGCGGGCCTCTTCGCCCATGAAGTCATTGACGTGTCTGCCCATCATCTCGTCGACCGTGTAGCCGAGCATGTCGGCCAGGTAGTGATTGACGTAGGAGGTGCGGTTCTCGGTATCGAGCGTCCAGATGCCCTCCTGGGCGGCCTCCACGATGAGCTGGAAGTGCTGCTCGGTGCGGCGCCGCTCGGCCTGGGCCTGACGCTCGCCCTGGGTATCGCGCATGCTGACGAGCGCCCCCAGGAGCTTTCCCTGCCTGTCGCGCACGGGTCTGGCGGTCGCGCGAACGTGGTGGCCGCTGGGGAGGAGGGAATTGCGGATGAAGAGATCCTGCTCGGCGCTCTCTTCTCCCTGGAGGGCACGGTACAGCGGGAGCTTCTCGGCTGGGCACAACGTCCGCATGTCCGGGTAGAAGAGGCCGTAGGTGTTGCTCCAGTCCTCGGGGCGGGCCTCCTTGATGCCCGAGCCGAGCATCTTGTGGGCGAAGGGGTTGAAGTAGATCAGGCGGCCCGAGGCATCGGAGATGATCACTCCCTCGGAGATGCCGTCGAGGATGGCGCGCAGGAGTGCCTGGTGTTGGACCTGGAAGAGACCTTCGGCCAACTCGTCGGAGAGGGTCGTGGAGAGGGACTGGGCTGTCATGGTTATGGGACGACGGCAGCCGCCACCGGGAGGGGCAGCGGCCGCGGCGGCGCGGGCACCATGATAGGCGGGTGTGATGGATGCCGGACAAGCCCCCCTCCGGACTGTCCGCCAGTGGATTCATGGGGCTTGCCGCGTTGGACTCTTAGAAAAGAAGAAGCGCCCGGCGGAAGGACTCACGCCGAGCGCTCCGGTCTTCCCCACCCGCGGGCACTCGGGCCCGCGAGGCGCTACGCCTGCGAGGGCCTGCGCGAGATGCGGTACAGCACGAAGCCCATGAAGGCGAAGGCGAGCACGCCGATGAGGTGGAAGCCTCCCTCACCCACGGCCCCGACGAGGGCATGCTCCACGGACAGCTTGGAGATGGCCGCGTTGACGCCCTCGTTCACCGACAGGATGGCCACCACGACGCCCGCCAGCGCGCCGCCAGCCACCAGGCCGGTGGAGAACAGGTTGCCGGGGCCGAGCTCGGACTCCTCCACGTGCTCGCCCTTGCGCTGCGCCATGTAGTCCGACAGGCCCTTGATGGCGCCGCCCACGAAGATGGGCGCGGTGGTGGACAGCGGCAGGTAGGCGCCCACCGCGAAGGACAGCGACTTGACGCCGCACAGCTCCATCGTGATGGACAGGAAGACGCCCACCAGCACGAACTGCCAGTCCAGGTTGAAGGACAGCAGGCCCTTGATGAGCGTG
>NZ_DASVWK010000386.1:0-4613 GCF_036389735.1 Archangium sp. | reverse complement strand
AGGGCCCAGGCGACGAAGGCGAGGGTGAGGGAGCCGCCCGGGAGCAAGGGGACGGAGACGAGCCGTACCCAGTCCAGCATGGCGACGATGTGCAGGACGATGAGGGGGATGGCCACCTTGTGGGTGAGCCGGTTGGTGGGGTGCTGGTGGGACGAGATGTACTCGTCGAAGAGCGCCTGGGTCTGTGGCTTCAGCATGGGAAGAGTCTAATGCCTCGGCCACGCCACCGTCCTACGGGATCGCCCGCTTCGCGTGGAAGTCCAGCCGCACCCACTCGCCCTGCTGGGCGCCCGGCTCCGCCACCAGGCCGAGGTTCACGTACGCGGCCTCCACGTCCGCCTTCTGGTGCGACAGCACGCCGGCCAGCACCAACCTGTCCTTCACCTTGGCGACGATGAGCGGCGCCAGCTCGATGAGCGTATTGGCGAGGATGTTGGCCACCACCAGATCGAAGCGGCCCTCCACCGCCGTCAGCTCCTTGCCGGACATCTCCACCTCGGGCGTGCCATTGACCTCGGCGTTCTCCCGCGCCAGCTCCACGGACACCGGATCATTGTCCGTCCCCACCACCCGGCTGGCTCCGAGCCGCTTGGCGGCGATCGCCAACACGCCCGTACCTGTCCCCACATCCAGCACATCCGCGCCCGGATGTGCGGCCATATAGGCATCCACCGCACCCAGACACAGAGAAGTGGTGGGATGGTCACCCGTGCCGAAGGCCATCTTCGGCTCGATGACGAGGCGCACCTTGTCCGGTGTCGCGTTCTGCACATCCCAGGGCGGCCCCACCCAGAGCCTGCCTACCTGCACGGACTTGATGTGCGCCTTCCAGGCATTGCTCCAGTCCTGCTGCTGCTGCTCCTCGAGCTGCGTGCGGGCCGAGGGGAAGGCCTCGGCCAGCTCCGCGCGAGCGGCCTCGGCCGTCTCCGCGTCCTCGAAGTAGGCCACGACAATGGCCTCTCCCACCGAGGGGGCACGCACCCCGGGCATGATGGGCTGCTCCCGGTCCCTCACCTCCAGTCCCATGGCGCCCGCCTCGTGCAGCAGGTCCTGGGCGGCTTCCGACTCCGACTCCGGCAGATCCACGGTGAGTGATTGATAAGTCCCCGTCATGGCGCCTCCTCGTGGTTCGCGTTGCTTCCGGGAAGATGCCGGGATGGCTCCAGCCGGAAAAGAAATTTTCCAGGGCGCACGCTTGCTTCGTCGCCCCCTCCGCGACGGAGTTGGGGATGCGATATGCCCCATCGGAATTTGCGGTAAGCTGGTACGCCGAAGACCAGGAGTAGCGGTCGGAATCAACTTGTTTTCGTGCGCCCTCGGGATGGTTGGTGGTCGGGGTGGGTGGGCGCCCATGATGGACTCCCTATGAAGCGTACCCATCGCAATGCCGGTTTCTCCCTGGTGGAAATGTCGACCGCCGTGGGCATTGTCGCCATCCTCGCCGCCCTCTCGTACGCCGCGCTGGAGGTGCTGCCTCAGCGCACGCGCCTGACGGGTGGCGCGCTCGAGTTCTCCGCGGTGCTGTCGAGTGCCCGCTCCCACGCGTACGGCCGCAACGAGCGTGTGGCGGTGCTGCTCAACGCGGACGGTCCCAACGCCGGCCAGCCCATCAGATACTGGGTGCTGGTGGATTCCTGGTCGAACCTCCAGGAGGCGATGAAGTCCACTCCCGGGTGGCAGGACGCGTCGGTGAACCTGACGCCGCCCCCGCCCGCTGCTTCGGGCAGCGCGTACCGGCTGATCGACTCGGGGCACTTCAACCCCTCGGTGCGGGTGCTGGCGGGGGGCTACAAGGCCGCCGTCGGCTCGGTGGCGCATCCGGGGTGCACCGGGCCACTCGGCTCGAAGATCGGCCTCGCCCAGGGACCCACGACGGGTTCCGACACCTTCCCGCCGCCCTTCTGTTTCGTCCCCAACGACAAGCCCTGCACCTTCTGCTCGGGGGATGGCTCCGCGCTCAATCCCTTCCGGGGCGCCGTCTTCTTCGAACCGGATGGCACGGTGGTATTCTACGATGGGGCGGGCAATGCGTCCGTGGACGGGGCGGGCTCCATCACCTTCCTGCCCGTGGGCGGCGGCGGCATCAGGACGTCCCAGGCGGTCGTCATCACCAACACCGGCATCGTCCGGACCTTCTCGGCCTCGAGGTGAACTCCATGCAGCGACGAGTTCCTTTCCGCCAGCCCAATGGCTTCACGACGGTCGAGGCGATGATCGCCGCGGTCGTGTTCCTGCTCGGTCTCGCCGGGCTGCTCGGCGCGCTCGTGCAGGCGCGCAACGCCACCGGTCAGGCGCGCCGGCTCATGCAGGCCACGGACGTCGCCAACGACCTGTCCGAGCAGATTCAAATGTGGGACGTGACTGATCCGCGACTGGCCGAGACCACCGGCCCGTGCGGGTTGGATCCGCTCGACGAAGAGGGGGCGTTGTCCTCGGAGGGCGCCGAGTTCGACAGCTACCTCGCCTGCATGCACAACGAGACGACCCTCAAGCTGCCGGGCACCAAGTTCGGCGGTCTGGCGGAGCCCGTCTTCCTCGACGAGCTCGGCAACGCGACGAGGTACAACCGCTACTACATCGTGCGCTACATCGTGCGCGATGACGTGCGGCGCCTCCACGTCTGGGTGAAGGTGTTCTATAAGGACGCGGGCGTGCAGCGCCACGTGACCACGAGCGGGATTCGCATTCTGGGAGGCGGGTAATGCGGCGCCAGCGCCAGCAGAGAGGCTTCACGCTCATCGAGCTGATGGTGGGCTCGGTCGTGACTTTCGTCACCGTGCTCGCGGTCTCCGCGGCCTTCCTCGGCTACACCCAGTCCTTCTACACGCAGGCGGGCATTCGCGGCGGGCAGGCCTCGCTGCGCCAGACGCACCAGATGCTGGTGCGCAACCTGCGCATGGCCGGCTATGGCATCGATCCGCCCAACGCCTTCGCCTTCCCCACCGGCTGGGCCGACGACGCGAGCCGCAACCGCTCGGATCGGCTCGTCTTCCGCATGCGCGACCCGGCGTTCAACGCGTACGTCGAGAGCATCACGGACACGTCTCTCACCCTGCCCAGCGCCAGTCCGCTGACGGAGCGGCTGCGCAAGGGGCAGATCCTCCAGGTGATGTGTCCGGGAGGTGTCGGCTGGACCTATGTGCAGCTCAGCGCGGAGGCCGCCGTGGGCGACACCGCGCTGGCGCTGGTGGCGGGCAACGGCAAGTTCCCCAACCTGAATGACTTCTCGCCGACTTGTTTTGGCACCGCGGCCGGTGGGCGCTCGGTGCTCCTCTTCAAGATCGACGTCTACGACTACTCCGTCCAGCTGATCGACGATGACAGCGATGCGTCCACGCCGGGCCGGCCCTACCTGTTCCGTCGGCATGGGCTGGACGAGAAGTCCCCGGAAGCGCTCGGTGAGCCGGTGGCCGAGGACATCGAGGCGCTGCGCGTCACCTTCCTGCGGGCTGACGGCACGGAGTTCACGCCCAACCCCGCCGATCCGGCGCCCGGCTACCGCACGCCGCTCAATGACCCGTCGCGGGCCAGCAACAACCCGGCCAACATCCGCGCCGTGCGCATCGGGCTGGTGGCGCGCAGCAGCACCCGGGACGCCGGCAGTGGCCCCGGGAAGATGAACCAGATCCCCGCTTTCGGAGGGCGGCCGAAGCTGAACGGGCCCCACGGTTTCCGGCGCACCCTCTCCGAGATGTCCGTACAGATTCGCAACATGCGTTCCTCGCAGATGCCCGTTCCCGTCTATTCGCTCGACAGGACGCCGTCAGGTGGGTGTGATGGCGTCGTCCCTAGTGACGATCGGGTCTGCGCTGGAGGCTAGGAGGATTCCCATGAAGAAACGCCTCGGCAAACGTGGTTCCGTGCTGTTGCTGGTGGTGGTCCTGCTGGCGGTGATCAGCCTGCTGGCGGCCGCCGCTGTGACCTTCTCGCAGAGCGAGCTGGGTGCTGCCCGGAACGAGAAGACCGGTGACGAGCTCCTGGCGTGTGCGGACGCGGGCCGTCAGTACATGCTCTCGCAATTGAGCGTGCTGGAGAAGCCCATCAAGGACCCCAGCATCATCAAGGACCCCGGCATCATCAACGTGGACATGAACTCGGCCAGCGATGATGCGAACTGCCCCAGTGTGGGTGAAGTCCCGACTGGCATGCGATGTGCGCGGAGCGGCCACATTGGGCGTGTACAGGTGACAGGTGTCACCAAACTGGAAACCACGGCGGGTGGTAACCGGGAAGACATGAAGGACATCACCAACACCGCGGGAAATCCCATGTTTGGTGGAGTTCCGCATAAGATTGTCGTCCACTGTAAGGACGAGACCGGTCGAGAGACCGAAGTGGAGTTCGTGGTGCGGTTCGGCCTCTAGGAGCTTTTTTATGATGCGCATCGACTTCGACGCCGTGCGACGCCGCCTGGGCACTCCCCTGGCGCGCAGGGTGGGAGTGACCGCGGGGGTGTTGGTTGCGGGGGCCATGGGACTGTGGGCCCTGCCAGGCCGTTCGGGCAATGTTCCCCTGCCCGACAAGGCCGCTTGCTGCACCGGCGCCGTGTCGGTCGGTGACACGATGATCAGTCCCGCCGTGGGCGGCGACAAGGACTTCTTCGAGGTGCCGTC
>NZ_DASVWK010000385.1:0-5636 GCF_036389735.1 Archangium sp. | reverse complement strand
CGAGCGCTTCACCCCGGGCCTGAAGACGGTCGTCTGGCACGGCCAGGACCGCAAGGAGCGCGTGGAGGACCTCAAGGGCGCGGACCTCGTGCTCACGTCCTACGCGCTGGTGCGGCGCGACCTGGAGGCGCTCAGCGAGGTGGGCTTCCGCTACGTCATCCTCGACGAGGCGCAGAACATCAAGAACGCGGACAGCGCCACGGCGCAGGCCTGCAAGTCGCTGCCGAGCGACACGCGGCTGGCGCTCACCGGTACGCCGCTGGAGAACCGGCTCAGCGAGCTGTGGAGCCTCTTCGACTTCCTCATGCCGGGCTTCCTCGGCAGCGCGGAGGGTTTCAGCGACCGCTTCGAGCAGCCCATCCAGGTGGCCAACGACGCCTCGGTGCGCGACCGCCTGCGCCGCCGCATCCAGCCCTTCATCATGCGCCGTCTGAAGACGGAGGTGGCCAAGGACCTGCCGCCCAAGACGGAGAGCGTGGCCTGGTGCGAGATGGAGCCCGGCCAGGCCGCCCTCTACCGCGAGGTGCTGGAGGAGAGTCGCCGCAAGGTGAACGAGTCCATCGAGAAGATGGGCTTCAAGCGCAGCCGCGTCTCCATCCTCGCGGCCCTCATGCGCCTGCGTCAGGTCTGCTGCGACCCGCGCCTGCTCAAGATGCCTCCCGGCACGCTGCTGCCCGCGAGCGCGAAGCTGGAGCGCTTCGGTCAGCTCGTGGACGACCTGGTCGCCGAGGGCCACCGCGCGCTCGTCTTCAGCCAGTTCACCGAGATGCTGGAACTGCTCAAGGGCGAGGCGGACCGGCGCGGCATGCGCTACCTCTACCTGGACGGTCGCACCAAGGACCGCATGGGCAAGGTGGACGAGTTCAACAAGGGAGACGGGCCTCCGCTCTTCTTCATCAGCCTCAAGGCGGGCGGCACCGGCCTCAACCTCACCGCGGCCGACTACGTCATCCACTACGATCCGTGGTGGAACCCGGCGGTGGAGGATCAGGCGACGGACCGTACCCACCGCATCGGCCAGACGCGCGCCGTCATCAGCTACAAGCTGATTACCCGCGGCACTGTGGAGGAGAAGATTCTCAGCCTCCAGAAGCGCAAGAAGGACCTGGCGGCAGGCGTGCTCAGCGCCGACGGCGACTTTGGCAAGCTCCTCACCGAGGCGGACATCGCCGACCTCTTCCAGGGTGGCGACTAGCCCTGGAGGATTACACGGCCGTTCGCCGGCTCACATCACCCTCCGTGCATGCAAGCTGCCGCACGAGCCACGGGACGGAACGCTTGTGCAGTGTCAGAGCCCACTGCTAGGTTGTTCAGGTACGGGCCGTATGGCGAAGGAGGGCTCCCGTGCTGCTGGGCTTGCGCATTTCGAATGTGGCGGTGATCGAGGAGGTGGAGGTGGCGTTCGGGGCCGGGCTGACCGTGCTCACGGGCGAGACGGGGGCGGGTAAGTCCATCCTGGTGGACGCACTCGGGCTCCTGTTGGGAGGGCGGGCGGATGCCGACGCCATTCGCGCGGGATGCGATGAGGCCTCGGTGGAGGGCGTCTTCGAGCGCACCTCCGTCCTGGCCGAGCGGATGGAGGAACTGGGGGTGCCGGACCTCGGGGATGAAGTCCTCGTGCGCCGGGTGGTGGGCCGCAGCGGTCGCGCCAAGGCCTACATCAATGGCTCCCTGGTGACGGTGGGCGTGCTCGCCCGCTTCATGCGCGGCACGGTGGACATCGCCGGCCAGCATGAGCACGTGAGCCTCTTCGACTCCGGGCTGCACCGGGCGCTGCTGGATCGCTACGGGCGGCTGGAGGAGCAGCTGGCCGCCTATGGGCGGGACTACGCGGCCGTGGCCGACGTGGTGTCGCGCATGGAGGCGCTGGGCGGGGACGAGTCCCGGCTGCGCGAGCGCGCGGAGTTCCTCCGTTTCCAGTTGGATGAAATCACGCGCCTGGACCCGGAGCCGGGCGAGGACGCACGGCTGGACGCAGAGCGGCGTCGGCTGGCCGGGTCGGAGAAGCTCAAGCGGCAGGGCGCCGAGGCGGAGCTGCTGCTCTCGGGTGAGGAGTCGAGCGCCGTGGAGACGGTGGGTCGCGCGCTCGGGCTGGTGACCGAGGCGACGAAGTGCGACGCCACGCTGGCCCCGGTGGCCCAGGCCCTGGGCGCTGCCCTCTCGGAACTGGAGGAGGCGCAGCGCCGTCTCAACCGCTACGTGGAGGGCCTCGAGTCCGACCCGGAGCGGCTGGGTGAGGTGGAGGACCGCCTGGACGCCCTCAAGCGGCTGTGCCGCAAGCACGCCACCGGCCTGGACGGCGTGTTGCAGAAGCGGGACGCGCTGGAGACGGAGCTGTCCACGCTGGACAACCGGCAGGAGGTGCTGGAGGAGCTCGCCCGCGAGCGCAAGGCGGCCGAGGAGCGGGCGCGCCGCAGTGGCGAGGCCCTGTCCCGGGCACGCACCGCGTGCGCCGTCACCTTCGGCGCCCAGGCGCGCGAGGGTCTGGGGCAGCTCGCGCTGGGCAAGGCGGCCTTCGAGGTCCGCGTGACGCCCGGCACCCAGCTCAAGCCCGAGGGCCTGGACGACGTGGAGTTCTTCTTCAGCGCCAACCCGGGCGAGCCTTCCCGTCCGCTCTCCAAGGTGGCTTCCGGTGGCGAGGCTTCACGCCTGCTGTTGGCCCTCAAGCGTGCACTGGCGGACAGTGATGGGTGCGGCTGTTACGTCCTGGACGAGGCGGACTCCGGGGTGAGCGGCGCCATCGCCGACGTGGTGGGGCGGATGATTCGGGACGTCAGCGGGCACCGGCAGGTGCTGTGCATCACCCACCTGCCGCAGGTGGCGGCCTACGCGGACGCCCACCTGCTCATCCGCAAGGGACTCAAGGGCGAGCGCACCGTTTCCGAGGTGGTTCCTCTGGCGGCGGGCGCCGAGCGCACCCAGGAGCTGGCGCGGATGATGTCCGGCGTCGAGGTGACGCGCGAGGCCCTGGGAGCAGCCGAGGCCCTGGTCCGCTCGGCGCATCGGGCCTCCGGACCCCCCCGGGCCCGACGGGAGCCGACCCCCGATGGCGGCTCCCGGAGCAGGTTGCGCCGCAGCGCGTAGCGAGGAGGCGTGAATCGCCTCCTTGCTCCGCCATCGCCTGTCACATAGCATCCCGCTCGTGTCCAGAACCGCAGGGCAGACCGCGGCTCCCCGCATGAAGGTCGTCTCGGCCGGCCTCACGGATGTGGGGCGTAAGCGCAACCACAATGAAGACAGCTTCCTCATCGACGATGAGCTCCAGCTCTACGTCGTGGCGGATGGCATGGGCGGCCATGCAGGGGGCGGTACGGCCTCCCGCATCGCCGTCGAGACCATCGACAAGGAGCTGAGGGGAGCCCGGGACAACCGGGACAACCCCTTCGTCAGTGTCTCCAGCCTGCAGGACGCGCTCCTGCCGGATGCGCTCCGCACGGCGGTGGAGAAGGCCTGTCAGGCCATCTTCACCACCGCGCAGGACGATCCCCGCCTGTCGGGGATGGGTACGACGGTCATTTCGCTCGTCGTCCGAGACAACCACGCGTTCTTCGCCCACGTGGGCGACAGTCGCGCCTACCTCGTCCGGGGCCCCCTCATCCAGCAGATCTCCGAGGACCACTCGCTGGTCAACGAGCAGATCAAGGCCGGGATGATCACCCCCGAGGAGGCCAAGCACTCGCGCTACAAGAACATCATCACGCGCTCCGTGGGCTTCGAGGAGGAAGTCCAGGTGGATGTGATGGGTGTGGTGGCGGAGCCGGGAGACGTCTTCCTGCTGTGCTCGGACGGTCTCGCCAACATGGTGGAGGACCGGGAGCTCCACGAGGTGGTGCAGGCCACGGCCGAACTCGCGGACATTCCCAAGCGCCTCATCGACCTGGCGAACGAACGCGGCGGTGACGACAACATCACGGTCATCGTGGTGCAAATGTCCGCCTGAGGCAGACGCTCCGAGAGAGCGGTTGGAATTGTTCCACTGGACTGGACGTGGGACGTCGGGTGTCGTGTGTCGTTGCTTGACACCCTCGGAAGTCGGGTGGTAGCTGCCCAAAGCATTCCCGTGGCTTGAGACGCACGGCGGATGACGGAGTGATGGGTGGCGGGGCGTGGGGAGATGAAACGGACTCTGGGACGACCTAGCTTCTCGTCCCGGGTTCGCACGCCGAAGCGCTGAGGCGCACTAAGGGAGCTGGCATTGGCGAAGGCGAAAAAGTCCTACACCCTGATGGTGATCGCTGACCACAATTCTCCGGTCAGGCGGTTCAACGTCCCGAGGGCCCTCCTGATGCAGGTGGGCGGGGGTGTGTTGCTGCTGGCGGGGCTGGCCCTGGGGGCCACCCTGCACTACTTCCAGGTGGCGCGGGACGCGGCGGAGAACCGGATCCTCCGTGAGGAGAACCTGACGCTGCGCGGCCAGTTGAAGTCGGTGCGCGAGCGCATCGAGCACATCGGCTCCACGTTGGATCGGGTGGAGCGGTTCGACCAGAAGCTGCGTGCGATCACGCTGCTGTCGGATCCGCAGCGCAACCTGGCCATGGGCCCGGTGGAGCAGGAGCCCGGCGTGGGCGCGCCCACCACGGAGACGCAGTTCACCCAGCTCACCAGCATGGAGTCTCCCAAGGCGCTGGCGGGCCGGTTGGATCGGCTGAGCGCCGAGGCCACTCGCCAGGAGCAGAGCCTCCAGGAGATGCAGGCCTACTTCCAGGACCAGAAGTCGCTGCTGGCCTCCACGCCGTCCATGTGGCCCACGCGCGGCTGGGTGACGAGCGACTTCGGCCAGCGGTTGGATCCGTACACGGCGGACCGGGTGTCGCACGCGGGCATGGACATCGCGGCCCCGCACGGCAAGGAAGTCAACGCGCCGTCGGACGGCACGGTGGTGTTCGCGGGGCTCGAGGGCGGTTACGGCAACGTCATCGTCATCGACCACGGCTACGGCATCAAGACGCGCTACGGTCACCTGTCGAAGATGCTGGTGAAGGCGGGAGACCGGGTGAAGCGCGGCCTGCCCATCGCGGCGGTGGGCAATACGGGCCGCTCGACGGGTCCTCACCTGCACTACGAAGTGCGCGTCAACGGCATCCCGCAGAACCCGCGCAAGTTCATCCTGGAGGAGTAGTCCCCCAGGTTGGAGCCGCGCAAGCAGGGGTGAGGGCCGAAAGCCCTCGCCCCTTTCGCGTTTTCAGGGCTCGGTGGGACCGGGCACGAAGCCGCCGAGCTGGAGCCGCCGGCGCTGGAGTCCCCCGGCGTTCCCCAGGCGCTCCAGCGTGTAGGCGCGCTCGAGCTCGCCCCACACGAGCGGCCCCAGCACCTGCCAGTGGGTGGGCTGCTCGATGGTGAGCTCCAGCAGGGCGAGCGAGAAGTCCGGGGCCTCGGCGCCCTCGGGCAGCGCGGCGCGCGCGTCGGTGGCGAGCCGGGGCAGGGTGGACGCGCGCAGCCCCTCCGTTACCGACAGCCCCGAGGTGGGCACCAGCAGCACGGCGAAGTTGTCCCCGTGCAGCCGCACCAGCTTCGCCCCGGGGAACTGCGCCTGGAGCGAAGCCACCACGGCTTTCAGCAGCGCGTCGCCCGCGGGGAAGCCGTGGCGTGCGTTGACATGAATCATCCCCTTCACGTCCACGATGAGCGCGCCCAGC
>NZ_DASVWK010000384.1:0-2195 GCF_036389735.1 Archangium sp. | reverse complement strand
CTGGAAGACGAAGCCCAGGGTGCGGTTGCGCACGATGGCCAGGCCGTTGCGGTCCAGACGCGACACGTCCTGGCCGTCCAGGAAGTACTGGCCCGCGGTGGGCCGGTCCAGGCAGCCGAGGATGTTCATCAGCGTGGACTTGCCCGAGCCGCTCGAGCCCATGATGGCCACGAAGTCGCCCGTGCCCACCGAGAAGTCCACTCCGCGCAGGGCATGCACCTCGACGTCGCCGGAGCGGTACACCTTGCGCACGCCTCGAAGCTCGACGAGTGAGCGCTGCGCTCCCTTGCCGTTCATGTCCTCTCCCCGTGCCATGGCTAGAACGGCCCCCGCCGGAACGCGCCGCCGCCGGCCCGTCCACCGGCGCCCGGCATGCCCCCGGAGGCCGGTGCCGAGCCCGAGGCCCGCGCGCTCGCGGCCTCCCCGGTGATGACGGAGTCCCCCTCGCGCAGCTCCCCGGACACCACCTCCATGTTCGAGCCGTCCGTCAGCCCGAGCCGCACGCGCACGGGCACGGGGCGCGCCTGGCGCAGCACGTAGAGGGCGCGCGAGCCGTCCTCCGCCTGGGCCGGAGCGCCGGAGCCGGGCTGGTCCGCGGGGCGGAAGCGCAGCGCCGCGTTGGGCACGCTCAGCACGTTCTCCCGGCGCGCGGTGACGATGGTGACGTTGGCCGTCATCCCCGGCTTGAGTTTCAGGTCCGGGTTCTCCACGTCGATGACGGCGTCGTAGGTGACGACGTTCTGCACCGTCGACGCCGCGTTGCGAATCTGCCGGACCACGCCCTTGAAGCGCTCACCGGGCCAGGCGTCCACGGTGAAGGTGGTGGCCATGCCGGGCTCCAGACGGCCCACGTCCGACTCGGCCACGCTGGTGTTCACCTGCATCTTGCGCAGGTCCTCGGCGATGGTGAACAGCGTCGGCGCCTGGAGCGAGGCGGCCACCGTCTGGCCCACGTCCACGCTGCGGGAGATGACGATTCCGTCCGTGGGCGAGACGATGGTGGTGTAGCGCAGGTTCACCTCCGCCTCGTTGAGCGAGGCCTGCGCCTGCGCCAGCGAGCCCTCGGAGGCGGCCACCTGGGCCTGCGCGGACTGCGCGGAGGCCTCGGCGGACTCCAGCTCCGCCTGCGCGATGTACTGCTTGTCGCGCAGCGCCCGCGAGCGCTCCGCCTGGCGCCGGGCGTTCTCCGCCTCCACCCGGGCCTTCTGGAGGTTGGCCTTGGCCGCCAGCACGTTCGCCCGCGCCCGCTCCACCGCGGACTGGGAGAGCTGCGGGTCGATGCGGGCAATCACCTGCCCCTTCTTCACCTGCGAGTTGTAGTCCACCAGGATTTCCTGGATGCGGCCGGACACCTGGCTGCCCACCTGCACCGTCACCAGCGCGGACAGGGTGCCCGTGGCCGTCACCCGCGAGACGATGTCGCGTCGTGCCACGGGGGCCGTCTCGTGGGTGCTGACCGGCGCCCGCGCTCCGCTCCGCGCCCGCCACACACCCACCGCGGCCACGACCAGAGCGAGGGCCAGCAGACCCCAGGCCCACCGCCTCGGCCGCCGTGCCCCCAGCTCGGCCTCCAACGACACGGGCGCGGGTGGCAGCTCCGGACTTCCCTTCGCCATTTCGATTCCTGACCTCATGGCCTAAGAGACTAGGAGCCGCTCTTTTTCAGTGAATGACCGCCGGATTAAGTTTGATGACGGAGGACGACCCTGCCCGCCTGCCAGCCGCTCAGTCCTGGACGTCCTGACAGACCGAGCCCGCGCCACAGATGATGAACGTGGTGTTGAAGAAGTCCGTTCCACTCGAGCAAGACGTGATGCGGATGCGCTCCAGGCACGTCTCGAGCCCTTTCTCGTTGATGGCAGGGCAGTTATCCGCCGTCCACCTGGCCTGGAAGAAATCACGGGACTTCACCTCACACTCATTCCGGTCCTGGAACTCCCTGCCCTCGCCGGAGCCGATTTCCTCACACTCCTCGTAATAGTCGCAGGCAGCTTCGGTGGCCTCTCCTTGCGCATCCTCGCGGGTGGTGGGGCCACACGCGGGGAGAAGGAGGAGCAGGGACAGCAGGGAAAGAGAGGATGAGATGCGCATACGGGTACCTCGCGATGCGGGGTGAGAGATGGGCACGGCTTACCATGGCTTCCGTATTCCATTCATGGGAGGGGCTGTGGGCGGCCGAGGGTCGAGCCTTCCTG
>NZ_DASVWK010000383.1:0-2569 GCF_036389735.1 Archangium sp. | reverse complement strand
GGCCGCCGCACCCGTCAGGCCGGAGACCGGCCCATTCCCACCCCCGGGCACATCGGCAACCTTCCCGATGACGCCCCCAGCACGCCCATCGCCTTCCCTCCGCACGAGCAGGAGGATTGAGCAGCCAACAGCCTTCACCTCGGGAGGAGGGCGCGCTGGGGCTCCCTCCTCTCCCGTGCTAGAGCTTGGCCCATGCTCGCCCTCGCTCTCGCCGCCGTGCTCGCCGCCAATCCCAGTCCCGTCGAGGCCTGGGCCAAGAAGGCTTGTCCTCCGCCCAAGAAGCAGCCCGAGTCCAACATCGAGATGAAGTTCGTCGAGCAGCAGCGCGCCGAGTGCCTGCTCAAGGCCATGAACAAGGCGCTCGACAAGGTCCTCCTCCCCCTCAAGAAGCAGAACCCCGCCGCCTTCAAGGAATGGATGTCCTTGCAGGCCGACTACAACCGCTGGATGGCCGATGCCTGTGCCTCCGTGGAGGAGGCCAACTGGGTGGACCTCTCCACCGGCGAGCGCTCCATGGGCACCGGCTATGGCTACACCGAGAGCCAGTGCCGCCAGCAGCAGCACGCCTGGCGCGGTTTCTACGCCGATGCCTGGGCCCGCAAGGACTGGAAGGGGATCGAACAGGCCCTCCAGGACTTCGCCACCCCCGCCCAGAAGGCCCGCGAGTCCCTCCAGGCCTACCGCGCCCAGGCCCGGCAGGCCGCCGCTCGCGCCCCCGCCCACGTCGCCGAGGGCGATGACCTTCCCGTGCGCCAGCTCTCCAAGGACGACTGGAAGCCCTACAACGAGCGCCTGGAGCGCGCCGCCTCCGGCCCCGAGGCCCTCTCCAAACGCCAGTGCGCCCTCGTCCCCAGCCCCGCCGCCGACTGCGCCCAGCGCTTCGCCGACAGCCTCTCCGCCCAGCTGGACTTCTCCGACGCCCTGTCCGCCTCGGCGGGGGGCGACGCGCAGGGCGAGCAGTAGTCGTCCGCCGGGCGATGTCAGACCCCTCCCCCATCATGGCGTCATGTCCGCCATGCTGCTCGGAAGCCTCGACATCGCCCCCTCCTTCGAGTCCCTCGCCCACCCCCGGCCGGCGCTCCCGAAGGCCGCGCGTCCCGTCAGCCCCCGCTCCGCCGCGCTCCACGCCTACGCCACCTCCCAGCTCGGCGCCGAGCTCATCGGCTCCTACGGCGCCGGCCGCGGCGTCCACGGCTCCTGGCTCCTGCTCAGCGGCCTGGAAATCCACCTCGGGCACAGCCTCCTCGCCCCGGACCTGATGGGCTGGCGCCGCGAGCACATGCCCCGGCTGCCCCGGGGCTCCTCCGGCATCGCCCTCGCCCCGGAATGGGTGTGCGAGGTGCTCTCCCACCCCGAGGAGCGCTCCCGGCTGCTGCCCCTCTACGCCCGCGAGGGCATCCCCCAGGTGTGGCTCGTGGATCCGGAGGTGCGCACCCTGGAGGTGCTCCAGCTCGACGGCCGGCGCTACACGTTGCGTGCCCTGCACTCGGGCACGGACACCGTTCGTGCCGAACCTTTCGAGGCCCTGGCCCTCTCGTTGCGCCTGCTGTGGGCCGAGTGAGGGGCTAAGCTCTGGCCCCTTATGGCCGCAGCCGGACTCATCTTCGAGAAGGCTCACGTCCTCTGTTACCGCACCTTCGACATCGCCGAGGAGATCAACCTCGAGCAGGCCCGCCGCGTCATCTCCGCGGATGTCCGCCGCCTCAAGCTCGGCCGGGAGAACAGCCAGTACCTCCAGCTGCCCAACCCGCCCCTGGCCTTCGAGCTGGGGCGCCGCCCGTTCGCCCTGCGCCAGGGGCCCGTCACCGTGGATGTGACGGCGCGCCTCTTCGACCACGGCGCCGCCTCCATCATCCTCCGCGTCCCCGTTACCCCGGGCACCACCTTCGAGGGCCTCACCGCCCTGGCCGACGAGCTGTATGACAGCGTGGCCCTGGAGGAGCTCGCCGTGGAGCTCATCGAGTCGGTGCGCAAGATGATTGCCCCGGCCGTGCAGGGCGAGCACCTGTGGGACCAGAACGAGAGCTACACCGTCCTCTTCGTCGAGCGCATTGAAGGCAACCCCACCGCCGACGAGGTGATGGCCCGGGCGGACCTGGCCCGGGTACTGCTGGGCGAGGTGGATGCCCGGCCCCTGTCCTCCCGCGAGCGCGAGGCCGTCACCCAGTCCCGCTTCAGCTACACCGTGGATGACCTGGTCGTCATCGACTGGAACAGCGCCTTCGTCTACGAGCCCTCGGGCTCCAGCGACATTCCGGACCTGCTGGAGGTGGCCAACGCCCAGCTGCTGGAGTTCCGCTACTACGACGACCAGCTGGACTCACACATCGCCCGCATCCATGACCGGGTGCAGGCCCGCCGCCATGGCTGGTGGGCGCTCTTCCGCAGCCCCTACCGCGCCCTGGCCCGCGAGACGCTCGCCACCCTGGTGGACCTCAACGAGTTCATCGAGCGCGTGGAGAACAGCCTGAAAATCATCGGCGATTTCTACCTGGCCAAGGTGTACGAGGCCTCCGTCAAGCGCATGCGCATTCCAGCGTGGCAGGCCTCGGTGACGCGCAAGCAGCAG
>NZ_DASVWK010000382.1:0-23292 GCF_036389735.1 Archangium sp. | reverse complement strand
TGCTCTCGAACTTGATGAGGGAGCTGGTGCTCGTGGCATTGAACACGTAGCTCCGGTAGGCCCATGTCCCCGAGGCATTGGAGATGCTCGCCGTCGAGGGACCATAGGTGACCGTGGCGTAGCGCCAGGAGGTGGCGCAGTTGGGGCTGTTGGCCACGGCGAACCGCACCGTGTACCCCGCCCCCACGACGGTGGGGAGCATCTGCGAGATGCTGCCCGCACCGTTGCCATTGAGATCAACGGACTTGGTGCCGCTGGCCGCCGTCTTGTAGCTGCTGTTCATCACCTTGATGCCGCCGCCAATGGTCCAGTTCGGCAGCGCGGTGCTGCCGCCACTGAGGATGGTGTAGTTGTAGGTGCCAGCGGGCGCCAACTCGAAGCTGCCGTTGGTGATGACGTTCAGCCCCTGCTCCATGACCCCCAGTTCCGGGGTCGCGGTCTCGCCAGTCGCCACGGTGGGCTCCGCACCGCCACAGCCCGTCAGGGCAAAGCCCCCTGCCATGCCCAGCACCGCGCCGCCCTGGATGATTCGCTTCAGGTTCATGCTTGTCTCTCTGAGAAGTGGCCGCGACGTAGGTACTTCGCCCCTGAACCATCCCCTCATTTCGACGAAGCCCAGTAATTTCAAGGGGTTATAAATCAAACGGGTTTCAAAAATCCCCAGTGATTACGGGCATTTGCTAAAATGAGGGGATGTCTCAGACTTCGCCCCTGAGTCGTCCGTACTCTCGGTCAGGACGGGGCAGGGTTGCTGCGACTCGCGGTGAAGGACAAACCGAAATGGATGGCAATTTCAGATGCACGTCTGGAGGAAGTGTGGCCGGCGCTAGCCTGGCGCCATGGTGGGCGGGCAGCCTGGAGCGGGGGTCAGGGAGTTCGAGCTGCGCCGAGGTAGCGAAACTCAAGGTCCAGCGCCATGAGCGCGGCCAGTTCGTCGGGCTGCCGCTGGCGGCTTCAGCGGACAAAGAAAACCCCGGGTCGCCTGATGGCGCCCGGGGCTCTGCTACATCCAGTGGAAGCGGCGGGAATCGAACCCGCGCCGGGCGGTGCGAAGCCCCCAGTAGAATTGCGTCCTTACCTCGAAGCCGCCCAGAATGATTGGGAGTCGATATCCCGCCGCTCCCCTTCTGTCCCGCCCCGTTCCGGCCCATTCCGCACGCTCCTGCGACATACGTACAACATGACAGGACCGAGCAGCGACTGCTGCACCCTGGCCCCCTGGCGCGCGCCCTGGCGCGCTCGTACGTGGCTGTCGGGGCGCGCCGTCATACTCCGAACGACCCCGCAAGGACCCGTTAGGTTCTAGGTCCAATGGAGGACCCGGTCATGCGTCTCCGAGCGTGCATCGCACTTCTCCTCTTTCTCTCAGCCTGTACGACGACACCGCCCACCCCAAGAGAGCCATCAGCCCGGGACCCGAGGCTCGCCAACCTCCAGCGAGCGGCGACGCTGCCCTGGACGGACGGGGGGCGGTGCGCCGTCCACGAAGCTTCTGCTCCCTGGTCCGTGCTGGTGGAACGGTGCTTTCATGCCCTCGACCATGATCGGATCGAGTTTCACGACCCCACAGGACAATGCGCGGTCGCTTCGGCGGGTGCCGCTGCCGTGGGGCTCGGGGTCTGCGTGCTGGCGGCACCGGAGATCGTCGTGGGAGCGGTGCTCGTCGCGGGCGTGGTGGTGGTGGGCTTCGCCATCAAAGAGGCCCTGGATGCGTATGCGCTGGATATGGGCCGCCCCGAGGTAAGGCCCGTGCCTGAAACAACTCCCGCCCCGCAGAAACCCTCGCCGAAAAAAAGGCCCAAGCCGGAGCCCAAAGGGCCGGACTTCCCTCCCGTGGGGCCAACCGAAGTCACGGAGAGCGCGCGCCCCAGGTGCGAGCCCGTCCCAGTGCCGCACGAGGGCGAGGATGACGCGCATAACAAGTGCGCCGATCAGTTTCCGCCCAACCGTTATCCCGGAATGGATGTGCTCGTGGGCGGCGTGAGTTTCGATGCGCTGCAAGTCGGCGTGCGTGTGCTGTGGGAAATCAAGACTCATCGATTCGACACATACCCGGACTTTGTTCAGGGTCAGGAAATTGAGAAGGAAATCAAGCAATTGCGAAAAGAGCGAGACGCTGCGCTGGCCTGTGGATATGACTTCGTCGTTGGCGTGAGCACCGAAGCGCACAAGAAAGCGCTGGAGCGTGCTGAGCCCACCCTCAAGATCGTCGTCACGGGGTGCCCGCGATGACCGCTCGAAGGCGCCTAGTTCTTATCACCCACGGGCCTGCGCTCGTGGACAACGACAGTCGAGCGCTCGCTGCCGTCAAGGGCTTGGAACGGGCATTGCCCGGCTTGCGTCTGACGTGGAGAGTTACCGAGGAGCGACAGCTTGCCTCAGTGCCGCAGCGCGACGAATGGCTCGTGGAGGCAACCAAGGACGGGGATTTCCCTTTCCTGTGTAACGGGGACAAGAGTTACCCGGTGACGATATCTGGTCAACAAACACCGGCAGGCACCAACCCGGGCCGCCAGCCACTACTCAATGTGCATGCAGAGCTGCCAATGGACGGAGCAGGGCTCGCAGCAGCGACGGATGTGTTGGAGGCCGTGGCGGAGGGCGCATGCGCGTACTGGGGGCATACGTCACCGGATGACTATGGTTCAGAAGTCTCACAGCAGATGCGCCACTCAGTTCATGGGCCAGAGCGTTCTCCTCGTGGGCTGCCCATGCTCAATTTGCCATGGCACATCCGCTCACCGGCAATTCCGCAATACCTCGGGTGGCTGAATTATTGGTCTGCCGCTTCCGCACAAGCCATTGGTTTTCCGAACCCTGCCCGCGACGCGGACCTGCTCACACGTGCTCGGCGTACAGCGGCAGGCGGGTGGATCGTTCGGCTCACGGATACGCCTCTCGATTACGACGACCCCACCCACCTCGACGCGCTGAAGCGGGCCTATGAGCGCTTCCCGGAGATTGGCGGGCGCTCCACCCCTTGAGGTCATGGTCCCGCCTTTGGGCCCACCGGGAAGCTGGGCTTGCCCCGGTTACGTGGCTCTCCCGCACTTCGTGGAGCTGCCCCCGAGTCGCGGACGCGGGGTGTAGGCTGCTCGAACGGACGGCGCGACCAAGTGACGCTCGTAGGCGACGGGACTCACGTCGCCGAGGCTCGAATGGCGCCGCTCGGCGTTGTACCACTGGATTGAGCCGCGCGGCGAAGCGGCGCCGGCATGCATGAATCGTCAGGCCAGAACGATGGCGGCACCAACCCCGTAAAGAACGAGAGAGATCGCGAATACCACCGCAGGGAGGTAATACGTGTAGCGCTTCCAAAGCACGACCAAAGCAGCCAGAAAGATCGAGCCGACGCCGAGGAGAAACGGGGATTGCCGCAGTACGGCAAATCGAAAGATGGCGAGATAGCCGTACGACAGGCCAAAGAGCATCAGGCCGAGACTCAGGATGGCGTTGAAGCCTATCCAGGCTTTCCACATCGTGGTCTGGCTGGACACGTTGAGAGAGACCTCCTTCATCCTCGCTTCGAGTTCCGGATCTCGAGGCCTGAGGTCCGGACCGAAGAACGTGCCATGTAAATGCAGCGCGCCAGCGAGAAGCCCGATCGCCGCGCTCGCTGAGATCAAGATCTGAGGAAGCATAGGATTCTCCGATGAAGCTGCCCCCGAGTCGCGGACGCGCGGTGTAGGCTGCTCGCGCCGGCGGCGCGACCAGGTGACGCTCGGCGTTGTACCAGACGATGAAGTCGAAGATGGCGGCCCGCGCGGCGGCGCGCGACACGAAGGTGACGTCAGCCAACAGTTCATCTGTGATCAGCAACGCGTAGTACGCGCCGATCACCGTGCAACTCGCGCCGGCCACGAGCCCTGCGCCGCCGCGCGGGACGCGGAGCGTGATCGCCACGCCGGCCAGTGCCATGACCACTCATGCGGCGGGCAGGGCGAGCGTCTTCTTCTGGACCTCGGCCTCGTACCCGGCTACGCGTGCGAGGGCGATGGGCTCGGTGCCCGGCGGACCGGTTCGCGTTGCCTCCCGGAACTCGCCGATCGTCATCGTGCGGTCGCTCGGTGCGGCGGCACCGACCACGAGGATGCTCTTGCAAGCAGGCCGGCGTGGAAGGCGCCGACGGGAGGGCACCTCAGGAGACAGTCGAGTTATCGAGCGTGGGGGCCCGCGTGAGCAGCACGGCTGCCGCCAGGGCGTTGTCGATCCGGCGCTCGCGGGGTACCCCACGGGGAAGGCGAGCGGAACCCGGGTGACGGATTCCGCTCACGGGTCATCGCGGGTGGGGAGTCAGGGGAGCTGGGACTGCTGTGGCGAGGAGTGGAAGAGAGGAGTGCCGGTGCCCAGCTGGTCGTTGCCATTGTGGCCCCATGCCCAGAGCGTCCCGTCCTGGTTGAGTGCCAGGGTGTGGGGGTTGCTGGCGGCGGTGGCGCTGACGTTGGAGAGGCCGGGCACCTGCATGGGGACGGTGCGGCGGGTGAGGGTGCCGTCGCCCAGCTGACCGTTGCCATTGTGGCCCCAGGCCCAGAGGGTGCCGTCCTGCTTCACCGCCAGGGAGTGGGGGCCGCCCGCGTCGATGGCGCTGACGTTGGAGAGGCCGGGCACCTGGATGGGGATGGTGCGGTTGGTGGTGGTGCCGTCGCCCAGCTGACCGTTGCCATTGTGGCCCCAGGCCCAGAGGGTGCCGTCCTGCTTGAGCGCCAGGGAGTGGTGGCTGCCCGCGCTGATGGCGATGACGTTGGAGAGGCCGGGCACCTGCACGGGGATGAGGCGTTGGGTGGTGGTGCCGTCACCCAGCTCGCCGTCGCCATTGTTACCCCAGGCCCACATGGTTCCGTCCTGCTTCAACGCCAAGGAGTGGTTGGCTCCCGCGGAGATAGCGATGACGTTGGAGAGGCCGGACACCTGGACGGGAGAGAGGCGGAAGGTGGTGCTGCCATCACCCAGCCGGCCACTGCCATTGAAGCCCCAGGCCCAGACGGTGCCGTCCTGCTTCAATGCCAGGGTATGAGAGTCGCCCGCAGCGGTGGCGATGATGTTGGAGAGGCCGGGCACCTGGACGGGGGTGGTGCGGTTGGTGCTGGTGCCGTCGCCCAGCTGGCCGATGTTATTGAAGCCCCAGGCCCAGAGCGTCCCGTCCTGCTTCACCGCCAGGGAGTGAGAGCCGCCCGCGGCGGTGGCGATGACGTTGGAGAGGCCAGACACCAGGAGGGGTGAAACGCGATGGCTGGTAGTGCCGTTGCCCAGCTGGCCGTAGCCATTGTCGCCCCAGCCCCAGACAGTGCCGTCCTGCTTCAGCGCGAGGGAGTGGGCGCCGGTCGCGGCGGTAGCGATGGCACTGACGTTGGAGAGGCCGGGCACCTGCACGGGGGTGGTGCGGCTGGTGCTGGTGCCGTCACCCAGCTGCCCGTTGCCATTGTCGCCCCAGGCCCAGACGGTCCCATCCTGCTTCAGCGCCAGGGTGTGGAAGCTGCCGGCGTCGATGGCGATGACGTTGGAGAGGCCGGGCACCTGCACGGGGGTGGTCCGTTGGGTGGTGGTGCCGTCACCCAGCTGACCGTTGCCATTGGAGCCCGCGGCCCAGACGGTCCCATCCTGCTTCAGCGCCAGGGTGTGGAAGCTGCCGGCGTCGATGGCGATGACGTTGGAGAAGCCGGGCACCTGCACGGGGGAGGTGCGGCTACTGATGTTGCTTCCGTCACCGAGCTGACCGTTGCCATTGTTGCCCCAGGCCCACACGGTGCCGTCCTGCTTCAGCGCCAGGGTGTGGGCGTAACCCGCGGTGATGGCGATGACGTTGGAGAGCCCAGGCACCTGGACGGGGGAGGTCCGTTGGGTGGTGGTGGTGCCGTCGCCCAGTGCGCCACCGTTATTGAGGCCCCAAGCCCAGACGGTGCCGTCCTGCTTCAGCGCCAGGGAGTAGGAGCCGCCCGTGGCGATGGCGGTGACGTTGGAGAGCCCGGGCACCTGGACGGGAGAGGTCCGTTGGGTGGTGGTGCCGTTGCCCAGCTGACCGTGGCTATTGTCGCCCCAGCCCCAGACGGTGCCGTCCTGCTTGAGCGCCAGGGAGTGGGCGTTGCCCGCGGCGGTGGCAGTGACGTTGGAGAGGTCTGACAGTTGGACGGGGATGCCGCGATAGATGGTGGTGCCATCGCCCAGCTGACCGTTGCCATTGTGGCCCCAGGTCCACACGGTGCCGTCCTGCTTGCGCATCACGGTGTGAGCGCCGCCAGCGGAGAGGGTTTGTGCCGAGGAGGGGCCGCACGCGGGCAGCCCGGAAACGGAGAAGGCGGTGTGGGCCGAAAGGCCAGGCGCATTGGTGACTGTCGCGGTGAGCGTCGCGGCGGTGCCGGAGGGGACACAGGCGGGGGCCGTCCACACCACCGCGCTGGAGTCGGCGGTGGTGGTGGGCGTACCCGTGCTCCCCACGTTGGAGGCCCAGGAGAAGCGCATGGCGCTGCCCTGCGGGTCCAGCGCCTTCACCCAGAACGTCACCGTTCCGTTGGCGGAAGTGGAGACCGCCGACTGGAATGTCTCCGTGATGTCGGGGGGGAATGCAGCCGTCCTCTTGGGGCCCACACAGAGGGAGAGGGTGCCCGTCGTCTGGCCACCGCGAGCGTCGTTGACGGTGACGGTGAGGTTGCAGTTGTTGCACACGCTGCTCGCGGGCAGCGCCGTGGCGGTGAATTGCGCGGTGGCGGAGGTGGCGTTGGCCCAGGTGCCAGCGCAAGAGGCCGTCCAGCTGTAGGCCAGGGTGTCTCCATCGCTGTCGGACGCGGTGGTGGAGACGGTGGTGGATTCATTCACCTCCAGCGCGGTGACGCTGGCCGACAGGCCATTCACCCGCGGCCAGGTGTTGAGGGCGGTGTTGACGGTGGCGTCTCCCTTCCCCGCGTTGACGTTGACATTGAAGGTCACCTTGCCTTGCAGTCCCCGGGAGTCCGTCACCGTCAGCGTCAGGGGCACCAGGCCAGCGGACGAGGGTGCAGTCCAGGTGGTGGAGAGGCTGCCGGGCTGGGCAAAGCTGCCCGAGGGCGCGCTCCAGGCGTAGGTGAGGGTGTCGCCTGGGTTGGCATCCGAGGCGGAGGAGCTGAGCGTCACCGTGCCCCCGGGCTCCACATTACCGGGCGCCGCCGACAGCGCGGTGATGAGGGGCGCGGCATTTTCGACAGGCACCGGCCGGTTGACCTCCTGCAGGGTGATGAAAACCGGTACCGCCTGCCGGGCGAGGATGGTGACGCCGGTGGCCTCACCGGCGTACACCGGAGTGCCAGCACTGTTGAAAGCCTCGGCGGTGAAGGTGCGGCCAGTGCCCGCTGGCAGCTTGCCCAGGGTGCCGCCCCACTGGTTGTTCGTCTTGACGAGCTCCGTGCTGCGCGGCTGCATGTCCGCCGCCGTCACCGTGACGAGCACCGAGGTGACGTCAGCCGTGGTGAGGGCTTGCTCCATGTTGCCAAACAACTGGGCCGAGCCCGAGGTGTCCTCCTCCCGCGGGGGAGCGCCGCATCCAGCAGCCAGGGCGAGGAGGGTGGTTGTCAGGTACAGCCACCAATGCTGTGACATTCGAATCATGGGAAGCCTTTTCGAAAGCTCGTGGTAGGTGAGCGCGCAGATGTGCGAACTCTCCGGCGCCGAGGATCGCAGGGGTTGGGATGCAGGCAACATTGCAACCCGCTGACCGAGCTGGGAGTAGGCGCGGCGGGTAACTTCCAGTGGAAGCGGCGGGAATCGAACCCGCCACCCCCAGACTCTCGAGTTGGTTCGCGGCCTCAGCCCACCGTCAGCCGGCCGCTCCGGTACAGCAGCGCGAGGAACAGCGGCCCGCCGAGCAGCGCCGTGACGACGCCCACGGGCAGGTCCTGCCCGAACAGCGGATACGCGAGCCGCGCCAGCAGGTCCGCGAGCAGGAGGAAGACCGCGCCCCCGAGCGCGGAGAGGGGCACGAGCAGCCGCTGGTCTGGCCCGAGGACGAGCCGGAGCAGGTGGGGCACGATGAGCCCCACGAAGCCGATGAGCCCCGAGAGCACCACGGCCCCCGCCACGCTGGCGCTCGCGGCGAGCAACAACAGCCGCCGCGTCCGGGCCACGTGGACGCCGAGCGAGGCCGCGTCCTCATCCCCCAGCGTGAGCAGGTTGAGCCGACCCGAGAGCGCCAGCATCACCCCGATGGCCACCGCCTGGAGCAGCGCGGACAGGACGAGCGTGCCGAGGTGCTCCTTGTTGAGATTACCCGCGAGCCAGAAGAGCATCGCCCCCACCTGATTCGGGTTGGAGATGGTCTTGATGAGGGTGATGGCCGCGGCGGCGAAGGCGTTGAAGACGACGCCGGTGAGGAGCGCGGCATAGGGTGCACGGCCACCGTGCCCTCGGCTGGCGGCGAGCACGAAGAGCATGGCCGCCACGGCTCCGACGAAGGCGAACAGGGCCGGCGCGGAGATGCGCTCCAGTCCTCCGCCAAGCCCCGGGGCCACCTTCTCCACCTCCACGGTGCCAAGTCCCACCGCGAGGGCGAGGGTGGCCCCGAGCGCCGCTCCTCCGGAGACGCCGAGGATGAAGGGGTCCGCCAACGGGTTGCGCAGCACGCCCTGGAGCGTGGAACCGGAGACAGCGAGCCCCGCACCGACGAGGGCCGCCAGCACGGCCCGTGGCACGCGGAGGGTCCAGAAGATATGGCTGTCCAGGGACTCGGGATCGCCCAACACCTCGCCGAGGGAGAGAGGCCCCTCACCGAAACAGACGGCGAGCAGGAACGCGCCGAACAGCAGGACGAGGAACACCCCGCCGAGCCCGAAGACCCGGGCCGGGGTGAAGCCCACTCCCCCTGTCCTTCCGCCCACCGGACGCATGCTCAGTGCCCACTCCCCGCATCGGGCTTCGCGGAGGGATGCAGCAGCCCGAACAGCTCCTCCAGCCCGCGCCCCAGCGAGGGCCCCGGCTGGAGCAGCGCCATCGACGGCACCTCCACCCACCGGGCCTGGGAGAGCACCGGGAGCGCCGCCACCTTGTCCTTGCCTACGTCGACATCCGAGGCATCCACCACCACGTCGGGCCGCGCCCGCAGCGCCCGCTCCAGCGAGATGACGGCGTACGCCGAGCCCGCATCGGCCGCGACGTTGATGGCTCCCGCGTCACGGAGCAGCTCGTCCGCGAAGGAGCCCGATCCGGCGACGACGAGTGGCTCGAAGCCGTAGACGAACAGGACCCGAGGCGCCTTCCTTCCCTTGGCGGCCTCACGGATGCGAGCCCGGGAGGACTCGATGCGCTGGACGAGGGCCTCGGCCTCCTTCTCCTTCCCCACCGTCTTCCCCACCACTCGCAGCGCCTCCAGGGTATCCGCGACGGTATTGAGCGGCAGCAGCAGCACGGGCACGCCGAGCTCGGCCATCGTCTCCACGGCTCGCTGGTTGCCAGGGTTGGGCTGCACGAGCACCAGCTCCGGCTTCAGGGTCACCACCGCCTCGATGGAGGGGTTCACGAAGCCCCCCACGCGCGGCAGGTGGGCCACCTCCTTCGCCTCGTCGAAGCGCGAGACGCCCACCAGGGTGCTCCCCGCCCCGAGCGCCAGCACCGTCTCCGTGAGGGACGGGGCGATCGTCACCACCCGCTTCACCTTCTCGGGGGGCTTGGGGCCCAGCAAGCGCGCGCCTCCCTTGGGGGGCTCGGCACGCGCGAGGGGGGCGAGGCACAGGGTGATGAGCAGGACGAAAGGCATGAGACGGGTCTTCATGGGGGAGGCTCAGGGAATCGCGACGACGTCACCAACGAGGGAGGGGCCACTGGCGCGCGGGCAGGCGAGGATCGGCGGCTCGGCACCGGGCCCGAGCCCTCGCCGCTCCACGAGCGTGTCGCCCGCCACCTCGAGGACGAAGATGCGGCCCGCGTTGTTGTCGCCCACGTAGGCGCGGTTGCCCACCACGGAGAACCGGCCCGCGGAGGGGAGCGGGCAGGACGTTCCCTCCGGGCACTTCAGCGGCAGCGAGGCAACCACGCGATCCTCCGCGCCGAGCAGCACCAGCCCGGTCCCCCTCACGTCGATGAGGTTGAAGTCGCGGTCATAGGTCGCCCCACCACTACAGCTCACGAGCAGCCGCTCGCCCACGGAGACGACCCAGAACGGATTGAGGCAGCCCTCACCGAGCTCGATGAGGTCCACCGCGCGAGAGGTGGGGTCGATGCGGGCCAGGAAGCCGGGCCCTCCCACGGTGAAGTCCCTGGGGTCCAGGTTGCCGAGGGCGGCGTACACCCGGCCCCGGTGCGCGGCGATGCCTGCGGGCGCGGGAGCGGTGGTGCGCCCCGGGAAGGGCTGGAGGGCCTCGCCCGTGGGCAGCGCGAAGACATCCGTGATGCTCGGGGCGGTGGGGTCGGACAGCGAGACACGGGCCACCCTGCCCCCCGCGGACGGGGCCGTCTGAAGGTTGCCCAGCAGGGTGACGTACACGTCCGGGCCCAGCTCGGTGAACCCGTACGGGTTGGTGTTCTCACCGAAGTTCACGCTGGCCACGTTGGTGAGCGTGATGCCATCGGGGAAGCGCGGGCCGGGGCCGCTGGCGGGCGCCTCGTCGCGCCGGAGCACCTGGAGGGTGTTGCTCGTGGAGTTGAGGATGAAGACGTAGGGGTCGCGCACCAGCAGGTGGTTGGGCACCAGCCCGGTGGTGTTGCGCGCGGGCAGCACGCCGTAGTCGGAGAGCCGCGCCTGGAGCAGCCGCATGGACGCATCGAGCACCAGCAGCACGTCCTGCATGGGCGCGACGGTCTGGGGGCTCGTGCCCACCGCCATGCTGGGGCCCTTCACGTCCGGCCCCGCCTGGAGGCCCACCACCTGCCCGGTGTTGAAGCACGCGGCGACGACATCATAGGTGCAGGTGCCACCGCGGCAGCTCCGGGCATCCGCGCACACGTTGCCACAGGCGCCACAGTGGAACGCATCCGTGTCGAGATCCACGCACGAGCGCTCACAGCGCTCGGAAGTCGCCAGGGTACACGTGGCCTTGCACTCGCCCCGCTCGCACACCTCGTCTGGTGCGCAGACGCGCCCGCCCGCACCGGCACAGCCACCACAGTGGGCGGGGTCCGACGCGGTGACGACACACCGCTCCCCACACAGCGAGGCACCCGAACGGCAGCGGCAGGAGCCCTCGACACATACCTCGGTGCCGGCACACGCCACGCCGCAGGCGCCGCAGTCCGAGGAAGCGCTGGAGAGGTCCACGCACGCCTCGCCACACCGCCTCTGTCCCTCGGAGCACAGGGGCGCCTCGTCCGGGCACCCCGCGAGGAGCAGGGAGAGCACCCCCAGCAGCAGCACGTCCCTCTTCATGGAGCCTCCGCACGAGAAGCCGGCCCGAACGCTCCCGCCACCGACAGGTACACGGCCCGGCCCGGGAGCGGGTAGCCGACGAAGTCCTCGGCGCGCGCATCGAGGAGGTTCTTCACCTCGCAGGAGACGGTGAATTCGGTGCGGGAGCCGAAGGTACTGGCCAGCCCCGCGTGGAAGAAGGCGCGTCCGGGGAGCGACATGGCCCCATCCCGGGAGAGGAAGTGAGCGGACTGGGCCACCGCCTCCACGCGGCCCGTGAGCCACCGGGGCCCTCCCATCACCCGAGCCGCCAGCTTGTGGCGTGGACGGTAGGGCAGTTCGCGCAGGTAGAAGCGCCCGTCCCGTTGCAGGTCGCTCGACATCGTCAGCGTGTAGCTGAAGGTGCCGGAGAGGAGCGGGTGCGGTCGCCACTCGCCCTCGGCCTCCAGCCCCATCACGCGCGCGCTGGCGAAGTTGTAGGGCTTCGCGGCGCCGGGTGGGTAGGCCTCGTAGGAGATGAGGTCCTGGTAGAGGCTGACGAAGCCTCCCACCGAGGCAAAGGACGCGCCCGAGCGGTGCACCACCGCCGTGTCCGCGTACAGCGCGCTCTCGGGGCGCAGGTCCGGGTTGGGCAGCAGCGTGCCCTGGCGCACGTACAGCTCCAGGAAGGAGGGCGCGCGGTGGGAGCGGCCCCCGTTGGCGCGCAGCTCGAAGCCCGAGGGCAACGGCACGGTGACGCCCACCTTCGGGGACAGCAGCGTGTACGGGCCCGCACGCTCCACCCGCAGCGAAGGCGCCACGATGAGCTGCCCGTCCCACAGCAGCAGCTCGTCCATCGCCATCACGCTCGCGCGCAACCACGCCGGCTCGCCCTGGGAGGCCTCGTTCGTCTCCGCCGCCGACACGGACTCGCCGCCCACGCTCACCACCGCGGACAGGGCGTTCCACTCCCCCAGCAGCGTCTGCCCCTCCAACTCCACCCCACCCACCCGCTGCACCTGCGCGCCCTGGAGCCCCAGCGGGCCTCCGGACAGCGCCAGACGGTCCCTCCGGAAGTACGCGCGCGCGTTCGTCCGCACACCTCCCGGCAACGTGCCCGCGATCCTCAGGCTGGCCGAGCCGCGCCCGCCGGACTGCCGCGCGTCCTCGCTCGGGTTCTGCGCGGTGCCGGCGAGGCCCCGCTCGTCCAGGGACAGCTCGCCCAGCAGATCCGCGGAGAAGCCCCCGCCCAGCTCTCGCCGCAGCCGCAGCAGGGCCCCCGCCCCCCGTGCGTCGTTGTTGGTGCGCCGTCGCTCGAGGAGCGCGTCCCCGGGCAGCGTGGGGCTGGGATCAAACGAGTACGGGAAGCGCCCGCTGGACGTGCCGCCATGCACGAGCAGCAGCGCCTCGCCCCCCGCGAGCGGCCCCGAGGCCGACAGCCACCCCGTGGCCGTGTCCCAGCTCCCGTAGGAGAGTTCCCCCGCCACGCGCGGGCTCTTCCCGGGACGGCGGGTGATGATGTTGATGGCACCGCCCAACCCACCCGAGCCGTAGCGGGCCCCAGCTCCCCCACGCAGCACCTCGAAGCGCTCGGCGAGCGCCACGGGCACACGCGAGAGATCCGCGATTCCGCCCGCTCCGTTGAGGGGGATGCCGTCGAGCAGCACGAGCGTTCCGTTGGAGGACGCGCCGCGCACCACGAGGCTCTTGCTCTGCCCGTAGCCGCCCGCGTCCTGGAGCGTGACGCCCGGAGCGGTGGCCAGCATCGCCGCGGTGTCCCGGGCCGCGCCGCCGAACTCGTCCACGGGGATGACGGTGAGGGCGCCGCTCGGATCCCTGCGCGCGGCCGAGTCCGGGGGCTCGTCGGCGACGGGCGCCTCCACCACCTCCGCGGTGGGAACGAGCAGGGGCTCCGTCGACTGCTGTGCGAGCGCGGGCCCGCTCGTGCTGAGCGCCAGGCAGAGAAGCCGCCCGGCGAGGTGCCACCACCGCATGGGTCCGCCTTCCGCTCTCTCCATCGAAGAGAGAAGGCCATGGCGGGATTGCTCACCCGCACCCCTGGGCAGGTCTCCTGACTCCCGGGCAGGGCTGCCCGGTCACAGTGGCGGGACCGCGCCGGACTTCCACCGGCTTCCCTCTTGAAAGCCCGACATGGGCACCCAAGGGCGGACCCTTCCTAGGGGCTCAACCCCCGCGCGTCAAGCCACCGTCGGTGACGTGCGTCATCCGGGAGCCTCGGGAGTGGCGGGCCAGCCAGTCGAGGATGAACTGATTGAAGGCGTTGAAGTGGAGGAAGGTCGCCATCACGTCACCGAAGCGCAGCGAGCCCCGCTCGAAGAGCGGCGTGTCCCGGCCGGGGATGAGGATCGTCCCGTTGTGCCAGGTGCCGTTGTGGCTGCCGTCGTCCTTCACGTACCAGACGCCCGTGTGCCGCTCCTCGTGGAACGTGGCGTGGACGCGCGAGACGGTGGGGTCCTCCACCACCACGTCGTTGTCCGGCGTGCGCCCCAGGGTGATGGGCGCGTCCAGGCTGAGGGCGTGTGTGCGCTTGCGCACTTCGAGCACGAGCGGCTCGGCGACGGTGGGCCGGCTCAGCGACATCCCCGTCAGGGTGCTGCGGGTGAAGAGGGGACGCACGCCCATGGGGGGAGCCTCCCACACCAGCACCGGCCAGCACACCGAGCGGCGGACAGCGTTGGGATCTTCGAGGAATTGTGAGGCCAGCACGGAGAACTTCAGATGCACGGGAACAACCCTCCACCACCCGGGGGGAAGGAGAGGGTGTGCACGGTGATCGCGCGGGGCCAGTCCCCTTCACCGGGTGCGGAAGGAGTCTCGGGAGCGGGACTTTTCGTGCGCGGCTGTACGCCCCCGTGACACACCCTCAGAGGGAAACCCCGCTGGCATGGCCGCTGCTCTGGTGACGGGGACCGCGCCAATGGAGGCGCGAAGGTGAAGCACGAGGTGGTTGATGTTGACGGCGGGGAAGCGGTTGGCGGTGTTCTCCATCCGCGAGGGCAAGGGCGGGAGCATCTGGGTGCGCGCGGGGAGCGCCTTCGTGAACAAGGACGGCTCGCTGAACGTGTTGTTGGACGTGCTGCCGCTGGACGGGAAGCTGCACGTGCGCGAGGCCGCGGACAAGCGCGACACGGCGCAGGCGGGCGGCGGTGGTGGTGGGCGCTACGGGCTCGACGGCGGGCTGGACTCGCTGCCGGTGGGAGGCCACTCGTGAGCGCGCATGGGTGGGGGTGGATGGTGGCGGTGGTGCTGGGCCTCGTGCTGCTGGGGCCCGGGGCCTCCGAGGCGGCGCAGGGCAAGCCGCGGACCCAGTACTCGGGGCTGGTGAACCTGAACGAGGCGACGGTGGCTCAGTTGGATCTGCTGCCGGGCGTGGGGCCGAAGGCCGCGCAGCGCATCCTCTCCTGGCGGCAGAAGCGGGCCTTCAAGCGCATCGAGGAGCTGGTGCGGGTGAAGGGCTTCGGCAAGAAGCAGTTCCTCAAGCTCAAGCCGTACCTGACGCTGGAGGGCCCCACGACGCTGAAGGTGGAGCGGGTGCCCGTGGAGGTGGCGAAGCGCTGACGTCAGGGGGAGAGAGGGTGTCCCGGGCCCCGGGCACCCTCGCTCCCGCCGGCGCGCCCCTACCGCTTGACGACGCGGGTGTCCGGGAGCGCCGCGGACTGCTCGGTGAGGGCCATGTCCGGCGTGAGCTGGAGGGGCCGGATGGCCGGGGACGTCTGGGTGGTGGCCTGGCGCAAGGCCTCGACGAGCTGCTGCCGCCCGTGGGGGTAGGGAGCCTCGAGGCCGGTGAGCGCCATGAACTGGCGCTGGAGCACCTCGCCCGAGGGCGTGCGCTGCTCCCGGTCGTGTTGCAGCAGCCCCATGATGATGGCGTCCAGCGCGGCCGAGACGCCGGTCACGAACCGGGAGGGAGGCAGCAGCTCCTGCCGGGTGGAGGCCACCATCAGCTCCGCCTCACTGTCGCCCTGCAAGGCCCGCTCGCCGGTGAGGAGCTCATGCAGGGTGAGGCCCAGCGCGAAGAGGTCCGCCCGCCCATCCAGGGGCCTTCCGTAGGCCTGCTCCGGCGCCATGTAGCCCGCCTTGCCGCGCACCGTCTTCGCCTGGGTGAGGGCCACCCGGTTGGCCGCCCGAGCGATGCCGAAGTCCGACACCTTCACCTCGCCGATGCGCGAGAGCAGGAGGTTGGGCGGGTTGAGGTCGCGGTGCACCAGGTCCAGCGGCTCGCCGTTGGAGCCGGTACGGCCGTGCATGTACACCAGCGCGGCGGCGACCTCCGCGCCGATATAGGCCACCGCCGCCGGGGGCAGCCGCTTCCGGGGCACCCGCTGCAGCAGCGAGCTCAGCGGCATGCCGTCCACGAACTCCATGGCCAGGAAGACCGTGCCCTGGTGCCGCCCCAGGTCGAGCACCTGCACGATGTTGGGGTGGATGAGCAGCGAGCCCAGCTCCGCCTCGCGCCGGAACATGGCGAGGAACTCCTCGTTGTCCGCGTACGCCGGGAGGATGCGCTTGACCGCCACCTGCTTCTCGAAGCCGCCCTCCGGGCTGTAGGTGGCGCGGAACACCTCGGCCATGCCGCCCGCCCCCAGCCGCTCGTGGAGGAAGTACTTCCCCATCACGTCCTTCTCGCGGATGGCACGCAGTGCCTCCTCGGCCTTGCGCAGGATGTGGCTGGCCAGCGTCGCCGTCAGCGGCCCGTAGGAAAAGAGGAACACGCAGCGCAGAAACACCATCGGGAACGTCAGGGTGCTCAGGGGCTCGGGCGGGAGCCGGGGCTGGAAGACGAACACGTACAGCGACAGGTACTCCAGCGCGGCGAGCCCCGCCGCCGCGTACACCAGCGTCTTGCCCGCCCGGAGCGCGCACACCACGATGAGCGCACCCCAGGCCACGATGGGGGGCGTGGTGAGCGCGTACACCGCACCGTGGAAGTACACGTCGATGATGCACGCCACCGTCGGAATGGACACCGTCACCGCGCTGTCCACCCACTGCATCGCCGGGTGGAACTCCCCCGCGCGCAGCGCCCGCAGCATGAGGGTGTAGTAGACGACCAGGAAGGCCGTCAGCCCCGCGAGGCTCAGCGACAGGCCCCGGCCAATCACCCCGATGAGCAGCAGCGAGGCCACGCAGCACAGCACCATCATCCCGCGCATGAAGCGCGCGATGGACATCTCGCGAGGGATGACGTCCTGGTTGAGGTAGTCCTGCAGCAACCGGGACGAGTGCGACGCCTGGGGAGCGGGGGCTTCCATGACGGGCCAGTCTACCCAACTCCCCGGCCCGCCATCAGAGGTGCCCCCCACCCGGAGGGGCCCACGCCTAGCCGAACGTCACGTTCACCAGCTTCACCATGGGCTCATCACCGTAGAAGTCGATGATGTTCACCGCCGCGTACCCCTGCTCCAATCGGAACAGGTTCTCGTCCGGCATGCCCAGCGCCTCGGCCAGCAGCGTCCGGTTCACCCCGCCGTGCGACATCAGCACGAACGTCTCCCCCGCGTGCCGCGTCCGCAGCGCCCGCCCCGCCGCCCTCACCCGCTCGCGCATCTCCGGGTAGCTCTCTCCCCCCGGGAATCGCACCCGCGTCGGGTGCGCCATCCACTGCGCGTACACCTCCGGGTGGCGCTGCTCCGCCTCCTCGTACGTGAGCCCCTCGAAGAGGCCGAAATCGATCTCCCGGAAGGCCTCCTCCGTATCCACCGCCATCCCCTTCAGCTCCGCCAGCGGCGCCGCACTCTCCAGCGCCCTGCGGCGCGGGCTCGTGTAGATGCGCAGCAGCGGGGCCTCGGCCAGGAAGCGCGCGGCCCGCTCGGCCTGCAACCGTCCCGTGGACGACAGGCCCACGTCCAGCCGCCCGTAGCACCGCCCTCGCATCTCCTCCGCCGGCTGGCCGTGCCGCACCAACACCATCCGCGTCACGCCCTTGGGAAGTCTCCAATCCATCGTGTCTCCGTAACCCCCCCAGCGATCATACCGGCGCCCACCGACCCCACGTCGGAGCTACCACCCGCGCGATGTCCGATTGCCCACGTTCACGGGCGCCTTCCTGGGGAGGCGCCTCATGCCATGTTTTCGCGCCGAGGGCACCAGCACTCGGCGTCAGCGCTTCGCACCCACCTGGGCCGACACCATGGACAGCGCCCGGGCCACGGTCGCGTCGACCCTGTCCCACGGCACCCACCTGCCCGCCACCAGTCCCAACGCGAAGCCCACCACCAGCAGGCCCTTGCCCCACCCGCCCCGGCTGGCCCGAGCGGGCGCGCCCCTCGGCGCCGTCCCCTGGGCCTGTCCCGGTCCCGCCACCTGCTCGTCCAGCACCAGCACCCGCACCTTGATGCCGCCCGACGACAGCGTCTCCACCACCTCATCGAGGAAGCGCTCGTAGTGCTCCGGCGAGAGGTCCAGGGGCGTGCCGTGGTGGGACTCGTAGCGCCTGGCCACGGACTCGTAGCCGCGCAGCTGCGCCTCGCTCTTCGAGGTGTCCACCCAGCCGCAGACGACCGAGGGCGCCGCTCCCTGCCTGGCCACGAGCGAGATGGACTGCCGCGCCAGGAGCCCTCCCGCCGTGCTGGGCCCCTCCGGCGCGTCGACGCGCAGCACCCGGTACGGCGAGCGTCCGAAGAAGCGCCGGGAGAACTTGTCTCGCAGCAGGTCCGCGATCAGCACCGCCCGGCTGGAGAACGCCGTGCGCAGCTCCGGCACCTCCTCCTCCTCCGGCGGCGGCGGCTGAAGCAGGGGGCGCGTCGCATCGTCCTGGATGGGCGCCACGCGCGTCTGGTTGGCCCGCACGTCCGTCGGGATGTCCCAGGAAGAGTCCCGCTCCTCGTCCTCTTGCAGGGCGGAGAAGTCGAGCATCCGCTCACGCCCGAGGTTCTTCTTCCTGTCCGCCATGCACTGCTCCCTTCCGAGCCGTGAATCCCCAGCATCGCAGGATACCGGGTCTCGGGTCACCCCCCGTGCTCCCCCCGAGAGCCACGCTCATCCGCCATAACGGACAGTCCTCTTGACAAGCGGATGCCGCCTCGGGCACCTTGTCCTCCGTCCATGCCCACCCCCCAGTCCATGCACATGGCCTGTTGCCGTCGACCGCCAGGGGTGGGTGCTCGTCCGCCGGAAGCCTGAGGGCTGACGGTCGCGTGTCCTGGAGAGCCCACCCCCCCCGTGAGGGACGGTGGGCTTTCACGCTTCCGGTACCTCGCGGCCACCCTCGCATCAGAGGTACCCCATGAAGTCGTCGCACTTCCGCTCCACCGCCGCGCTGCTGACCGTGCTGCTGTCCGTCGTGCCCGCGCTCGGTGGCTGCTCGAAGCCCGCCGCCGAGCAGGCCGAGCCCATCACACTGCTCAACGTCTCGTACGACCCGACGCGCGAGCTCTACACGGACGTCAACGACGCCTTCGCCAGGCAGTGGGAGGCGCAGCACGGCACGAAGGTCTCCATCAAGCAGTCCCACGGGGGCTCGGGGAAGCAGGCGCGCGCCGTCATCGAGGGACTGGACGCCGACGTCGTCACGCTCGCGCTCGCGTATGACGTGGACATGCTGCACGACAAGGCCAACCTCCTGCCCGAGGGCTGGCAGTCGCGGCTGCCCAACAACAGCTCGCCGTACACGTCCACCATCGTCTTCGTGGTGCGCAAGGGCAACCCCAAGGGCATCCGCGACTGGGAGGACGTGGTGAAGCCCGGCGTGGCCGTCATCACCCCCAACCCCAAGACGTCCGGCGGCGCGCGCTGGAACTACCTGGCCGCCTGGGGCCATGCGCTGCGCAAGAGCGGTGGCGACGAGGCGAAGGCCCGCGAGTTCATCACCCAGCTCTTCAAGAACGTCCCCGTGCTGGACTCGGGGGCACGTGGCGCCACCACCACCTTCGCCGAGCGCGGCATCGGCGATGTGCTCATCGCCTGGGAGAACGAGGCCTTCCTCCTCACCCAGGAGCTGGGCAAGGACCGGTTCGAAATCATCGTCCCCTCGGTGAGCATCCTCGCCGAGCCGCCCGTGTCCATCGTGGACAAGAACGTCGACCGCAAGGGCACTCGCGCCGCCGCCGAGGCCTACCTGCGGTTCCTCTACTCGGAGGAGGGCCAGGAGCTCGCCGCGAAGCACTACTTCCGGCCCCGCTCGCGGACGGTCGCCGCGAAGCACGCCAGCCGCTTCCCCACCGTGAGCCTCTTCACCATCACCGAGGTCTTCGGCGGCTGGAAGCAGGCGCAGCGGGCGCACTTCGACGACGGCGGCAGCTTCGACGCGCTCTACCTCCCCCAGGCCAGGTAGCCCAGAGCCCACGCCATGAGCGCACGACGCCGCGTCCTGCCGGGCTTCGGACTGACGATGGGGCTGAGCTGGCTGTACCTCGGCCTCATCGTCCTGCTGCCGCTGTCCGGCCTCTTCCTCAAGACGTTCACCCTCACCTGGGACCAGTTCTGGGAGACGGTGGCCTCGCCGCGCGTGCTCGCCGCGTACCGGCTCAGCTTCGGCGCCGCCTTCCTCGCCGCGCTGGTCAACGCCGTCTTCGGCCTGCTCGTGGCCTGGGTGCTGGTGCGCTACCGCTTCCCGGGCCGAGGCCTCGTGGACGCGCTGGTGGACCTGCCCTTCGCCCTGCCCACCGCCGTGGCCGGGCTCACCCTCACCACCCTCTACTCCCACAACGGGTGGTACGGGCGCGTCCTGGAGACGCTCGGCATCCAGGTGGCCTTCACCCCCCTGGGCATCGTGGTGGCGCTCACCTTCATCGGGCTGCCCTTCGTGGTGCGCACCGTCCAGCCCGTCCTGGAGGACATCGACGCCGACGTGGAGGAGGCCGCCGCCACCCTCGGCGCCTCGCCCTGGCGGACCTTCACCCACGTGCTCCTGCCGAGCGTGCTGCCAGCGCTGCTCAGCGGCTTCACCCTGTCCTTCGCCCGGGCCATCGGCGAGTACGGCTCCGTCATCTTCATCTCCGGCAACATGCCCATGAAGACGGAGATCGCCCCGCTGCTCATCGTCACCCGGCTGGAGCAGTACGACTACGCGGGCGCGACGGCCATCGCCGGGGTGATGCTCACCGCCTCCTTCGCGCTCCTGCTCGCCGTCAACCTGCTCCAGCGCTGGACCCAGCGCCGGTTCGAAGTCCGGCCCGGATAGCCCATGCACCCGACCACCTTCGTGGCGCGCCGAGAGAAGCGCACCGTCCTCTCCGGGGCGGCCCCCGTGCGCTGGCTGCTCATCGGCATGGCGCTCGCCTTCCTGGGCTTCTTCCTCGTCGTCCCGCTGGTGGCCGTCTTCAGCTACGCCCTCCAGAAGGGCGTGGGCGCCTACCTCGAGGCCATCCAGGAGCCCGAGTCCCTCTCCGCCATCCGCCTCACGCTGCTGGCCGCCGCCATCGCCGTGCCGCTCAACCTGGCCTTCGGGCTCTCCGCCGCGTGGCTCATCGCCCGCTTCCGCTTCTGCGGTCGCGATGTGCTCCTCACGCTCATCGACCTGCCCTTCAGCGTCTCGCCCGTCATCGCGGGGCTCGTCTTCGTGCTGCTCTTCGGCAGGCAGGGGTGGTTCGGGCCGTGGCTCGTCGAGCACGACATCCACATCATCTTCGCCGTGCCCGGCATCGTGCTGGCCACGGTGTTCGTCACGTTCCCCTTCGTCGTGCGCGAGGTGCTGCCCATCATGCAGGCGCAGGGCAGCGACGAGGAGGAGGCGGCGCTCACGCTGGGAGCGAGCGGCTGGCGCATGTTCTTCCAGATCACCCTGCCCAAGGTGAAGTGGGGCGTGCTCTACGGCGTCCTGCTGTGCAACGCGCGCGCGATGGGTGAGTTCGGCGCCGTCTCGGTCGTCTCCGGGCACGTGCGCGGGGCCACCAACACGCTGCCGCTGCACGCGGAGATTCTCTACAACGAGTACAACCTCGCCGGTGCCTTCGCCGTGGCCTCGCTGCTCACGGTGCTCGCGCTGGTGACCCTGGCCATCAAGAAGTACGTCGAGTGGAGGGCCGAGGCCCCATGAGCGTCATCGTCGAGCAGGTCACCAAGCGTTTCACCGCCACGGGCACGCCCGCCGTCTCGGACGTGTCGTTCCACGCGCCCTCCGGCGCCATCACCACCCTGCTCGGGCCCTCGGGCGCGGGCAAGTCCACCCTGCTGCGTCTCATCGCCGGGCTGGAGCTGCCGGACTCCGGCTCGGTGCGCATCGAGGGCGTGGACTGTACCCACCTGCCCGTGCAGCAGCGCGGCATCGGGGTCGTCTTCCAGAGCTACGCCCTCTTCAAGCACATGACGGTGCGGGAGAACATCGCCTTCGGCCTGGAGACGCGCCGGCAATCCCGCGCCGACATCGAGGCGCGCGTGGACGAGATGCTGCGCCTCGTGCAGTTGGAGGAGCTGGGCAAGCGCCATCCCGGCCAGCTCTCCGGCGGCCAGCGGCAGCGCGTGGCCTTCGCCCGGGCGCTCGCCATCCGCCCCAAGCTGCTGCTGCTGGACGAGCCCTTTGGCGCGCTCGACAGCCGCGTGCGCGTGGAACTGCGCGAGTGGCTCCAGTCCCTGCACGAGCGCACGGGCGTCACCACCCTGCTCGTCACCCATGACCAGGAGGAGGCGCTGGAAATCTCCCAGCACGTGGTGGTGATGTCCGAGGGGCGCGTGGCCCAGGCCGGGCCTCCCGAGGACATCTATGACCGGCCGGCCACGTCGTTCGTCGCCTCCTTCGTGGGCGGCACCAGCGTGCTGCGGGGGCACGTGCGCTCGGGCCGGGCCGAGGTGGGCTCGCTCGTGATGGCGGCCCCGGGCACCGCCCGGGAGGGCGAGGAGGTCCATGCCTTCGTCCGGCCGCATGACATCAAGCTCGTCAAGCCCGCGCGGGGCTCCACCGAGCCCACCACGGGCCGGGTCGCGCGGCTGAAGGCGGTGGGCGGCTACGTGAAGGTGCTGCTCAAGCTGCCCTCCGGGGAGACGGTCACCGTCGAGGTGCCCCGCGCCGAGTTCGACGATCTGGGCGTGGTCGAGGGGGACTGCGTCCAGGCCGATGTGCGCATGGCCCGGGTCTTCCTGGGTGACTTCGCCATCTGAGCCGGCTGGTGGCATGCTGTGTCCATGTCGACCCACGGGGGCCAGCTGGCCCGAACCCCGGAGACCCAGGCGGAGTCCACCCCGACTCCCGAGCAGCGCAACCCCCTCACCCTGGCGGCCTCGATAGGCAAGTCGGGTGTCACCGCCGCGGCCACCGTCACCACGCGGGTGGTGGGGCTCGGGGCCCTCGGCCTGGGGCTCGGAGTCGTCGCCTTCTTCATCGAGAAGGGCACCGGGCTGCTCGCGCACCCCTGGGAGCCCTGGCGGTACCTCGTCTATGTCCTGCTCCTGGCCTACGCGGGCGGGGGGGCCTTCGGCCTCGGCACCGCGGGAATGTGGCGGGGCATCGGGCGCGTGGCGATGAACCTCGTGGAGCAGCACAAGCTCACCCAGCACATCCTGGAGCGCGTGTTCTCGCGGGCGGCGCTCCTGGCGGCCCGCGCGGACACCCCGGAGATCCTGCGCAAGCCCCTGCCCATCCAGGCGGTGAGGCAGACGCTGCGCCAGGCCATCACCGACTACAGCGCCAGCGACGACATCGAAGGCGGCGCCCGGGGACTCTCGCGCGCCCTCCTCCGGCGCATCAAACTCTGGCTGTGCCGCCGGCTCGAGGCCCAGCTCATCGAGCTCATCGGAGAGGAGACCCGCGACACGGGGCTCGCCGAGCTGACGCTCGCCCGGCTCCGCGAGCGCGCCGAGCAGGAGCTCAACGAGCGCGTGCTGGATGCGCTCGACGGCGCACGCAACCAGCAGGCACTCCTCGGGGTGGCGATCTTCGCGGGCGTGCTGGCGCTCCCGCCGATCGTCCTCGCGCTGCTGCGCTAGCCCCTCGGAATGGACAGAGGAGCGGGCCTGGAGATGTGACGGGGCCTGTCAGGGCGTGGTGGCTCCGCTCACCTGCTTCTCGGGCCTGGTCTCGAACTGGCTCCAGAGCAGCAGATCCCCCGCCCGCACCGGCA
>NZ_DASVWK010000381.1:0-3846 GCF_036389735.1 Archangium sp. | reverse complement strand
GCTCGAAGCTTCGACAAGGTTTCGTGGAAGGGGTGCTGGTCGTTGCTTTCAAGGTTGAGGGGCAGGTCTAGCTCGCGAATCAGCTCTTCTTCGAGTTCTCTCGGTCTCGGGTGCTCGATGAACACCACACGTGCATGCTCCACCATCCACGCGGAGAGCTTCTGCTCCCCCGCATTCAGATCGAAAGTAAGCCGCGTGCCAGAAGAGCCGACGCGACGAAGCTCGATGCCGAGCTTGCTCGCTAGCAGGCAACCGAGGCTCAGCCTCAGCGTCGAGCCACAGGCATTGCCGGTGAAGTGGACGCCAATCCGCTTGTGAAGCGTCTGTATACTTTTGACGCGCTCAGCACGCGGGCGGCTGGCGGCAATGCCGACGTAGGCGAGTGACCACCCATCGTGCTTGTGGCAGGTCGAGAGGGGCACATGCTTTGAGAGGCCCTTGAAGTACCAGCCATAGACACCGGGACTCCTTGGCAGGGCCTGTTGGCTTCTCAGTTCAGGCCAACTCCACAGCTCGTCGGGCTTGAGAAGCCATCGACTCATGGCAGATCGCTCGGCTCGATGCGGACGACTGCGGCGACATTATCGAGTGCATTGTCGCCTCGGTAGGCGATCCAGTGGGGAGAGCAGTCCGTCGTCGGCCGGCCCATGGTGGTTTCTCCACCATGGTGGTGTGCCAAAAAGGCCGCTCCTCGCTGCGCAAAGCGCAGCATTTGAAGCTGATGTACGTGACGGTGCGTGGGCGGCCGGTAGATGGTCCGTCGAACGCGGCTGTGGGCTAGATCGATGAGCAAGTCACAACCCGACAGTTTGGAGGCCGGTCGGGTCAGTACCTTATTTCCGAAATAGGGCCCGTTTGCGGAGGTCCAACTTCCAGTGAACTCGCCACACACGAAAAATGCAGCCTTCAATCCACCCCCAACGCTCAACTGACGATACGTGAGGTCAGTGTCGCTGCGGAGAACCTTGAGGGTATTGACGGAACTGCCACAGACGAGCAGTCGCTGCCGCTGCTGGGAATTGTCGGCTCCGAACGTGATGGTTGATTTGGCAGGGTGTGCTCTGATCACATTTTTGATGTGATTGTCAGAGAAGGACTGCACTCCCTTCCACGCCTTAGCGCTGTCGCCTTCATAGAATCTGCGCGCGTCGAAACCGAAGAACCCTCCAGGATAGATCCAGAGTGAGTCCATGGCTCGGGGCATCAGTCCACCAAACTTTCCCCCGATCGCGCGCATCAGCCGTAGCCGCGCTGACACACGGGTTGAGTACCTCTCATTCACTGACACAAGGTGGACTACAAGTGTCGCTGCTTGAGGAGTACTCTTATTCCCACCTTTCTTCAGCCATGCTTGAGCTACCCAGGCCAGCGGCATTGCCGGTGCATCCTTGGTGCGCACTGATACGTGTTTTGCTGCCCGGGTTGAGGACTGCTTAGGGGTCGCCATGGCTCGCAAGACCTTTCTTGCTGTGAAGCAAGTGATATGTGCTCGTTAAGCCCTGCGCTTCTCCAGCGCGGCGAGTCGCTCCAGGAACGCACGGCCCTTGGCCGGGTCCGTCATGTGGATGAAGGCGGCCATGCCCTTGAGCTGCTCGAGCGTCTCGCCTTCCTTGCCCGGCTTGCCCTTCTCCCGGTTGTGCAGCGCGGCCCTCAACTGGCGCACCACCTCGCGCGGCACCCGCGCCCCGGGCTGGCCCTTCGCGGCCTCGTTCACGACGAGCCCCGTCACCACCTGGCGGTTTCCCGGCTTCATCACCCGCGTCTTGTCCGGATGCACCCGGAAGCCTTCCGCTTCGAGGATCCGCTCCACCCGCGCCACCAGCACCGCCACCGGTGCCTTCGCCTTGGCCTTCCGGCTCGCGCGCCAGGAGAACGTCAGGTCATCCGCGTAGCGCGTATAGGTGAAGCCCAGGCGCCTCGACAGCGCCGACAGCCGCTTGTCCAGGCGCAGGCACAGCGCGTTGGTGATTCCCGGCGACGTCGGAGCCCCCTGCGGCAGCGCGCGCGGCCCCTTGGCCACGTACAGCGTCTTGCCGCGGAACTGCACCACCTCGCGCGGGGCCTCGGTGGCCATCAGCGCCAGCAGCGTCGCCGTGTTCTCCGCCAGCCCGCCCTTGCGCAGCAGCCCCTTCACGCGCCGCCACGTCACCGAGGGGAAGAAGTCCTTGATGTCCATCTTCACCACCACGTCCGCGCCCTGGTGCGCCAGCGCGTTGGTGACGATGGAGCGCCCCGCCATGAAGCCATGCGCCGCCCCGTGCACCGGCAGCCGCTCGACGACGTTGGCCAGTACCCAGCGCTGCGCCTGCTTCAGCTCCTTCTTGGGCGAGGTGATGGTCCGCTTCCCACCGTCCCGCTTGGGAATCTCCCAGCTGCGGTAGTGCGTCCCCGTGTCCACCTCGCGGTGGTAGGCGAACCAGCGCAGCCGCGTCACGCTCAGCCCGAGCGCCTTGGCCAATACCCGCGGCGAGCCCAGCTCCGGCAGCCCGTTCGCCTTGGCCCGCTCCTCGCGGTCCTTCAGGTCGAAGGTGTCCGGCCTGCCCGACTCGTCCCAGTGCACCCCCGCGCCCAGGTGGTTGATGTGCGTGGCGCGCCACGCCTCCCACGCCAGGCGCTGGAGCACGCGACGCTCGGCGGCCTCGGCCTTCTTCTTCTCCTTCCAGGCCGCCTTCTCCTTCTCGGAGAGCTCGCTGGGGTCCTCGTGCTCGGGCGAGAGCCCCCGGGCCTTCAGCGCGGCGTCGACCCAGGCCTCCTGGCCCCCGGCCTCTTCAATCGCCTTCCAGCGGGCCAGCCGCGCCTGCTCCTCTCGCTGAGTCACCTCGCGCTGGGCGAGCACGTTGGCTGGGGGAGGAGCGGGCGCGGGGGCCGGCACCACGACGGGGGCCGCGGCGGGGACGAACGTCTCGAGCTTCGCGGTCATCGCGGCACCTCGGAAAGGCGAGCGGGCTGCATCCGGGGAGGGGGAGGGCGCGAGCGGTCGAGGGAGGCCTGGAACAACACCACCAACTCACCTGGGGCACGGTAGCCTCACCGGCTCTCCCCGGTACAGGGCCATGGGCCCCTTGGGGAAACGGCGGTTGCGTCGTTGGCTCAGCTCCCCGAGGGGCCCATGGCCCTGTACCGGGAGAGAGCCAAGAACAGGCTACCTTGCGGAGAGTGTCCAGCTTGGCTTCCAGAGCGGCGCAACGCCGCTCCCGCGCTCGAGGCGCTGAGGCTGATGCTTTTCCGGACCTCTCTCGACCGCTCGCGCTACCTGGCGCGTCTGCCGTGCTTCGTCGCGTCCGCCCCTCCCGGTCGCGAAAAGCGCGACCGGACAATCGTCGGGATTTCTACACCATCCCGACAGCCGAGTCGATGAAGGGCGTCATTCATCGCAGGGCCGTAGGGGCGTGAGCAGGCCGGCCTGGGCGAGCCGCTCGGAGACGTCGCGGGCCAGCTCCACGTGCGCCGGGTTGGAGACGGTGAAGCGCTCGGGGGTGAGGATGACGAGCGTGCCTTTGTCCTCCACGGGTTCGACGTGGACGGGTGGGGGGAGGGGCGGCAGCGGGCCGCGACGGTGGGAGATGTACATGAGCCAGCTGACGAAGGTGCCGGGCTCGGCTTCCGGCGCCACCAGGTCGCGATGCTCGGGCGAGGTGACGAGCCCCCATTCTGGCTCCCAGGCCACGGCCATGGCGCGCAGTATCCGGGCGAGCATGGGGGCCTGGAGGATGCGCTCCTGGGCGGGGCCTTCCTCGGGTGGGTAGAACAGGCTCAAGTTGGAGGCCCAGAGAGAGCCATATCCACAGTGGATGGTGAGGGTACTCGCCGCTTCATGGGTCTGCCCATTCCACCCCCTCAGCGAAA
>NZ_DASVWK010000380.1:0-3325 GCF_036389735.1 Archangium sp. | reverse complement strand
CTGGGCGCTTGCCGTCGTCCGTGTGCGCAACCTTCCGGGGCAGAAGCCCTGGGAGCCGGAAGAGGCGCGACTCACCCTGGCGGACGGCACTCCGGTGAAAGTGCGCTCCGTGGAGATGAACAAGGCGCGGCTCGCGCCTGGCGAGGAGGGCCTCGTGGCGGTGGAGACGGAGGCTCCCTTCTGGAAGGTGGACGAAGTCTTCCGCCTGGAACTGCTGGACAAGAGCGGCAGCCGTCGCCTTCTCCTCCCCAAAGTGAAGCTGTAGGAGCGCCGGCCCATGAAGGAAACCCTGCACCCGGACCACCTCCAACCTGGCCACATGGTGGGGCCCTGGCGCATTGTCCAGGTGGTGGGCCTAGGAGGCTCCTCCCGCGTCTTCAAGGTGGAGCGGGACGGCCGTCCCTACTCCATGAAGGTGGCGTTGCGCCCTCTCTCTGGAGCCCAGGAAGAGCTCCCGGAGGAGGAGTACGTGGAGGAGAAGAGCGCCTACCGGAAGCTGGCCCGGGAGGCGGCTGCCCTCTTCACCTACTCCTCCCACCCCAACCTGCTGCGCGTGTACGCGGTGGACTTCTGGCCCAACCCCACCCAGGGCTATCCCTTCATCGTCACCGACTACGTGGACGGGGACGACTGGCACCGGTGGCGCTGGCGCAAGCCCACTCAGGCCGCCGGACTGGTGGACACCTTCAGCGACGTGGTGCGCACCGTGGGGGCATTGCACGCGCGCGGCGTGTACCACCGGGACTTGAAGGCGGAGAACATCCTCATCCGCCGGCAGGACGGCAGGCCCTTCCTCATCGACTTCGGCACCGTGCGCCTGCCGGGGGCCCTCACGAAAACATTGGGCATCCCCGAGGGCGTCCTGCACTTGCTGCCGCCCGAGCTCCTGGCCTACACGCGCACGGAGGCGTTGAAGCGGGGAGAGCCTTTCCAAGGGGGCGCCGCCGCGGACCTGTACGCACTGGGGGTGCTGCTCTACCAGGGGCTCTCGGACCTGCACCCCTTCAACCCCGAGCTGCCGGACAAGGAACTGCTGGCCGCCATCGCCACCGTGCCCCCAACGGAGCCCCATCTCCTCAACCCCCTGGCGCCGCGCTCCCTCAGCGACATCGCCATGAGGCTGCTAGAGAAGAAGCCGGAGGGCCGCTACCCCGACACCGCGGCGCTGCTCCAGGCATTGGAGAGGGCCGCCGAGCAGGGGAGGAACTCTCCCGCCTGGAAGGTGCCGCTCTTCGCCGCCGAGGCGAGCCCGTCGGAGCCAGCGCCCGAAGAGGTAGCGGCACCGCCAGCTCAGCCGTCGGAAACGGCGCGCGTGGTCCAGGAGGCGCCGCTGTCTCCCCAGGACGTGGGCACCCAGGTTGAAGCCCAACAGGAGGCCACTGTCACTCCGGGCCGCCCGCGCCGTGCAAGGTGGCCCTTGGTCCTCCTCGCGAGCCTGACCGTGCTCGGCCTTGCCTTGTGGCTGGTGCGCTCCACACTCGTCCCCCCGCCCGAGGCACTGCTGCCTGGGTCTGGCCGTTCCGAGAAAGGAAGCCCATTCGTGTCCACCTCTTTCCGCTCCACTTCCTCAAGTCTCCTCGCCGCCTGGCTGTGTGCTGTCGTCGGCCTGGGTTGCCCTGCCGCCCAGGTGAAGCCTCCGGAGCCCGAGGACTGCCCCAAGGACGCAACGGAGATGATGTTCCGGAAGTGGAAGGTCCAGATGGGCCGCGGGCTTCGGGCCATCGTGGACATCAACCAGCCCGGCGACTTCAGCGAGGTGGGCACCTACCAGGATGGCCCCGTTATCGGACGCCTCGTCGAGGGAGCTGGAGGCCTGCCCGAGGGGACGCTTCTCCACGGCCGACTCTGGACGGGCCCCGGCATCTACGAGATGGAGGGGGAGAAGAAGCACCCGGCCGTCCTGGGCCGCTACACCCTGGCCGTGCTGCCCGACGGGCAGAAACACCCCGTGTGCCTCGTACTGGGCGGAGAGCAGGGGCGTGTCCCCACAGGGGAAGGCTCGAAACCCGGTGCAGTGCGGATGCCTCGGGAGTTCCCAGTGAGCCCGGTGTGGCGCTGGCCGTAAGGCACATGGCCCTATGGAGCCGCCTCGGTTGGAGCGACGAGGCGGCTTTCCTCAAACGTGCCGACTACAGGCCGACGAATTCTCATTCCCACCCCAGGACGTTCATCATCAATCCGTCTATGCGCCTGCGGCCAGTGACACACGCCCTCTTGGAGAGAGAGTCGGCCTGTTTCACGTGGGCATCGTCAAAATGCACTGCACCACGGGAATCTCGAACTGCCGGAGAGGGTGTCAAAGGATTCGACACGAGGGACTCAAGCCACGGAACGAGACTGGGTATCCCTCCGAGTCCCCAAGTCTTTCCAAGGACTTGAAGCTGGCTCGCCGGGTGCACGGGGCCTGGCGACTCGCTCGTAGGGGATGGGGATGGGCTGGCCGCTGAGGATGTTCAAAGAGGAGGGCTATTACTTCGTGACGTCCAAGTGCTTCCAGGGGCGGCTGCTGCTGCGTCCCAGCGCGCAGGTGAACGAGGTGGTGGGTGGGGTGCTGGCGCGCGCCGTCCAGCAGAGCGCCGGGAATGTGCGGCTGCACGCCTTCACCTTCGCTTCCAATCACTTCCACCTGCTGGTGTGGGCGCGGGGGGCCGCGCTCGCCAGCTTCATGCAATACCTGCGCGCCAACCTCTCCAGGAAGGTAGGGCGACTGGTGGACTGGAGTGGAGGCTTCTGGGAGCGGCGCTACTCAGCGGAGCCGGTGCTGGACGACACGGCACTGGTGGGGCGGTTGCGCTACGTTTTGGCCCATGGAGTGAAGGAGGGCTTGGTGGAGAGGAGTGCCGAGTGGCCGGGACTCACGTGTCTACCGCAGCTGCTGGGGCCGGCGAGGCGACTGTTCCAGTGGTTCAACTGGACGAAGCGCTGGAGCAAGAGGGGGAGCGAGGACACGGCAGTGGGGGAGGGGCGCTTCGCCGAGGAAATCGCCGAGCTGGTGGAGTTGGAGGTGGCGCCACTGCCGTGCTGGGAAGGACTGGGGGAGGAGGGGAGGCAGCGCGTGGTTCGGGGACTCGTGGAGGCGGTGGAAGCCGAGGCTCGCGCACAGGACAAGCCTGTGCTGGGAGTGCGGGCCTTGAGGGCACAACACCCGCATACCCGGCCCGAGCGCCTCAAGCGAAGCCCCCGACCGTTGGGGCATGCCTCGACGCGCCAGGCATTGAAGGAGTTGCGTGAGCAGTACCGGGCCTTCGTCGCGGCATTCCGAGAGGCGGCGGCACGGTGGATGCGAGGGGACTTCTCGGCCAGCTTTCCGCTCTTCTCTTTTCCG